>NZ_JBXXYC010000017.1:0-1546 GCF_057222035.1 Fenollaria sp. | reverse complement strand
GATTATGGTATACGCTATGGTGTTTGGAGCACATTTATTTCCCTATTCATGGTTGTATCAATCAAAGGGATATACAGTTGCTGCAATTTCCATTCCGATGATTTCTTTGATTTTAGGATGTGCATTTAACGGCACAACGGTTGCTGTTGCGGCATGTATTATTGAGATAGTATTTGCTTGTGTATTACATATGGAATTAAAGAAAATGGGAGATAACTAAAACAAATCCCAGTTTGTCGAGCTAAATAATTAAATAGAAACGCAAGAGATGATAGATAATTAAACTCTATCGTCTTTTTTTATACGATAATTTATCTTTTATAACGCATCATGTAATCATAGAGAATTATTGACGTAGCAATCGATACATTTAAGCTGTCACAGTCACCATTCATCGGTATCTTAATCATCTCATATTGCTTTTCGTACCAAGGAAGCGATATGCCATATTTTTCGCTACCAATCACAAAACAAGCCTTGTCATTATATTCAGTATCCATGTAAATGTCCTTGGCATCAGTATCAGTTAAGTAAATGGTATAGCCATTATCCATTAGATAAGAATAAAGTTCATCGAAACTAGTATCAATAATATTCATATTAAGAAAGCTACCCAGAGAGGAGCGAACAAGTTTCGGGTGATTGATTCTGACCTTTCTATTGATAAAGACAACATCATAGATGGCAAGCGCATCAAGCGTTCTAAGTATAGTGCCGATATTGCCATGAATCTCAAGACCGTCAAGCACAACAAGAGGCTTAGCTGGGTCAATGGATTTGAAGCTGCCTTCATTCATAAAGAAGACCGTGATTATGCCTTGAGGGTTCTTCTCCTCACTTAAGTAGTCAAAAGTTTTCTTAGAGACGAAATAAAGCTTGGCATCTCTTTCAAACGCTTCAGCAACAAGGCTTTGCGCCTCAGCAGTTTTTATGTACTCAGGACAGATGACCAAGTAATTAAGCTTCTTATTGTACTTAAGAATCAAATTCAGTCCCCAAACACCTTCAAGAGCAATCTCATTTAATGGGTTTGGCCTTGAATTGTTATTTAATTTAATAAGACTAAGGATATCAGGATGCTTTTTTGATGCCTCAGTGTATTTACCTGAAAAGACTTCCTTTATATAAGGGATTCTTTCTTCATCACTCATAGAGTTTAAATCAATAAATTTCATATAATCACCAAGAAAATTATAGCACATGAAAAAAGAAAAAGCAATTGAAGTATGTAGACGAATAAAAAATTTGTGTAAAGCAATTTACTTGACAACTACATGGGGCGGATTGTAAATAAAAAGTAAAAATATTTACAAAAAACTTTAAAATTTTTTAAAAAACTTTAAAAAAACCCTTGACAAAGTAAAAAATAAATGGTAGAATGGATAAGTCATCTGGAAAGACAGATGGCAAGCAAAACTGAATAAAAGTGAAAAGAACGATTTAAACCAATCAATTTTTTTATTGATAAATAATTTCGAATTTAAGAGCCAAGGTTAACTTGGGATTAAATAAACCATTTAATCGAGAGTTTGATCCTGGCTCAGGA
>NZ_JBXXYC010000016.1:0-4498 GCF_057222035.1 Fenollaria sp. | reverse complement strand
TCTGACAGCTAAGACATGAGGAAATATGCAAAGAAACGTGAAGTATCTTCCTACAGTAAAAATACTCGAAAGCACATAGAATAAGGCTTTACGAGCATTTAAGAAAATATAAAAAGATAATTAGAAATTTATACTTTGTTTATAGAAAAAAACAATGGTATGCTGGTCAATTTGTAAGAAAAATAATCCCGCTATTTAATGTAAAAAGTAGTACTGTACCATTTTTTACAACAGCTTTAAATTCATTAAAACCAATTTTATTAAATGTTTTAGTTAGAGATGTAAATGACACTTTTTTGAATTCACAAATTTTACTTCCTCAAAAAAACAATGAAATAGATTTTGAGTTTATAGAATCCTTTGTCGCCGAACTGGAAGCTCAGCGTTTCTCCGAGCTAGAAGCTTATCTAAATGTTACAGGATTAAAAGATTATAAACTAAAGGATGTAGAAATAAGTGCAATAGATAATTTAAAGAAAGTTAAGTGGCAAGAACTTAAAATAGGAGATTATTTTGAAAGAGTAAAAACAAAGAAATTACCATATAAAGCAAAGAAATTGCCTAAAGAACCTACAGGAGAGTATATTCTTCCCGTTTTAACTTCAAGCTTTATGAATCAAGGCTTAAATTATTTTGCACCTAAGACAGGTGCCACTATAATAAAAAATGTTATTTCTATCCCATCTAATAGCGATGTATATAGATCGTACTATCAGTCTAGAGAATTTTCAGTATTGTCAGATGCCTATGCTATTGAATGGAAAGATAAAAATAAAAATTTAAGCCCTAATGTTTATTTGTTTTTTGTATCTTGTATAAATAAAGTTACTGATTTGCCTATATATTCATATAAAAACAAATTAGGTGGTTGGGATGTAGTTAAAAATAAATATATCAAATTTCCAGTAGATAAAAATGGAGAAATTGACTTTACATTTATGGAAAATTTAATGCAAGCTCTAAAAAAACTATCTATGAAAGATATTATAATATATTTAGATCAAAAAATTAACGATATGAAATTAGATATAGCTAGGTGATAAATATGAAAAAAAATAAAGTGTTTAGTATTATACAAGCTGATATAGAAGTAATTGAACAACAATTAGAGCATAGAAACGGTTCTCAAGATTTGTGGAATAGTTTGAGTACGAAATATGTACTAATTTTACCAAAGATAATTTCAGTTATTAAAGTTGAAGGAAAAGCAGCATTACTTGGAGAAGAATATGATTACAGGCCAGAATTAAAAAAATTAAAAGCCGCATTATTAACATGGGTATTAATGAATGAGGATGAATTAGAAATTGAAGGAAATAACATTAGTAATGATTCAAAAGAATTGCTAAATTTATGTACAACATCTTCAGCAGAAGAAGAATTAAAAAATTTGATTCTTGAGTCTAAAATATATATTAGTAAAAAAGGATCTAGAGAAAAGAAAATAGGACTTGAAAAAATATGGGATGCGTTTGAACGACTTAAGACTTTAGAGTGTGCAAATAAAAAATCTTCCGTAGATAAAATTATAAAAAAGATTTCAAGTAATCAAGAAGAAATTGAAGAACTAATAAATAAAGAATTTATTGAATTAACAGAAATTGGTAATTCATACAATATAAGACATTCAGAAACAACACAAAAGAAATTACCAAATAGTTCTTTTATCGAATATTTATATTTTAGAATGCTATCGTTAGTATCACTTGTATTAGAATTGATTAAGTGTGAATAAATGTCTGGTACTGGTACTGGAATGGGTATAAAAATAATAAAATGTGGTATAATTAAGCGGATTTATTAATATTTATAAAAATAAAATGGCTTGATTTAAATGCTTTTAGATACAGCGTATGATTGATAATGAAGAGTGGGAATAAAATTTCGCGTTAAATTTGCGATAAAGGCTTGTTTCGAATTTTTGCTCGTTGCGACGTATTTTATATACGACTCACTCCTAAACATTCTCCGCTTCGTGAAATAATTCATTTTTATCTCACAAATTTAAATAAATGGGTTTTGGTGCTGATAGAAAAGATTTTGCTCGTTGCGACGTATTTCATATACGACTCACTCGCAAAAATTCTGCACATCGCCTTTCTCATCAAATTTTCCAGCGAAATTTGGCGGAGCACAAGGACTCAAGCTACAAAGAAAAAAAATAGTTACTGGCACTCAAATTGTAATGTAATCAAAAAGAATGAACTAAGTAATAGTTCCAAGTGGTTTACATTTGGACAAAAATTTAGGCCGTAGTTTCAAGCTACGGTCTTTTTGTGTACATATTATGAGGATTATTTTATTTAGAAATCTCCAATGGTCACTTTCAAATGTAACAAATAATATAAACCAGATTGTAAAAGCAACTAATATAACTGGTGTTATTTATAAGAATGAAATTGAATCGATGTACAAAGAAATAGAAAAATTATCAAGAGAAATATGGCAGATCCATTCCCTACTTCTTAATAAATCAAAAGAAAGTTATGGTGATTAGTATGGCAATTACAAAAAAGAACACCCTTATGCAAGAGTATTCTTTAAATAAAAAACAATTTTCTGACCTTGTTCAGTATAGGAAAAACTATGAAAATTATTATGGGATAGAAGTGGAGAGATAAAAAGCTATAATCGTTGATTACATTTATTAAAAAGACTTGACATATTTCGTTTACGATAGTATAATTGTTTTGAGTATACTCGTTTACATTTGTAGACAACAAGGAGGAGAGGAAAATTAGCACAATAGAACTTAATACTTATATCACAGATGCTGAATGGGAAGTCATGCGTGTAGTTTGGTCAAATGATCGAGTAACTAGTAAAAAAGTCATCTCTGTATTGAAAGAAAAAATGGACTGGACACAATCCACTATCAAAACTATCTTAGGTCGATTAGTTGAAAAAGGCGTACTAAATACAGAGCAAGAAGGTAGAAAGTTTATTTACACTGCCAATATTGAAGAGAAGGAAGCCATAAGAGATTATGCAGAAGATATTTTTAGCCGTATTTGCAATAAGAAAGTCGGAAATGTAATAGGAAGCATCATTGAAGATCATGTCTTAAGCTTCGATGATATAGATCGACTAGAAAAAATATTAGAGATGAAAAAATCTTTCGCAGTAGAAGAAGTGGATTGCAATTGTCCAAAAGGACAATGCAAGTGTCATTTACATCATCATTAAACATAAGGAGGAATTTAAAATGAATAATGACAACAGATATTCGTCCCATAGTCACCATAATCATGGCGACATGGATCATTCAAAACATGAGCACGTAAGCACGGAAGAACATGGAGACCATAAGGATCAACATCAAGAACATCATGCTGGGCATGATCACAGCGGGCACGGTGGGCATGAGCATCATCATCACGGTAACTTTAAGGAACTTTTCTTAAAGTCATTGCCACTAGGAATAATTATTATGCTCTTATCCCCTATGTATGGATTTGAACTACCATTCCAGTTTACTTTTCCATATTCTGATATTGTAGTAGCTATTTTATCTACTATATTAATTATTTATGGTGGACGTCCATTCTATCAAGGTGCAGTTGACGAATTTAAACAAAAAGAACCTGGAATGATGGCACTCGTTTCTTTAGGTTTAAGTGTTTCATATTTATACAGTATTTATGCTGTGATCATTACCTACGTAACGGGTGAACACGTGATGGACTTTTTCTTTGAATTTGCTTCATTACTATTAATCATGCTATTAGGTCACTGGATTGAGATGAAAGCTATTGGAGAAGCAGGAGACGCACAAGCAGAATTGGCTAAATTAGTGCCGAAAGATGCTCACGTTGTATTAGAAGACGATTCAATTGAAACACGACCAGTTGCTGACTTACAGATAGGTGATTTAATTCGTGTTCAAGCCGGAGAAAATGTGCCAGCAGACGGGATTATCGAGCGTGGCGAATCACGTTTAAATGAAGCTCTTCTAACTGGAGAATCAAAAGCAGTTAAAAAAGGTCCTGGCGATGAAGTAATCGGAGGCTCAACAAATGGAGAAGGGGTTCTTTATATTAAAGTGCTTGAGACAGGTGATAAGTCCTTTATATCTCAAGTACAGGATTTAATCAGCCAAGCTCAAAGTCAGCCTTCCAGGGCAGAAAATATTGCGCAAAAGGTTGCAGGATGGCTCTTCTATATTGCTGTTATTGTCGCGCTAATTGCTTTTGTAGTGTGGATGGTTATAAAAGATGTGCCAACGGCAGTTATATTTACTATTACTACATTAGTTATTGCTTGTCCGCACGCATTGGGTCTTGCTATTCCATTGGTAACCGCCGGTAGCACAAGCTTAGGAGCTAGCCGTGGCTTACTAGTAAAAGACCGCCAAGCGTTAGAAATAGCTCAAGATGCAGATGTGATGATTTTAGATAAAACGGGTACTTTAACAACTGGTGAGTTTAAAGTATTAGATGTAAAACTTCTTAATGATAAATATACAAAAGAGGAAATCATTGCCTTACTGGCTGGTATT
>NZ_JBXXYC010000015.1:0-5794 GCF_057222035.1 Fenollaria sp. | reverse complement strand
TTCCTCCCTTATTTGATTTTATATTGCAATTGACAGATTACAATTATATTATATCAAATAGGGAGGTTTTTTGTTTGTTTATCACCGCTAAAGCTAAACTGAACCCCCAGTCTAACTGGGGGTTTTCTAATACAAAAAGACCGCAGCTTGAAGCTACGGTCTAATTTTTTTACATTTCTTTTTCAAATTTAGAATGCCAAAATACTGCATATATTTGTATAGAAAGATAGATTGCAACTAGTATTATTATTTGTAACTCATCAACACCCATCAATGAAAACATAATAAGCATGGCTGCAAAGAGATAGGTCATTAAGTCGTAGGCCTTTGCCTTTGATTTTTCTGCAATCAATACGTTTCTTTCGTCCTTCTTATCAATTTCAAGCTGTCTTATTAACTCTTTGTTATTTTTTGTAGAGAAATATTTAATTATATTTCCCATGAAATGTCCGAAAACTCCACATCCAATACCGATAAATAAATACGGAATAGCGAGGACTGTCTTATTTACACTATCGATGCTTTTGTGAAGATAGAATCCCGTTAAAACCAGTGCTACTCCAAAAAATACTAAAATCCAATCTTTTAAGATGCTTTTGTTTCTATTCATTTTCTTCCTCCTCATAAATAAAAATATCTTCAATTGTCAATTTAAAAAATTTAGCAATTTTAAAAGCTAAAATAATTGAAGGATTATACCTTCCATTCTCTAGAGAACCGATGGTCTGCCTTGACACTTCAAGGATATTTGCCAGTTCTTCTTGAGTAATTCCTTGACTTTTTCTAATTTCTTCAAGTCTATTTTTCACATTTAATTACCTCCCATCAAATGACAAGTTAACTTTACATATATTATAATTCTTTTTAGAGTAAATGTCAAGTAAACTTTCCATTTTTTGTGATGATAAATTTTATTTATGGTGTTGGTTTAATATAAATTTTTGATATTTTGTTTAGTCTTATTTCTGGTCTTTTTCTTGCCATAAAAATTCCTCCTGATTATGATTATCTAATCAGGAGGAGTTTATATACACAAACTAATTCAAAGTCTCAATTTTTTGTCCAAATGTAAACCACTTGGAACTATTATTCAATTTATTCTTTTTTACTTCCAGTACCATTTGAGTACCAGTAGCCATTTTTCATTCTCTATATAGCTTGTAATCAAGCCATTTTAGAAAATTTTGCGATTACTCCCACTCAATTGTTCCTGGTGGCTTAGAAGTAATATCATAAACCACTCTATTTATTCCTTTTACCTCATTTATGATTCTATTCGAAATTTTCGCAAGTATATCCATATCTATCGGATAAAATTCTGCTGTCATACCGTCTGTACTTGTTACGGCTCTTAGTGCGCATACGTAGTCGTATGTTCTTTCGTCGCCCATAACTCCTACTGTCTTTATGTCTGGTAGTGCGGCAAAGGCTTGCCAAATCTTTCTATATAGGCCGTTTTTCTTTAATTCGTCTATATAGATGGCGTCTGCTTCACGAAGTATGTTTAGTTTTTGCTCTGTTATTTCGCCTATGACTCTGATTGCAAGGCCTGGTCCTGGGAACGGATGTCTATAGATAAGGTCTTCATCTAGGCCAAGCTCAAGTCCTATGGCTCTTACTTCGTCTTTAAATAGCTCTCTTAGTGGCTCAATAAGTCCCTCGAAGCCTATGTCATCTGGTAGACCGCCTACGTTGTGATGACTCTTGATAACTGCTGAACCATTTGTACCTGATTCAACTACGTCTGGATATATAGTTCCTTGAACAAGGTAATCAATCTTACCAAGTTTTTTTGCTTCTTCTTCAAATACTCTGATAAATTCTTCACCAATTATCTTTCTCTTCTTTTCTGGTTCTGATACGCCAGCTAATTTATCTAAGTATCTCTTTTGAGCGTTAACTCTAATGAAGTTGATCTTAAACCTGTTCTTAAATATCTCTTCGACTTGGTCTCCCTCATCTTTTCTAAGTAGACCATGGTCAACGAAGATACATGTAAGCTTGTCGCCTATTGCCTTGTGCATAAGGACTGCGGCTACTGATGAGTCAACGCCTCCAGATAGTGCTAGTAGTGCTTTTTTATCGCCAACTTTTTCTCTAATCTCTTTAACTTTATTTTCAATGAAATTTTCGCTCGTCCAATCTCCCTTAAGACCTGCTATGTCATAAAGGAAGTTTCTAATCATCTTGTCGCCATCGATTGAGTGTTTTACTTCTGGGTGGAATTGTACTGCGTAAATCTTTTTTTCTTCATTTTCCATCGCTGCGATAGGGCAATTATCTGTCGATGCGATGCACTTAAAGCCTTCTGGCAATTTGGATATGTAGTCAGTGTGGCTCATCCAAACTTGACCGCTTTCAACGCCTTTAAATAATTTTGACTCTTTGTAATGGCAGATGGTCTTGCCATATTCCCTATTCTTCTCGGAGCCCTTCTTTACTTCGCCGCCTAATAAATGCGCTGTTAATTGGTCGCCATAACAAATACCTAAGATAGGTATGCCTAAATCAAATATTTCCTTTGATATCGATGGTGAATCGTCAAGGTAGGCTGAGTTCGGTCCGCCTGTAAAGATAATTGCCTTAGGGTCCTTTGCTTTTATTTCTTCAATGCTTTTAGTATAAGGAATTATTTCTGAGTAAATATTGTTTTCTCTAACTCGTCTTGCGATCAATTGCTTATACTGTCCGCCGAAATCTATTACTAAGACTAAATCGTGTTTCATTTAATCACCTCTTGTAATAATTATATCACAAGTTTATTTTTAAAGCTATAAATTTTAAAGACTTTATCAAAATAGTTACAATTTTGTTAAAATTGTTATCCACCTCTGCTAAAGTGGTATAATATATACAAAGGAGATGATATTATGCTTAAAAAGATAAATGTGATTGCTGCGATGCTCGCTATGTTTATGCTTTTGTGCGCATTGCCAGTAAATTCATTAGCTCAAGAAAAAAATCTAAACAAGGTGGACGACAAGACGATGGAAAAATTAGTTTTAAAAGCAAAAGAAGTATTTAATATCAAAGATGTTTATGACAATTTTGAAGTCAATAGCTCAAGTGACGACGATTACGGCACTATATACAATTTATCATGGTCTAAGAAGGATGGCTCAAGTGATCTTAATGTAAGCATATCAAATGACATGCACATCACTAACTATAATAAATATGAGAACAAAAAATATGAAACGCTTAAACCAAATTACTCGTATGAAGCTTTGAAAAAATATGCCATTGACACGATTAAAAAGATTGACCCAGTAAATGCTAAGAGCCTTAAGCTAAATGAAAGCTCTTATCAAAACTATATAGACGATAACGCATATATTTTTAACTTTGATAGATATGTAGGCGATAGACGCGTTATAGGTGACGGCGCATCCATCACCATTAATTACGTTGACAAGAGCGTTAAAAGATACTCATTAAACTATAATCATGGATTTGATTTTTCAAAAACAACTGAATTTGATGCTCTTAAGAGTAATTTAACTATGGATGAGGCTATAAATATATTTAAAGAAAATAAATATTTAAAGCCTATGATTAAATTTGTAATTGACGAAAAGAAGGATCCAAGAATTACTTTTAAAACTATATATAGCAACGAGCTAAATGCAAATTACTTTGTTAATTCGACTAGTAAAAAATATGAGCGCTACGACTACCCTATATTTTTAAATAATTATATGACTAAGGATGCTGCTGCAGAAGGGGCTATGGACGGCCTTAGCGAGTACGAAGTTAAAGGCATAGATAAGATTAAGGGCATAAAGACTAAGGCTGAAGCCTTAAAAAAGGCAAAAACTTTTGTGAAGGACGCTAGCAAAGCAAAAGTGACTTTATCTAATTTAAATCAAGACTATATCTCTAAGGACTACGTCTATAACATCAATATGGAAATTGGCAAAGATGAGAAAAAGACTTACTATAACATTTCACTCGATGCTAAAGATTTAACTATTTTAAGATTTAGCACATATAATAATTTTGATAGTGGTGATAATGACAAAAAAGATTTAAACTCTGATGAATTAAAGAAAATTGCATTGGATTATATCAAGAAAAATGCATCTGACATCGATGAAAAAGATTTAGAATTGATGGCGGCTGAAAATAATACCGTGTACTTTGTAAGAGTGATGGACGGCTACTACATTCCAGAAAACTCTATAAGCATAAGCGTTTCTAAGGATACGAAAGAAATAAATGAGTACTCAAGAGCTTGGTATAGAAAGCCGATAAAATACGAAAAAGCTAAAAAATCTATTGATGAAGCTTATGATGTAATTAAAAAAGAAATTAATTATGAAGAAGCTTATCAATATATTAGAGATAAGTCTGATCCAGCTAAGTCAAGTGTAGTTTTAACTTATATGCCAAAGAATACTAAGATTGAGATTGATGCAATAAGTGGTAAGCTTGCAAAATCAAATGAAGAATTAAAAAATTACTCTGACATTGATAAATCAAAATATAAAGACAAGGCAATTCTTCTTAAACAAATGGGCTACGCTTATATCGAAGATGAGATAATGCCTGAGAAAAACTTGAAGCAAAAAGACTTTATAACTTTTGTTTATATATTTGGCTCAAGAGATAGTGACGAAATCATTGACAATGCTTACCAAAGGGCTCTAAGGGAAGGCGTAATTAAAGCAAATGAAGTAAACAGAGAAAAAGAAATCACAAATATGGATTTAGCAAAATTTATGATAAGGCTAAAAGGCATGGAAGAGCTTGTTGGCAAAGATATATTCAAAAATATTAACACAAAGGCAAAGCTTACAAAGGAAGAAAATGCTTATCTAAGCTTAGCGAATGCTTTAGGATATATTAATGGCAAGACAATTGATAAGAACGCAAAAGTTAATAGAGATGAGTTTATAAATATAGTTTATAATTACGTTTTTAAATAAAAGTGCAAAAAGAAAATGCTTACAGCGATTGTGATGTGTACCCAGAAAACTGGACACATTAATATTTAGTTTACATTCATGGATGCTAACCTATACAAAGTAGGTGGCATCCATTTTGTTTTCTTCTGAATCCTTTCGTTATTGTAGTAGTATATATATTCATCAATTGCTTTTGAAAACTCTTCAAATGTTTTAAATTCTCTCTCACATCCATAATACATCTCTGTTTTTAGTCTACCAAAAAATGTTTCCATGATGCAGTTATCGTAGCAATTTCCTTTTCTCGACATTGATTGCGTTATTTGATGTTTTTCTAGTTCTTTTGTGTAGTAGCTATTTTGATATTGCCAGCCTTGGTCTGAGTGCATGATTAAGCTTTCTACGCATGGAAACTTTTCAAATGCTTTATCAAGCATTCTTGATACTTGTTCTAGTGTTGGATGTAATGATAAGTCGTATGAGATGATCTCGTTTGTGTACATATCTAGTATTGGCGATAGGTAGCATTTACCCCATGTAAAGTTAAATTGGGATACATCTGTCGTCCACTTAGTACATGGCTTTGTTGCTGTGAAGTCTCTATTTATGATATTCTTTGCTACTTTGCCAACGTTACCCATATATGAATGATACTTTTCTTTTGGTCTCTTACCTAAAAGCTGCATCTTGTGCATAAGTCTTTGAACTCTTTTATGGTTGACTATATATCCTTTACTTAGAAGCGCTTGATGAACTCTTCTTACTCCGTATCTACCTTTGTTTGAGGTAAATATTTCTTGTATCTTTTCTTTGATTTCTTTGTTTCTTAGATCAACTTGATCAACTTTACTTAATTCGTAGTAGTATGTTGATTTAGGTAGGTTCAT
>NZ_JBXXYC010000014.1:0-9755 GCF_057222035.1 Fenollaria sp. | reverse complement strand
AAGATGAATATCAATTTCTTATAGAAACTATTAGAGTTGAAATTGTTCAGTTTAAAGAGGTATCGTCTGAACATGCATATAAAGAAGGTGAAGGAAACAGAACATTAGAATATTGGAAAAAAGTGCATATAGATTTTTTTAGCAATGAACTAAAAGAAATAGATGAAGCATTAAAAGACGATGATTTAGTAGTTTTAGAGGAATTTAAAGTATTAGTAGGTGTGAAAATTTGAATCAACAAATATCAGTTTATCGAGCATTGCAAGTTATAAGTTTCTACGATATAAAACCTATAAAACTTGTACAGATATTGTAGGGTAGGGAGAGAGCGTTGTGAGACTTGAAAGAATATAAGGGAGGCAGGGACTGTATGATTACTGAGCGATTAAAGATAAGAAAATTTACTAATGATGATCTAATGAAACTCTATAATCTACTTTCAGATGAAGATGTCATGAAATTTATAGAAGCGCCTTTTTCATGGGAAAAAACAGCGAATTTTTTAAATAGTGTTGCACTGATTGACCCTCCTTTGATCTATGCGGTAGAAGATTTTAGTAAGAATTTTATCGGATATGTAATATTTCATGAGTATAACAAAGACTCCTTCGAACTTGGTTGGATACTCAATAAGAGATACTGGGGGAAAGGATATGCCAATGAATTAACAAAAGCATTTATAAACCGTAGCTTAGAGATAGGGAAAAACTTGATTATTGAGTGTGCCCCGAACCAGGAAAATTCCAAACGAATTGCGATGAAAAATAATTTTGAATTTCTTGGAGAAAGTGATGGCCGCAGTGTATTTAAAAGAAAGCTGATTAAATAAGATTTGAAAAAATATAGGGAGGAAATTATGATAAAGAAAATAGGAATTGTTAGCTTATCTAGTGGTGTTTTGGGGGAAAGTTTTGTTGAGCATGAAGTAAAAATAGGATTAGACAGATTAAATAAGCTAGGTGTAGAGATAGAGTTTTTACCTAATTCTCTGAAAGGCATTGATTTTTTAAAAAATCATCCAGAAGCTAGGGCAGATGATTTGCTACTTGCTTTTGAAGATGACACTATTGATATGATTTTATGTGCTATTGGTGGAGAAGATACTTATAGATTAGCGCCTTATCTGTTCGAAGGAGATAGATTAAAAAATATTGTTAAAGAAAAACTTTTTTTAGGCTTTTCTGACTCAACAATAAATCACTTTATGCTAAATAAGCTTGGCATAAAAACATTTTATGGTCAGGCTTTCTTGCCAGATGTATGCGAAATATCTGATAATATGTTAGCTTATACAGAAAAATATTTTTTAGAACTTATAAAAACGGGGAAAATAAAAGAGATACACCCTAGTGAAGTTTGGTATGAGGCAAGGGAAGATTTTAGCGAGAAAGCTATTGGCATAGAAATGAAAAGTCATACTAATACTGGTTTTGAGCTATTAAGAGGAAATCCTATATTTTGTGGAAAAATTTTAGGCGGATGCATAGAATCAATATATGATATGTTCGATAATTCTAGATTTGAAGATACAGTAGAAATTTGTAACAAATATAATTTATTTCCAAGCCTTGAGGCATGGGAGAATAAGATTTTACTTATAGAATCAAGTGAAGAAAAAACAAAACCAGATTTATATAGAAAAATGATACTTGCTCTAAAAGACTACGGCTTGTTTGATGTATTGTCGGGAATACTAGTAGGGAAACCTCAAAATGAAGTCTATTATGATGAGTATAAATCTATTTTATTAGAAGAAATTACTAATAAAGATTTACCTATTGTCTATAATATAAATATTGGACACTCAACTCCAAGATGTATAATTCCTTTTGGGGTAGAAGCAGAAGTAAATGTAAGTAAACAAACAATCTCCTTTAATTATTAAACAAATAGGAGTTTATCTGGAGGTTATGAATGGATTATAAGGAAATAGACGCTTCACACATAGATCTTTTGTGGGAACTTCAAAAGCAATATAAAGCAGAAATAGGAGAGGATATACCGAATGATATATCCAAGAAACGTCTGAAAGATGCAATCAGCAAAGGGGAAATATTATTTTTTGGAGCATGGGAAGGTGATGCATTGGTAGGCTGCTGTTCAATAACAGTTGGTTTTTCAACTTTTGACTATATGCCAAGTGGAATATTTGAAGATTTTTTCATATGTCCTGATTTTCGTCATAAAGGAATAGCACGCCAGCTAGTCCAATTTGCATATAAGTCAAGTGCTATAAGTTCAATGACTGTTGCTTGTGCACAATGCGATATACAAATGTATAAATCACTTGGATTTTCAATTCAGCTTGGAAACCTGTTTGCATTTGAACCATAAGTTACGCATCTTAGATGAGAAATTATATAAAGGAGAAAAACTATGGAGCATAATTGCGCTATTATTAACGATAAAAAAGCATTTAGATATAGAGCGGCAGCCATCATAGTCGAAGAGGGCTGCGTGCTTCTTGCAAGAAATGATGAGGACGACTATTACTACTCGGTTGGCGGAGCGGTTCACATGGGCGAGACATCAGAAGAAGCCGTCAAGAGAGAAGTATTTGAAGAGACAGGTTTTAATTACGAGGTCGATCACCTTGCCGTGATACATGAGAACTTCTTCATCGGAAGCTCTGGCTTAAAAGGAGTAGACTTTCATGAGCTTACATTCTACTATATGATGAAGCCCATGGGAAAAAGAAATTTTACAAGCCAAAGCACTACAGAGTCAGGTGCTAAAGAAACAATGCATTGGGTGCCGATAGATGAGCTTGATAAATGCGAGGCGTACCCAACATTTATGAAAGAATATCTTAGCTCAGAGCATAATGGAGTAGAGCATATAATTACAGATGAAAGGGTTTAGTGGACTAATTATATCATGAAATTTTTAATGAGAATAATCGTAAGTAATCGTGAAAAGCACCATTTAATATAATTATTAATTGTTTCGACCGAAGCTTGCTTGTATTTTAATTTCGCCATTTTGGATTTATCATATCCAAATCAATCATATTGGCGAAAATAATCTCGCCAATATTGATTTATATACGCCATTTGTGATATAATGGCGAGGAAGGTGGTGAAGCTGTATGAGAGAATTTGATTATTCAAAACTGTTAGATTTAAATATACCAGCAAAAATGTATGATTTAATATCAAAAATCTATGAATATAAGGGAAAACAGGAGCTATACGTAGCTAATTTTTCTGATGTTCTCGATAAAATGGTAGAAGTAGCTAAAATTCAGTCTACAAAATCATCTAATGCCATAGAAGGTATTTCAACAAATGATACAAGACTAGAAAAGTTGATGAATAAAAAAAGCGAACCTAAGAATAGAAACGAAGAAGAGATATATGGTTACAGAGAAGTTCTTGACATCATTCATGAAAACTATGAGAGTATTGAATTTACAAAAAATAATATTTTGACCTTACACAATAAACTTTATTCTTATTCTGGAGAAAGGCATAAAGGGAAATTTAAAACAATGGATAACAGCATTGTTGAAGTAAATTCCCTTGGCGAGAAAAAAGTTAGATTTCAGCCTGTATCAGCCTTTGAAACAGAAAAGTATATTGATGCAATGATTGAGGCATACAATAAAGCCCTTAGCTTAAAAATTCCACCATTATTACTAATACCAACTGTGATTCATGATTTTTTAGCTATACATCCATTTGCTGATGGCAATGGTAGAATGTCAAGGTTATTGACTTTGTTGCTTTTTTATAAAAATGGATTTTTTGTAGGAAAATATATTTCACTAGAAATGATTATCGAAGAGACGAAAGATATTTACTATGAAGAATTGCAAGCTTCAAGTGAAAATTGGCATGACGGAACTAATAACGACTTGCCATTTATAAAATATATGCTTTCGGTCATATATAAGGCATATAGTGAATGCGATGAAAGATTTAAACTAATATCAGAAAAATCTTTATCTTCTTCAGATAGAGTAATGAAGATATTTGAAAATTCTTTAGAGCCATTATCTAAATCAGATATAGTTGTGCTTTGCCCAGATATTTCTCAAAGAACTATAGAAAGGGCATTAAAAGAATTAAAAGACAGTGGCTTAATTAAGCAAGTAGGCAAGGGAAGATCAACTAAGTATATTAAAGTTTAAAATTATTCTATAAATCTAATAATTACAGTATTTGATGGCAATAATTTAATAAATATTATAAAAACACCATTTAATATAAATGGTATAGTGTAAACGAAAGAGGTAAATTATGATAATAGACAGTTACGATATAGATACAGAGCCAATTATAAGCCTAGAACATTTTTATGGCGAGAAGAAAAATTTAATAGATAAATGCTTGGTAATATTTTCAAAAAGCATAGTAGAATATTTACTCGATAATTTTGAGTGCCAAGAAATTGCTAAAGTAGGCTCACCGAATGGCTCAATACCAATATATAAAAGCCATTTTGAAGGTCAAGAATTTGCCTTCTACCTTAGCATGATGGGCTCGGCACTTGCTTCATCACAATGTAATGAAGTCAACTGGCTTACAGGCGCGAATAAATTTATTATGTTTGGCTCTTGCGGCAGCCTTGACAAAGAAAAGACTCTTGGCAAGTACATCATACCCACAGAGGCTTACAGGGGCGAAGGAGCATCTTATTATTATGCCGCTCCTTCAGACTATATTGCTATTAAAAACCATGATAAGCTTGAAGAATTTTTTATCAAGGAAAAAGCTCCATATACCAAGGGAAAGGTCTGGACCACAGACGTTATGCTTCGTGAGACGCGCGGGCTTGTCGCAAAGAGAAAGTCAGAAGGCTGCATAGCAGTAGAGATGGAGCTTGCAGGCGTACAAGCAGCTTGTGATTTTTATGGCTTTGAGCTTTATAATTTTCTTGAAGCAGGAGATGTCTTAAATGAGAGCTCTTATGAGGTAGAGGGACTTAATAGCGCCAACCATGATCTTGGAAAATTGTATTTGGCATTGAAATTATTAAAAGAAATATAAGGATAAAGAAAACATGATACAACTTGTTTACAATAAATAGAAAGGAATTTTTATGGATTTAGAATTTATTTTCAATCACGTAATAAGTGGATATCTGCCTATTATGGCCTTACTAATATTATATTTTATAATATTAAAATCATTTGGCAATACGCCAAGCAAAGGACATATAATTTTGACTTTTATATTTTCTTTTTATCTTGTAGGAGTTTTATCTGCGACAGGTGTTTGTTTAAAAGCAAATTTTTCACCCAGATTTTCATTACTACCTTTTATAGATATGATTAGAGGACCTAAAGATGCAATTTTAAACGTAATTTTGTTTCTTCCATTAGGAATTTTTCTGCCACTACTCTATGAGCAATATAATAGCTTATCCAAAGTTTTATTACTTGGATTTCTATTTTCATTTTCTATAGAATTCATTCAAATGTTTGGATTTGGGACTACAGATATAAACGATTTGATTACGAATACTTTTGGAGCAGTACTAGGTTATGGAGTATATGAATTACTTAGTAGATCATTTTCCGATTCATTGGTTGGAAAATTTCAGACAAAAGGCAAATATAGCCTTTATGAGCCAGTAATTCTGTGGACTATTACTATATTGATTATGCTGACTATCCAGCTTTATATCTACAATATTCTCTTTGCATCTAAGATAAGTGGAGAAATTCAAAAGTGGTAATATTCTATAAATAGACATGTTTATAAAATGGCGTAGAGCATATAATTACAGATGAAAGGATTTAATGGACTAATTATAGCATGAAATTTATTGTAAAAGAAATTATAGATAAAAAAGAAAAAGAAAATATCGCTAGAGAAGTGCTTAATGATTTGCCAGAATGGTTCGGCTTGCCCGAGAGCACAGAAAATTACATTCAAGAGTCACAAGAAAAGCCATTCCTAGCAAGTTTTTATAATGACGAGCTAGTAGGCTTCATCGTGCTTGGCGCGAGCAGCCCAGACTGCTCAGAGATCTTTGTCATGGGCGTGAAGAAGAAATACCATCATCATGGCGCTGGAAGAGAGCTAAATAAGGCCTATGAAGACTTAGCAAAGAGCTTAGGCTACACTTACACACAGGTAAAAACCGTTCAGTCTGGCCATTACGATGACTACGACATAACGAATAAATTTTATAAAGCGCTCGGATATAAAGAATTAGAAGTATTCCCAGATTTATGGGATGAGAACAACCCTTGTCAGATATATGTAAAGTACTTGGGTTAAAGGGAAGTGACATTATGTCAAAAACAGTAATTTTAGGGTGTTCATCATTAAAAGACTACATCGATGAGGCTCAAAGAAAAGTTAAAACGAATTACCCAGTATTTTATTTAAATCGTCTTTATCATAGAGATCCAAAAGAGATGCGTGATCACATCACCCACAAGCTGATGACAATGGACAAGGACATAGATACGATTTTGGTCGCGATGGGTTACTGCGGCGGATCGTGGAAGGGCATCAAGGCTCCATGTAGGCTTGTTATGCCAAAGATAGATGAGTGCGTTTCGCTTCTTTTGCAAAATACAGATGAAGTAAAAAGTAATTTAAAAGAGCCAGGCCACCTATATGTACGCGAAAAAGATCCGATGAAAGAAAATTATCACGCGATTTTTGATAAGCTTACACAAAACTTGGACGAAGAGACGAAAAAGCGCTACCACGAGGACTGGAAGAGGTATTACCACGAGATCGACATCATCGATACAAAAATTAATGACTGTAGAAGAGCAGATTACGTTCAAACCGTCAAGGAAGATGCGGCTTGGCTCGATGCGAAGCTTGGCTTTGTAGATGGCGGCACCTATTTATTGGAAAAGCTGTTCTCAGGCATGTGGGATGAGCAGTTCACTATACTAGAAGCAGGAGAGAGCTTAAGTGATGAATTTAATCTAGAGAACACAACAAAATCAGCAATATAGCGAATGTAAAAAGCTTTTGACACAGAAAAAATATACAAATGTAAAGAAGCTTTGATAGAAATAATATAAGATCTCTAATATAATTATCATGAAAGGAGGTATGGATTTTATGGAGCTTGGCAATCATATTAAACATTACAGAAATGAAAAAGGTCTATCTCAGGAAGAACTTGCAGAAAGAGTATATGTTACGAGACAAACTATTTCGAATTGGGAAAACAATAAAAATTATCCTGATATAAATAGTATTGTATTACTAAGTGAAATTTTTGAAATATCCATTGATAATTTAATTAAAGGAGATCTTGAACAAATGAAAAAGGAAATTAATTCAGAAGAAGTTAAAAAATTGAACTTCTATTCTTGGATGGTGGCGATTATTTTCTTAATAGCAATAATTTCATTGATACCAATGCTTAAATTCATTGGCTTGTATGGATTTATTCCATATTTTGCATTAATGTCTTGCGCTATGTTTTTTGCACTAAAAATTGAGAAAATCAAGAAAAACAATGATGTTCACACATACAAGGAGATTGTAGCTTTCACCGAAGGCAAAAGATTAGACGAGATACAAAAAATTGAAGAAAGAGCAAAAAGGCCATATCAACAAATTATAGTTGTTTTTTTATGGGCAGCAGTCACTCTATTGATTGTTGGAATTACGATTTTTATACTTAAATTATTTAATTAAAATAAAACGAAGAGGCGATAGAATCAAAATCTATCGCCATTTTTATATCACTTTCTAAGTAAAAACTACTCCTTAATCAATTTTTTATACACTTTCTCCACTTCATCAGCCAGATTTTTGTACGCCATATCACTTCTTGAGCAAGCGCCCTCTATAAGCAAATCAAAATCCTCTTTGATGTACTCCTCCAGCTCCTTGTCAGAAAGAATTTCCTTAATGTCAGCGCCAGCTTCTAAACCATTCTTTTTTAATAATTCATACAAATCATGCGCATCCATCGCTTCAAGCTCAGCCTTTGTGTAGAGGTCTTCATCATTATTCGCACAAGCAGCAGATGTTAAAACTATAAGCATCAAAGAAAGAAGAAAAGCAATTATTCGTCTAGATTTATACATAAAACGCCTCCAATAAATACTATGAATATTCTTTATGTTATTATACTACTTTACTATATTCATGTCAATCGTTCCGCAAAATGAGATACATCATTCCGATATCCTTGCCATTGTTCCGATAAAATGATAAAATAAAATTATATTTAGAAAATAGACTTAACAAGTAAATTAGGTGGTGAGTTAATGAACATAACTAGAATCAACACATACGACGACCATCGCTTTAGTCAAGAAGCCCTTAATCAGCACGGCTGCTACCTTGCAGATGGTAAAGTGCCAATAGAGATTAAAATCATATCACAGAGCGAGGCTATTATAATAGGCGATAAAACTTATTTCGATGAGCTCATAGACGAGTTTCGCTTCAATGCAGAGCATATCATAAAATTTTATGATGAGAGCGGCAAAATTGTGAAGCAGTTCAAGGACCTAGAGCTATTTAAGCTAGATCTAGACAAAATTCAGCCAATACAGTTCTTTGTCGATAGAGATAAATTAGAAGCAGTAAGGACCTTTGTTACGAGAGAAGAAGACGTGATCATACCAGTTGCGAAGCGCGATGATATATACGTATCCCTAGACGGCCACACACGCCTCTACCTTGCTTATATCCTTGGCTTCAAGCACGTCTACGCTTATATTAGCCAAGACTTCGATGGCTTCGACTACTTCTTTGATGAAGCAAGAAAAAGAAATATATATGCAGCAAAAGACTTGATTTTGCTTGATCATGAGGAATACATAGAGAAGTGGGATAAGTTCTGCGATGAGTATTATATGACGAGAGAGTGAATTGGTGGACATTGTTCCGATAAAATGATAAAATAAAAAATATGAAAGCTGATTAAATTAATAAATCATGTTGGAATTTTGTTTATAAATATAGTATAATGGACTTACAAAATGATGTGTACCCAGAAAACTGGACACATTAATATTTAGTTTACACTATGGATGCTAACCTATACAAAGTAGG
The DNA here is from genome assembly GCF_057222035.1 of Fenollaria sp. NCBI lineage: Bacteria > Bacillati > Bacillota > Clostridia > Eubacteriales > Fenollaria > Fenollaria sp. Next base: position 762 of record NZ_JBXXYC010000014.1, on the reverse strand, counting down.
TGGCATCCATTTTGTTTTCTTCTGAATTCTTTCGTTATTATAGTAGTATATATATTCATCAATAGCTTTTGAAAACTCTTCAAATGTTTTAAAGTCTCTCTCACATCCATAATACATCTCTGTTTTTAGTCTACCAAAGAATGTTTCCATAATGCAGTTATCATAGCAGTTTCCTTTTCTTGACATTGACTGCGTTATTTGATGTTTTTCTAGTTCTTTTGTGTAGTAGCTATTTTGATATTGCCAGCCTTGGTCTGAGTGCATGATTAAGCCTTTTACGCATGGGAACTTTTCAAATGCTTTATCAAGCATTCTTGATACTTGCTCTAGTGTTGGATGTAAGGATAAGTCGTATGAGATGATTTCGTTTGTATACATATCTAATATTGGTGATAGATAGCATTTACCCCATGTGAAGTTAAATTGGGATACATCTGTAGTCCACTTAGTACATGGCCTAGTTGCTGTAAAGTCTCTGTTTATGATATTACCAGCTACTTTACCAACACTTCCCATATATGAATGATATTTTTCTTTTGGTCTCTTGCCTAGAAGATTCATATTGTGCATAAGTCTTTGAACTCTTTTGTGGTTAACTATATATCCTTTACTTAAGAGCGTTTGATGAACTCTTCTTACTCCGTATCTACCTTTGTTTGAGGTAAATATTTCTTGTATCTTTTCTTTGATTTCTTTGTTTCTTAGATCAACTTGATCAACTTTACTTAATTCGTAGTAGTATGTTGATTTAGGTAGGTTCAT
>NZ_JBXXYC010000013.1:0-12668 GCF_057222035.1 Fenollaria sp. | reverse complement strand
TGGTAATGTGCTCTTGCCTTCACCATCTTTATTTGCATCTTCAACAGCTTTTTTAACTTTGTCTTTGTCATCTTTTGTCAATGCTTTTGAGTTGTCTACTGTTACTGGTGTTTTTGGTGCTTTGATGCCAGTTTCTGGTGTCTTAGCTGTTGCTTTACCTTCTTTTGTTGATATGTTACCAGCTTCATCTGTTGCCTTAGCTGTAACATCAGTTTCATCTTTTACCTTGTCTGCTGGGATTGTTACTACGCCAGATGCTGGATCTATTTTTAGACCGCTATCTGCTGGTAGTGACCAATTGCCATAGTCGTCTTTTGTTGCTGTAATTGTCTTTGCTGTAGTACCTTCACCTTCTGGTGTATATGTTATATCCATGGATTTAACGTCTACATCCTTAGGTGGTGTTACTGTTACGCTGCCATCGTCGTTTGCTTCTACTGTTGGTGCTGCTGGTGCTGTTGTATCTTTAGTATTATTTTTTACAACTGTATTTTTAGCTGGTATTGTTGCTGGACTTCTACCATCTGATGTTGGATAAGTTACTGTTACTGTACCATCATTTCCTACAACAACATTAGTACCCTCTGGAAGATTTGGATTAGCTTTTCTTACCGCTCTTTCAACATCAGCTTTTTCGTTTTCAGTAAGTTTAGCCGGATTGGCAACTTCAGTTATTTCTGGGTATTTTAATTTTTCAACGACATTATCTTTTTGTGCAAGGGCATACTTCTTGTCACCTCTTGTAATAACAGCAGATCCGTCATCGTTAATTACTACTTCTTGTTTCGTTAATTTAAGGTCCGGGTTGGCTGCAATGATAGCTGCTTCTACTGCTTCTTGTTCCGGTTCTGTAAGGTCATTGATGTTTGCAACTTCTGTCTTCGCTGGTGCCTTAACATCAAGTAGGCTTTCGTTCTTCTTAACAGTATCTTTTGCTTCAAATGTTTTTGAAGATCCACCTCTTGTAACGGTTGCTCTACCAGTTTCATCTACTGTGATTTCATTATCTTGTAGGTCGTAGTCTTTGTTAGCAGCCTTGATAGCATCTTTAACTGCTTGTTTTTCATTTTCTACTAGTAGCTTGTCGTCTGCTACAGGCGTTATTGCTGGATTCTTTAATTTAGATAAGTCTTTTTCTTTAACTGTCTTTGCAGCAGGAATCTCTCCTGTCTTTCCAGCATTGGTCTTAACACTAACGTTACCTTTAGAATCTACTGTGATGTCATTTTCAGTCAAGCCTTTATTCTTTGCAATAACAGCTTTCTTTACTGCATCCTTTTCTTCTTCAGTAAGGTCATTAGGATTCTTAACTTCTGTTATTTCTGGATTAACTAATTTTAGAACTGAGTCCTTTGCCTTAACTGTCTTATCAGGTGAGATTTCTCCTGTCTTACCATCTTGGTTGATAGTTACTTTACCATCGTCTCCTACAGTAATATCATCGTCTTTAAGGTTTCTATCTGGATTTGCTTTTATTACTGCTTTCTTAACTTCATCTTTTTCTTCAGTAGTTAATCCACTTGTATTTCCTACAAGAACCGGTTCTTTTGGTGGGTTGAAGTTATTTTGAACTTCTTTTTGTTCCACTGTTTCTGATGGTTTAAACTCTTTGGTCTTGCCGTCTTTGCTTACGGTAGCAGTACCGTCGTTTTCAACCTTAATATTTGCTGCTGTTAAGTTTGCATCTGGGTTTGCTTTTATAATAGCCGCAATTACTGCATCCTTTTCTCCAGATGTTAGTGCGTTTAAATCTCCTACTGGAGTTTTTGCAGGATTATTTAAAGTAAGTTCTGCATTAGCATTCTTTTCCCAAACTGCATATACAGTTTTCGCTGCTGTTACATTATTTAAGATGTTAGCATCAGCTTCTTTTGCATCTTTTGTTGCTGCCCAACCTAAGAATTTATATCCAACTCTTGTTGGGTCAGCTGGTTTTGTTACATTTCCACCTTCAACTTTTACTGAAGTTGTATCCTTGCCATCACCAAACTTACCTTCGTTCGCATCAAAGGTAACTGCTACATCTTCTGAGTAGATAGCATAGACAACCAAATGTTTTGTTACAGGTGTTTCATTAGTAAAGATTTGATCTTTGCTTAATTTGGCAAAAGCATCAGCCGCAACAACTGCCTTGTCGCCTAGTGCTTTCTTGCCTTCTTCAGTAACCCAGCCTAAGAAGTTCTTATTATCTAGTTTTGGTGCTTCTGGGAATTTATCTCCAGTGTTTGCTTCAACATTTGCTCCTTCAAAACCATTAGCTGCGTATCCTTCTTGACCGTAGAACTTAACGTTATCTGGAACTATCTTAACAGCTTTATCAACTTGTTTGCCGTTTTCAGTTAATTTACCAGTATTTGCATCGAACAATACTCTTGCTCTAACTCTTGTTTCATATAGGTCAGATGGAAGTGATGATCCGTCTGATGCTGTTGAAACAAACTTCATGTCCTTTTTAAGTTCAAGCTTAGTTTCAGTTTTATCTTCTGAATGATAAGGAAGCATCTTTGTTAGATCGACCTCGTATTCGTAAGCCCTATATTCTTTGTTGTCTCCTGCAAATTGAGCATCGAAGATATCTGACTTAGGAATAGTAATCTTCTTACTATTATTGGTTTTTAATTCGCCCTTATCAGTATATTCATCTTCGGCAGCTTCAACTTTGGCATAAAATTTGCCAACTTTTCCTTCTTCATAAAGAGTTCTTACTTTACCGCCGTCATACTTTGTATAACCAATAAAGCTTGTTGTATCAGTGTTAAACTTAGCATTGTCGGCTGGCAATACTCTTGGATCCTTATAGAAGTCATCTGTTCCATCTGCATAATCATTTGTGAATAATAATTGATATGGAGTGTAAAGTGACTTGTTGATCGATAAGATGGATGAAGTGTCTGAGTGGTCAACCCAAGTCATATCCTTGTTTACACTTACCTTGTTAACTTTAGAATATCTGAAGGATGAAGTCTTGCCTTCTATCTTTTGACCATTTTCGTCATAGGCATCTACGATGATGTCCTTACCTGGCTCTAATTTTTTTGTGTTAATCCAGAAATTACCACCTGTAGAAAGGATGGATGTATTAGGTATACCTGTTAGAACTTTGTCGTTATCTTTATATTGCCAGAATGTACCTGCTTTTGGTGTAGTGAAATCTAGTGATTTTTCTTCTGTTCCACCTTTTAGAGTGTATCTTAATTTAAAAGATGCTCCTCTAGGAAGGTCTGTGTAAAGGTGCATATTGATATTTCTATCTTTTTGCAATCTTAATTGGGCAGATCCCTTGTTATAGTCTGTACCGTCGTTTGCTTCTAAGAAGTTAACTGTATCTGGGTGATTTCCTACATAAGGTACAAATATTCTTATCTTTTGTCCTTTTTCAATAGTAGCACCTTCTCTAAGTGTAAATTCATATACACCTTTAGCAAATTCATCGATTTGGTCAATACCATTTTTGCCAGTAACGTAGCCATTGTAGTAACCTTGAGGTTTTCTATAGAGAGCTCTTGTTTCGTCACCAATTTGAATCATGATTTGGTTACTTGCAGGTTTTGTTCCTACGTCAATTAGGTAAGATTCTCCTTCAGGTACTCTATAGTCGTTTTCATATTCTTTTTCAAAAACCGTCCATCCGTTAATATTTGGATTCATCCAACCGGACATCATGGAGTAGTCTAGCTTACGAGTATTGGTAAAGCTTTCTGCAAATTTAGTCTTGTCTACCAGATAATCAATAGCAGTGAAGTAAAAACCTTGAAGCATTGTATATTGGTCATGGGCAGGTATTTCTACCTTTGTAACACCATCTTTTTGGAAGGCCTTCGGTGCCAATACAATATATGCTAGCTTGCCGCCATTTGCGTAGTTGATATCAGTCTTTTTGATTTTTGTTTCATGGCCATATCCTGAATCAGTCCTATCTACTTTTAGAAGGTTTGTGTAGGCTATAGTGCCATCAGCTTCTTCTTTTAAGAAATCAACTAGTTTTGCATCAAAGACTTGAACAAAGGCAATATTTTCACCTTCTACTGTAGGTGATGCTGCAGTACCTTTTCTCTGACCCATGTATTGAGTTCTTATAATGCCGATATTACTTGCATCATCATATTTTTCTGGATTAGCTATAAATTCAGACATGAAAAATTCTTGGTTGGTAGCATTTTCACTGTCGCTTTGGGAACCTCCCTTTAAGAAAAGAGAGTCAACTTTATCTTCAAGTGATACCGATGTTGTCTTTGTATAAGATGAATAGTCCATTGAAGACTTACCAGGCGCATAGGCATATATTTTTTCTGCCTTGTCATTGTTAGTAATACGCATTTGAACTATGAAGTTCTTATTACCTAGGTCTTTAGTTCTTAAGCCTTCTTTTAATACTAGGTTGATTGGTAGGTTCTTTCTTTGGTTAGTCCTGTCTCCAGTAGCTAGACCAATGTCTAGGAGTCTTTCCTTTCCGTCGTTAAATGGCTTTAAATCATACTTTGTTTCGCCATCTCTACCTACAACATAGGACTTGTTGTAGTCGATGTATTGGTCTAGATCTCCAAAGTTAAATAGGGCCCTATACCAAACTCCGGAAGTAGCAGCTGCTCTTTCTCTATAAATAAGTCTAAGAACAGTTCTACCATTAGCATCAATAAATGCTCCGTCGTAGTTTACATCGTTCATCTTTAGTGGTTCTGATGTAGTAACTCTTACAAGTCTTTGTTTGTCGCCTACAGGCCAACGGGACTTGTCCTTAATTTTGTTTTCCCAGTTTGCTTTTCTGTAGTATGTTGCACTTGTTGTCGCATCTGCTGGTGTAGATGCAGCTAGTGCTGTAAAACTACCAAGTGGTACAAGCGTAATCATCATGATCACTGCTAGTACTAAACTGAGTGTTCTTTTTAAATAATTTGATTTAAAATTATCCATTTTTCTTCCTCCTTAAGTATTTTTATAAAATCTCATATATAATCATTATACACCCCCCCCATATAAAAATCAAGCATTTAACTATATTTAACACAAATGTAACATAAAAAGTTCTTATAATTACTCACTTTTGTATAGATGGACTTAATAGATAAAAAATAAGACTTGATTACAAGCCTTATTTTTGTTTATTTATGGTTTTAGATCAATTATAACCAGCTCCGGTCTATTAAATATCCTCGGCACCCTAGTCGATTCTCTCGCCAGCCCCCTGCTAACAATCATTTCCCCACCATTATCAAAATGATAAAAACCGCCAGCGTATTTCGGGAAAAATCCTTCGTCAGGCGCAAAGACACCATTCAAAAGGCCTGGTATGCGCCACTGACCACCATGAGCATGGCCTGCCAAAACTAAATCAAAGCCGGCATCCTTATACAAATTCACAAAAGACGGGCGATGGGTTAGTAGCATCGTAAAAGCTGTATCATCCCTTTCATTCATAGCGCGTCCAAGCTCGGCCTTCATGCCAGCTCCCTCTCCTGTGTAGCGCGCCTCATCAGGGTCGTTAAGACCAGATAGACAGATTTCATTGCCAATAACACTCGTGCGAATGGTCTTGCCACCGATGTCCTCAATGCCATGCGCACGAAGCCAGTCAAGCATTTCGTTCACACGCATGCTCCAGTACTCGTGATTACCAGTAACGTAGTAGCACGGATATTTCTTCGCGATGGCACTAAGAAAAATTTTCGTGTTGTCATCAGGAATTTCGTCGTCAAAGATGTCGCCGCCCAAAAGAATCATGTCCGGCTTTTCTCTATCCACCGCATCAATCAGCGTTTTTTGGGCCGCGCCATATTTGCATGAGTGAAGATCAGTTACTAGTGCTACGCGCATAGGTTTTTTAATTTTTTCCGAAGTGATAGTGTATTGAACAATTTTTAGCCGCACATCAAAGGCTAATAGTGCAAGGACTATGATTATGGTGATTGTGGCGATTAAAATGTGTTTTTTATTTATTTTCATTTATTGCTCCTTGGGTTTTATTTAAAACAGTGTCAAGAGATATCCATCAACTGCTGCGACGATTATATACATTGGAATTGCTCTAAAAAAGGCTTCGATGTGTTTCTTCGGATTTTGGTACAAGGCTTTTTCTTGGATTTTCGTTAGTCTTATGCGTTTTGTATTTCTCCACCAAAGTAGGTCTATGACCACTAAATCGAAGATGTTTAGCGCCTCGCCTAAGATGAGTAAATTTATAAAATTTTGCGAAAAATCTTTTTCACGAATAAAGGCTCCGAAAATCATGAATAAAACTAAAAATATTACTAGATTTGCAAACCATGTGACAAGTTTATTAGCTTCATGGAACTTGCCTTGGTACTCGTCTACTTCTCTGATGTGCTTTTGCACTTCATCTGGGTACGAGGCATAGCTCTTAAGGTTTTTCTCGTCTGTTCCTGTGCCTAAAAAGCATAGGGCGAAAAATACTGCGCATAAAATGATTATCTCTATAATTAACATAGTATCACTCCTTTTACTTTATTATACCACATTAGCCTGTGCTAATAAATATTTTATAATGATTTCAACGCCATTTGCATAAAAAGAGATAGGCATGGCACCTATCTCTTTCGTATTTTATTTATTTCTTCATCACACTTATTAAATAATCTCTTAATTTTTCTATATCTTCTCTAAACAATGTAAAGGTCATAAAATTTTCCGTGTAGTAATCATGCCATAGATATACACGCCACTCTAAGCATATATCCTTGTCTTTTTCTACATTTCTTTCTTGGCAAAATCTAAAAACAAAGTCTGACTCCAAACAAAAGTAATCGATATCTTCACAAAGTTCACCATTTAAATGCGTAGTCAATAGTTTTGAAAGCTCGTCCACTTCACTTGATAAGAGCAGTTCATCATTTTTTATCTCGTAGTCAAGCCATGGACTCGCCTTAAAAGAGAAGTCGCACTCACACCAAGCATTGTCAGGTGCTTTGTCATAATTTTTATCGTATCCGCGTATATCAAGCTTAAATTCTATTCCAGATAAATCTAGTAGAAATGGCATATAATCCCCTCACTTATTTCTTTTTTATGCTCATGCCAATGGCCATGCCAAGCATCATGCCAACAGATATGCCAATGGCAAGCTCACCATCAAGCGCTGTTGATACAGCAACACCTAAGCAGATGCCTATGCTCATGCCCTCAGACATGTAAGTTTCTTCTCCTTCGTCCTTGTCATCGCCTTGCCTTTTCTTAGCAGTGTAGATCATGTAAACAACTACTACGCAGACAATGAGTAAGGGTAGTATAATTCTTAAAATTTCCATATATTCTCCTTTAATTATATAATTGCTTTAAATCAATCTGCATTGATTATATCTAGCATTTCCTCTCCAATTTCTTTGATTAAATCAACTACTAGTGCATTGCCCATAGTAAAGTATCTGTGTGAATTTGATACTCCATCAAGTTTAGTCCAATCATCTGGGAATGTATTTATTCTCTCTGTTTCTATAGGTGAAAGTACTCTCAGATGCATATTGCCTGGATCTCTAACTACATGACTCATTCTAGAGACAGTAGACTCAGATGTAACTATTGTTCTTGCTGGTCTATCTATAGAATCTGGAAATTCCATGCTACCCATACCGTATTTATATTCATATCCCTTAGGTGATTTTTTTATCTCACGGAACCCTTTTTTCTGTATCTTAAATCTTTCAATTTTTTCTTCGTCCAAATAAAATTTCTCATCTTCTATATTTTCTACTAGCAAATCTTTAAGTACAGATTCTTTCCTACAATTAGGCACATAATCAGCCATATATACTTTACCGTCAATCATTAGCCCTGTCTTTTTAAATCCTTTTTTAAAGAAAAACTTATCTGAAAGTTCTGTTAAATTATTAAATGTGTTTAGGTCAATTTTTGTCAGATTAGATACAGACTCATTATTCATAGTACTTGATAGTGGAGCCATATCTTTTATAAATTCGATTATTGTATCATCATCTTTTTTTACAATATTAGATACAGTCTCATAAAAATTACTTTCATTTCTATATGCAAATATAAAAGTTCTTCTTCTACGCTGAGGATATCCATAATCCGCAGCATTTATCATTTTCCAAGAAACTCCATATCCAAGATCTGATAATGTTCTTAGTATAATTCCAAAATCGCGTCCAGTCTTTTTTGTTTTTACTCCTGGTGAGGCTAAGAGCCTATCTACATTTTCAAATAATAAATATTTTGGTTCCTTGCGCTTTATTACATCGCGAAGTTCCCACCAAAGCACACCCTTTTTACCGACAATGCCTTTAGCACCCGACGTTGCAACTGAGTAGTCTTGACAAGGAAAACCTGCCACTAATAAGTCCATGTCTGGTATTTCGTCTTTATTAACTTTTGTAATATCTTCATTGCTTATTAGCGTTTGAGGAAAGTTCTTTTTATATATATTATAAGCAAACTGATTTTTTCTAGATGGTTCATATTGATTAGCCCAAACCACTTCATATTGCTCGCTTGCTCTTGATAATCCAAGGTGAAATCCTCCTACACCTGCAAATAGATCAACAACTTTTATTTTTGAATTACTCATGGTTTTTATTTATTCTTTGCCTTTCTTCATCAATAATTTTGATTGCCTCAAGTATTTCGTTTTCGCTATACTCTATCGATAAAGTCTTGTCATCGATTGCTTCATACATTAATCTTTCTTTCTCTTTTAATCGTCTGTATATTTTCTCATCAATATATCCAGGGCGATAACTCTCAAAAGGCTCTGCTGCTGTTTGTAAATAGTAATATCTTGTATATTGATTATGATCCAGACCCAAACGATGAATTCTGTCTCTTGATTGGAGCATAAATGTCAAATTGAAATTATATTCAAAATAAACCGCATCATGAACTGTTTGATGCAACGAGATTGATTCGCCTAAAGTTTGTGGATTTGACACCAAAACTTGAACATCTCCGTCCCTAAACTCATCAATTAAAACAGCTCTTTCTAATTTATTTGTTCCACCATATACTAAATTAACTTTAATGCCTTTTGCTCTTAATGCATCTCTTATTTTATAAATTGTGTCAATAAAAATTCCCCAAACTAAAACTTTTTTACCTTCATTGACTAGCTTTTGAACCAAGTTAATTCCCTCGGTAAATTTCGGAGAAACCATATTGTCAACGTCTATATCTGAATAAGAATTATCTATGTTGTCTTGATTACTTTCATTTAATAAAGAGTTAAACTCTGCCTCTGAAATAGAGTATATATTATCATCTCCATCACCATCATCGTCATACGCCATTAATTCTTTATAATCAATTGCTTTATTTACAAGTGATGGATTAGTTGAAGCTTGAATTAGCCTAATTAATTGCGCCAAGCTTGAGTCTTCTTTTGAATATATATATTCAGCTAAAGCCAATTGTTCTTGGCTTGGATTCACTCTTATGATATTGTCATCTTCTGCTTTTGGTACATTTAAATCATTTTTATTCGTTCTCCAAAAGAATGGATATAGTTTTTTATTAATTTCTTTAATTTGTCTTATTTTTGGATTATAAAGAAAATTAGAGTCCCATCCAAAATAAGAATTATACTCATTGCCATACAATATATGAAGGAAGTTATAAATATCTTGATAAGTATTCGGAATAGGCGTACCTGTTAATACATATTTAAACTTAGGTTTTTTAGATAGCTCTAAAGCTTTTTCTGCTCTTTTGCCTCTAGGATTTTTTATTCTATGAACCTCATCAAAAACAAGCATTGTGTTTATATCAATGTTTTGCTCTAGTTTTGTTAAATATTTAGGTAGCGATTCATAGTTTACTAACACTAAGTTGCTCACTCCCCAATTAACTGATAAATCATAGCTAAAATCTGCTGATGTTTGCGAATCTATATACCTAAGCATTTTTTTATTTCCAAAAACGGCTTCAAACTCTCTCTTCCAGCTATCAAATGCATTAAGAGGAGATACGACAAGTATTCTATCTATCCTTTCATTAGCTGGAGCATTAACTCTGTTTAAATAAGCAAAGACTCCCAATAGCATAGCTGTTTTACCTGCACCAGGAACAGAGAAGTTTGCTGCTCTAGACATTTCATACATAAAATAAGCTGACCTTAAATGTAGTTCATAAAGTGGTCTAGCTACTTCTGATTGAACAATTTCAGAAAATTCTTGGTACGATATTTTCTTATCGTAAGGGAACTCATCTAATTCACCTTTATAAACATCACCTAATATCTTGTATTTTTCTATTGAATATTTATATTGTTGTAAGTACTCTGATACAGCCTTACTCACAATGACTTCTAAGCCTTTTCTTTCAGCTCTTTCTTTAGTAACTCTAATAATTCTTTCTATATCTTTGTATGTTGTTTCTTTACTTATAGTAGAATTATCTTCCTCGAAAAATATTGATATATCACTGCCTGGTCTTAATTTACGGTCACTTGCCGTTAATTGTATTTCTGTTTTATCCTCTCTTATTACAGTATCGTCTATTAATTTAAAGATAATTGAATTTGGATGCTGATCATATCCTGTCTCATTATCATTAAGTCTATCAATATTAACTATTGTTGATTGAGATTGATATTTAGCAATTTCTTCATATGCTATTTCTGATACTTCTACAACTTTTACTCCCTCTTCTTCATCATTCCATAATCTCTCAAATCTTTCTTGATTAGACTTTATTCTAAACTGAACATTTTCACTAATATCCCAAGATGTATCAACGCTGATGCTTTCATAATTTATGTTCATGCCACTTTTTGTTTCATTGACAGATCCATTGAAAAACACTTTTTCATTACCCGATGAAATGATTCCAAACTTATCGTGAAAAATTCCTTTATTAGTAAGAGCAATTTTTATCCTTGCCCTTCCCATTGCAATCATAAAAGCTAAATTTCCAAGCTGCTCTTGTGTTTTAAGTGTAAGCCTTTCATTTCTTTCTGCTAGCTTTAATGGTTTAATCTCTTCAAGTAAATTGTATCCTGCTTTTATTCTGTCATAATCTTCCTTACTTATTTCTTTTGAAATAATAAATTCTAAATTGCCGCCATTTTTTGCTAACTCTTCTAAGCTATCTGAATATAAATCTAAACCAGACGTACTAAAGTAGCCAGAAACACGCTGATATAGCTCAGCTTCTCTAAGTAATGGTCTATAAAACTCTTCGACTAAATTACTAGTATACTCTGGTTTAATTTTTTTCTTTAAATCATTAGAAAATGCCATAATTATATATCCTTATTTAGACGATATAAAATATCATTGATATCTTTAATAACATCTCTTGCTAGAATGCGTTCATCTTGTGTTAGCTCTGAAAAATCCTCTGCATCAATATCTGATAAAGAGTCCCTGACACTGCCTAGCTCTATCAAAGCTTTTGTTCTTTCATTTACATATTTTCCTTTATTGACAATGTTTTTTGTAGACTCTACTAATGACTCTACGCTCTTTTTTGCCACAGCATTTTGATTAAATACAGTTTTTAACTCGTTAGCTGATTTTAGCGGATATTTTTCAAATGTATCCATAATAACATCAACTTTTTCATCAGCTGCTTTTAAAAAATATTGTAACCTGTCATGGTCTTGAAGCACATTCTGCTTTAAATCTCTCATTACACGTGTTGTATCGTTTTGGTCATCGCCTACTTTAGACGATACCAAATATACTAAAACAGCCTCTTTTATAGCTTCTTTGTCCTTTGATTTTAATTTAAATATAGTATTTTCTATTTCTTCTATAGGTCCATCAAGCTTTAAGTCTCTTGCTAAATAAAATTTATCAATTGGATTTCCTCCTGGAGATACTATTTCTATAAATTTTTTGATTAATTCTGCTAATCTTATATCTCTATTAATACTTCTAGCATTTTTAGCTCCAGATGCTTTTTTATATTCATCAATAGTCATTAACTTTTCAACTTCTATAGTGTTATAAACATCAAAGATACGATCAATCGGGTCATAATTAACTCTTTCTTCACGACCTAGCTGTAAATCTAGCTCTAGCTCTTTTATTATTTTTTCATCATATTTAGATTTTACATACAAAGGTAAAATTATTGCATTAAAACTTCTATCCTCATTGTTTTCTCGTGCAATCATTCTTAAAGCAGTAAGTCTTCTATTGCCATCTATTACTCTTCCATCTGGAAGAACTACGCCTGGTTCTTGTTGTAACTTGTCAAGAATAGATTGCTTAGTCTCTTTCATCGCTTGTACATTAGATTCGTAGATAAATTTCTCAAAAATCATATTATATTCTGAATCCCCAGGTTCTGGACTTAACAAACCATTAGTTGAACTGTATTTTTTATAAGCTGTATTAATACGACCATTTTGATCATTATAATATAAATATTCTAATGGTATGGCATAAACAGTATACATGTCATTAACTTTGCCACGAATTGATAATTTTTTTGTTTCACCTGTTTCATCTAATTTTTTTCCTTTTACCATATCTAACAAATCCATATACTAAACACCTATCCTTTCTTATAAGTTATAACACATTTTATTGCAAAAAAATTAAAAAATGGACTCATTTTGATATGTACCCTCTTTACTGGACAAACCAGTAAGGAGGGTATTTTTATGCGATATAGTTATGAATTCAAAAAAGAATGCGTAGAACTATACAAACAAGGAAAGTGGATGGAAACGCCAGAAGGTGTCAAACAACATATGT
>NZ_JBXXYC010000012.1:0-18295 GCF_057222035.1 Fenollaria sp. | reverse complement strand
ACTTAAAAATGCACCTATTATTCTTTTAGATGAAGCGACTAGCTCCGTTGATCCTGAAAATGAATATGAAATTTTGGCCGCGATTGAGGAATTATCCAAAGGACACACTGTAGTTTCGATAGCTCACAGACTTTCAACTGTAAAAAAAGCCGATCAGATACTAGTGATTGATGACGGTAAATTGGTTCAAGAAGGCAAACATAACGATTTGATAAATAGAGAAGGAATTTATTCAGCATTTATAAAGGCAAGAGAGCGAGCTGCAAGCTGGAGATTGTAAAAAAACACAATGACAGTAAATTATCACAATGATGTTGGGATAAGAGTTATCAAAATCTAAGAATGGAGGTTTACTTATGGATATTATGCGAGCGATTTTAGACGGGATAGCCATAGCTGCAATCTTTAACGGCGCAGTAGCTGCTTTGGTGCTTATAAACCCGAGATATTTTTTCGATTCTTATCCAAAGGCAATTCAGAAAGCCGCACCCGAGCAAATGACAAAACAAGAAAAAACAATAAATCTTGTTATAACAATTATAATTTGTGGAATTTGTTTTATATATTCAGCGACAAGTCTTTTCCATACGACCATTTTAGGCTTTTGGAATTTTTTTTGGATGGGATATATTCAGTGGAGCCTGTTAAACTTAGGAGATTTCTTTCTACTGGATTGCCTGTTGTACCAAGGAAAATATAAGGATAAAGTAGTTATTCCCGGAACAGAGGGACACCTTGATTATGAGTTTGGCAATTGGATGAAGCATTTAGCAATCATGGAACATTTTGTAATTACACCGTTTTTAATCATACCGTTTGTTGCGGCGATTCAGGCTTTGATTGTTGGAATATTAGGAAGATGAATGTATATAGGTAGTTTGATGGTAAATATAACGAGTATATACTTGTGAGGAGCTGATTTAAATGAAGTATAAAAGTTTCTATTTTAAATTTTTGACCTTTTTCTTAAAAAAGCCTATGATTAGAAAATTTGGGGAAAAGTCAACAAAAGAAAGCTTGAAAAAGGCAAAGCCCGTATACAGAGAAATGATAGAAAAAACGGAAGACATCGGTAAGGACAATCCTATGGCAGGAAATATTTACATGGGCTATGTGTTTATGGCCATTTGCAGAGCCGGTAATTTTAAACCCGATGATTTTATAGATGCCACAGCGGATTTTATGAACGGAAAAATCATAAAGAGGCTTACAAGCGGTTTAGATTTGAATAAAACGGAGGATCTTAAAAAGTTTTCCTGTCTTCTTCACAAAAGGCAGGAATGGGTAGACAGTCACCCGGAATATAAAAATAAGACATGGGATTTTAATTTCGATGAAACGCTTCACAAAGATGGATTTTATTATTACTTTACAAGGTGTCCCATGAATACATTCGCAAGAGAAAATGGTTATCTTGATGTGCTTCCAGTTGCTTGTAATACGGATTATCTATCATGTGCTGCGAGAAAGGCTGTGCTTCATAGAGAGCAGACGCTGGCATCAGGTGGAGATATCTGTGATTATTGGATTGTAGGGGATCAGAACAAGAATCCGAAATAAGATTTTACGAAAAACGTTTGTGCCGAGCCGAGGCAGATACTCAAGTGAAAAGAATGAGAATATCTTATTCAGATACGATAGTTTTATTATTGTAACAAAAAGGAGTTTATCAATGGATAAAATTCATATCGAAAAAGGTAGTGTACAGGAAACACTTATTTTACCGTTGTATGCGCGGAAGCTCTGCGCAGAGCAGTTTCCGACACTGTATCAAGACGAATACGCTGCGAAAATCTGTGAAAGTATCGACTATGACTTTTCACAGTTTAAGAGCAAGGAAAAATGTGTCATGTACCAGTTTGGTGCACTGGAAGGAGCGATGCGTGAAAAAGATATGCTCTGGGAGATTACGGACTATCTGAAGGAACATCCCAAAGCGGCTGTGGTGAATCTCGGCTGTGGACTCAACATGACGGGAAGGACCGCAGATAACGGAACCTGTCACATATATAACCTTGATTTTCCAGAGGTGATCAAATCCCGTTGTGAGCTCATGCCCGCTGAGGAAAGAGAAGAAAATATAGCCTGCAATCTGAATGATTTTTCGTGGATGGATCAGATCAATGCTGAGGAAGGCGCTGTGTTTTATGCTGCCGGAGTGTTTCACTATTTCACTACGTTGCAGATCAAGAAAATGGTCATTGCTATGGCAGACAGATTTCCAAGCGGCAGACTGGTTTTTGACGCAGTTGGTAAATTCGGAAGAGACATGCTTATGAAATTCACACTGAAAAATATGGGTATGAACAATATATCGGCTCTTTTCTATGTGAGTGATGAATCTGAACTTGAGGGCTGGTCTCCTAAGGTGAAGCTTAAGACGAAAAAAAGCTATATGCAGGGTTATTATCAGCTCGATGATCCGAATATCAAAGGCATCCACCGTTTTCTTGCAAAGTTCTGTGACAAGATTGCAAAGATGTATATTTATCGAATGGAATTCACAGAGTGAAAAGAAGGAGATGGGACATTTGATGAATCGCAATATAAAAAGAATAAGAAATACTTAAATTTCGGCGTGTAGGGAGTTTTATTCTTTCCTTTTTCAAAATATTATATGTCTATTTTAAGCCACCATTTCCTTTGAACACAACCATAGCAGGAGAAATGTCAAGCTACCCGTCTTGATGTATGGTTATCATCAGGGCAGTCTTGATACATATTGAATGCGCGTGTTTGTTGTCAAAAATTGGGTTCAGGTCGTAATTTGTACATCATTTTCATTTGAGGGTTTAGGAGCTACTGGCCGACAATTTATTATATCTTCCAAAACATACTATCATTGGTATAAAGAATCCTTTTATCTTGTACAGGATGGAAGGTCGGAAAGGGGGTAAGTATGGAAATTAAGTATTATGATCACTTCTACTTGGAAGAAATACTGCATCTATATCAGAGTGTTGGCTGGACGAACTATCTTAAAAGAGAGGATATCCTTGAAGAAGCCTATGCCAATTCTCTATGTGTACTAGCCGCATATGGCGGTGACAGTCTGCTTGGAATCATTCGTGCCATTGGCGATGGTCTTACCATTGTGTTTGTGCAAGATATTATCGTTCTGCCCAAATACCAAAGAAAAGGGATTGGAACCAAGCAACTGAAAGCCGTTATAGACAAGTACCGGAATGTTTATCAGATGGAACTGCTGACGAATAACAGAGAAAAGACAAAGGCGTTTTATCGTTCTGTTGGATTTACCGCTTCAGACGATATGGGCTGTGTCGCATTCACAAGAATGTGAACGGTGGAAAGATTTTGAGTCAGGGGACAAATGCGAGACATCACAGGGAGGGTAGACAGAAGCTGTCATCTCAGCTAAGAGCCTACTTTTATTTCGGATTTTCAAATTTCAGACAAAATTCAAGGTGTGGATAAATAGTCTAAGCGAACTAAGGCTCAAACCATGGGAGTGCGGACAAGCTCCTGGACTCTGAAAGGAAGGACGTATGTAGTCAGAAAAGCAAAGGGTCACAATCTTTTGATAATAAAGTGAAGATATCATCCGTGAAATTGTCGACCAGTTTACCCTGGCACATGACAATATTTCTGCCCGCATGATCATCGACTGTGGGCTGGGATACAAGGAAAGGTAAGTCTTTAGCACGGTTAAATATATTTTCTCATGAATCCGTCCATACCCCGGGCGGATTTTTATTTTTGAGGATAAGGTGAAAAGGAAATGAGATCGGACTTAACCTTGAATGTCCTGCGATAAAGTTTCTTCATGCCTGTCTTTACTTTTTTTTTAGGATGTGGTATACTAAAAATAGTTAGTCTATGCTAACTAACGGAGAGTCGATTTCCTGAATTAGTAGTCTATAAAGCCGGGATTTCTATTTCGGCATGAAAGATGACTGTGTAGAAAACTGTTTAGAATAGGAGGTAGCTGTATGTTGATTCACAAACGTTTACATGACCTGATTCAAGGTGTGGAAGTCTTTATTTTTGGCAAAAGCCTTTTATCAGTTTGTGTCAGCCTGACGTATATTGTGCAAGCCGTTCTTTTCGGGCAGCTTATTCAGATGCTTTATGAGAGTGCGGGGATAGATGCCTGGAAATGGCATGTTTTTTGGATTGCATTGTTAATCTTGGTCCGTCTAATCCTCATCACAGGGCTCAATGTGTATGGAAAGTGGATTATCGGTCAAATTAAGAATCGTCTGCGTAAGCGTACCTTTAACCAATTAATGAAATTGGGTCCTGCCTATCTTCTTGACGAGCGCAGCGGAGAGATCCAATCTAAGGTGATGGCAGGGATTGACTATCTTGAGGGATATCTGAGCCTTTACATTCCTCAGATACTAACTGTTTTTATTGTTTTAGCCGGTATTTCTATTTATGTTTTTTCAATTCATTTCGCCCTAGGAAGCCTTATCCTCGTCACCGCTGTTGCCGCACTTTTTATGCCTTATCTTTTTCTTTATAAGATAACGAGTTTCAGCGAAGAGCATTGGTCGGCCTACACCGATTTGAGTGCTGAATTTGTTGAAACGGCGCAGGGAATGATGACACTGAAAGCCTTTAACGCTTCAAAAAGGGTTGGTACTGGACTGAAAGAGAAGATGCATCGTCTCTTTGACAAAACAATGAAGAGTCTTACCATCAGCTTGATGGAAACGGGGATTGCGAATTTCTGCGTGACCATTGGCCGAAACTTCGCTCTGGCTCTTGCGGCCTATTTTACCGTCAATGGGACAATTCGTGTTGGTCAAATGGCGATGTTATTCTTCCTCGTTGCCGAGGCCTACAGGCCACTTCAAGAGTTGGGTCAGTACTTCCATCAAGGTTTTATGGGGATCACTTCCTGTGATGGAATCTTTGAAATTTTAGATCAGGAAATCAAGATTCGGGATATTGGCGAATCGACAAAAATCATTAGCCCGAATCCTGAAGGCTCAGAGATTGAATTTTCAGAGGTAGGGTTCTGCTACCCAGAAAGTGAAACGACATTGTTCCACAACTTAAATTTACGCATTGCTCAAGGTGAAAAGCTTGCTTTTGTCGGTGAATCTGGTAGCGGGAAAACAACGATCGCAAGGCTTCTGCTCCGTTTCTATGATCCGGACAGGGGCAGTATTCGCTTGGGTGGAGTTGATTATAGGGAACTTCCGCTCTCTGAACTTAGAAGGCAGTTCTCCGTGGTTTCCCAAGAGACCTATCTCTTCTATGGAACAATTTTGGATAATCTGCTTTTAGCTAACCCTACAGCCAGTGAAGATGAAGTCAGGCAAGCGGCACAACTGGCACAAATCCACGATTTTATTCAGGCCCTTCCTCAAGGTTATGAAAGCAGGGTTGGGGAAAAGGGAGTAAACTTTTCCGGTGGGGAGCGTCAGCGCATGGCGATTGCTCGAGCCTTGCTGAAAAATGCACCCATTATCATCTTCGATGAGGCAAGCTCCAGCGTGGATATAAAGAACGAGAAAGAAATTCAAGAGCTTCTGCAAGAGGCTCTTAAAGATAAGACGACCATAACGATCGCTCATCGTCTTTCGACGATCCAGGATGCTTCGCGGATTTATGTCCTTCGTCACGGAGAAATCGTTGAAGAGGGCAGGCATGAAGATTTGATGAAAGGGGATACCTATTACAGTCATCTCTTTGCCACTCAAGAGGCCGCGGAGAAAAGACAAGAATATGAGCAGGAATGGAGGAGTTAAGGCATGTATAAAAAAGCATCTTTTTTGACAAAATATCGCAATATTCTCAAGCTTTCGAGCTACGCTTTTCGTTTTAAAGCAAACTTTTTTTTAACGATTCTCTGTGGAGTTGCCAATCAAACGTTTTCTCTGCTCACCTTAATTCTCGCTGCGCTTTTGATTGGAAAAGCGTTCACAGGTGTTGCCTCGAAGGAAATTCTGAGTTATTTTCCGCTTTTGTTCCTCTTTTGCCTGCTCCAGGGTCTCTTCACGTATCTACACATGTTGGTGACGCATATTCTAGCGTATAAGGTTTTGGAGGCCATGCGAGGAGATGTTTATGATACTGTAGAACGGGGTACACCTTTGACAACCTTGCATTATCAGAGTGGCGACTTAAACGCCATCATTATGGAAGATGTGGAGACCTTGGAAAGCTTTTTTGCCCACGTCATGGGTGATTACGTCATCGCCTTTATAAGTACCTTCGTGTTTTTTGGCATTTTTGCCCAATTTTCGTTGCCTTACGCATGTTTGAGTCTTCTCTGCGCTGTGTTGATTGCCATCGTGCCCTACACCTTCCCTAAGATCAAAAGCGAGATTGGGCAAAGATTGAGAAGGGGAAGAGGACAAAACAACGCCTTTGCACTTGATGTCATTCAAGGCTTAAGAGAAATTCTCATTTTCAACCGAGAAGCCAAGTATATCAATCGGCTGGAGAAGGACACGCTGAGTCTCAATAAGCTGGAGATGAAGGACGGATTTTATCAGGGACTTCAAAGTACACTTATTAACCTCTTTGTTTCCGGATTTGCCCTTTCCTTTGTCCTTTTGGCACATCGCCTGTCCGTGACAGGTAGTTTATCCCCGGAATATCTATCTGTATTCATCGTAATGGTCTTAAACATCTTCATGCCGGTACTAAGCGTTTCTGGCACGGCGGCCAGCTTAAATTCAGTGGCGGCATCTGCCGATCGCGTGGCAAAAATTTTGCGCGAAGAATCACCGCTTCAGGAAACAAATCCCCAGCTTCCACGTTTGAATCGGGAAACGATCTTTTCCCTTAGAGATGTCTGTTTTTCTTATAAAAAAGAGGAGCCAGTTCTTCAGGGATTAAGCCTGGACATTTATGCTGGTGAAAATGTGGCTCTTGTTGGTGCCTCTGGAGCGGGTAAGAGTACCCTGGTTAAATTGCTTCTGCGCTTTTATGATGTGGATTGTGGTGCAATCTATTTTAAGGGAGCAAACTTAAAGAGCGTGGAGCCGGAAGCTTTACGTGAGGCAATAGCTATTGTTCCGCAGGACTGCACGCTCTTTCGTGGCAGCTTGCTTGATAATCTCCGACTGGGAAAACCAAATGCAAGTCTCATGGAGGTAAAAAAAGCTGCCGACCTTGCCGTGGCATCAGACTTCATTGAAGCCCTGCCAAAGCAATATGATAGTGAAATAGGAGAAGGCGGACTGAGCTTTTCCGGTGGCGAGCGTCAGAGGCTGGCAATTACCCGCGCCTTGGTTAAAAACAGTCCTGTTCTGATTATGGATGAAGCCGTCTCTAATCTTGATGCGGAGAATGAAAAGAACTTCCATCAAGCTTTAAGACAAATGAAGCAAGGCAGAACCATCCTTACAGTTGCCCATCGTCTCTCGACCATTTTAGAGGCAGATCGGGTGATTGAGCTGGCAAATGGAAAAATCATCTTTGATGGAAAAACGCAGGATTGGCAGAGCTTCCGTGTAAAGAAGGCGCCACACATATAAAATACTCATTTTATTGTTTTGTTCTGCTGAAAATGAACTGACCCCATAAAGTTAGACTAATAAACCAACTTTATGGGGTCACCACATAACCTAACAGTAGTGTTTTATTAGTTTTAGAAAATAATATTTTAAATAGAAATATCAGAACAATAGATAGAATTAAGGGCAAAATTTCTGAGGAGATATTTGATAAACTAAGTTAAGATGAAAAAACTATTATACATTTTATGTATAATAGTGGACAAAAAAATAACTACAAAAATGGCAACAAAACTTATTGAAAGAGTTTCAACATTTTGTAGGGAGTTTCTTAAAAATCTTGCTGATAAAGATTTATTAGAGTGGCATGGCACTTCGCAAAACGATCGTACACAATACTATACTCTGAAATTCTAATTTAAGAAGAATGCAGAAGAGTTGAGAAGAACGTAGAAGAGTTGAGAATATATGTTTGGACAATGGTGAGCAAGTCGAGATGGTAGCTCTATTGTTCAAACTGCAAACAGACAAACATTTAGACATAGAAATAGGGGAAGATGAATTTAAGTATTTTGTAATGAGTTAAGTAAATACTTTAGTTGTAATACTTAAAAAACAGTTGTGGATTTAACGCTCACAGGGTTTTATCTTGTATCGAGGAATTAAATGAATATCATTAGCTACGGAAATAGAAAGAACAAGTCAATATTATTTATTCATGGACTTGCCTCTACTGCAGACCAATGTTTCAAACCACTTCTGCCCTATTTGCAAGACTATTTTGTAATTTTCTGTGAATTGGACGGACATTATGGAATCAAGCCCAAAGACTTAACTTCAATGGAAGAAACCATAGATTCAATAGAAAGCTACATATTAAATGAAATGGGTGGGAGTGTCTATGGAATATGCGGATTTTCTATGGGAGCAACCATCGCAGTTGAACTCATTGGAAGAGGAGATATTGTTGTTTCGAAAGTCCTCTTAGATGCGGCGATTACTGCTGAGCTGGGATTGATGGCAACGCCATTTACCTGTGCTTTTATCATTGGTACAAGTAGAATCAAAAATAAAAAGCCTCTACCTAAATTTTTATTAGATAAGCTTATGGGCAAGGATAATCTAAGCGTAATAGAAATGATGTATCCAAAAATTTCAAAAAAAACTATTAAAAATGTCTGCAAGTTTATCTATCATTACAAAGTTCCAAAAAAATTAAAAAAATTTTCTAATCCAGTATTATTTTGGCGAGGAAGCGAAGAGCCTATTCCTGAAAAAAGCGAAAAGATATTAAGAGAGTATCTTCCGCAAATGAAAACAGAAGTATTTGAAGGAATGGGCCACGGACAATTTCTCCACGAACATCCTAAAGAATACGCTGAGAAACTAAAGATATTTTTGGGAAATAAATAAGGAGAGAAATTTGGAAATTAGAAAAATATCAAGATCAGATTTAGAAGAATTAGCAAAGTTAATGGTAGCTGTCTACAATGCTCCACCTTGGAGTAATAAATGGACAGCAGAAACAGCCCTGGAATCCTTAAGCGATATTTTAGGTTTCCCTAAATTTTTTGGCAATGTAATTGTCGATGGAAATAAAATAATTGGTGCAATAATTGGTCATATAAGAAGATATGCTAATGAATCAACTTTTTATATTGATGAGTTTTTTATTTCTGAAGAATATAGAGGGACTGGTCTAGCAAAAGAACTTTACCAAACGAGTATAAAACAATTGAAGCAAAAAGGTATAAGTGGTGCGTTTTTTACTACTTTAAAAAATTCTCGAGCCTATAATTTTTATGTTAAACAAGGTGCTTGGGATTTGGTAGATTCCGCATGCTTCTACCATAAATTTTAGTGGTTTTTTATCAAGTTGATACTTGATGAGATAGTTGGTATTGCTCAAAAAGAAAAGATATATATGAATTTTCAGAAAAGATACTTAGATGATTTAAGTATCTTTTTTTGCTTATGACTAGAGAAAAAATTAGAAAAATATTAAAGTGATAAAAATTAATTGAGTGAGAAAAAATATTTATATAAAACACTTTTAGTATAAGAAAATCTTATGGGTGATCTAAATCACATTTATAAAATTTTCTTGCAAAACTTTTGCCTTTGATATATAATTGAACATGTAAAAGATAATAATTTTAATAGGAGGAATAAAAATGGCAAAACAATTTAAAACCATGGATGGTAACACAGCCGCTGCTTATGTATCATATGCATTTACAGAAGTTGCTGCCATCTACCCAATAACTCCTTCATCAAATATGGCTGAAGCTGTTGACAGTTGGTCTGCTCATGGCAAGACAAACATATTTGGCGAAAGAGTTTTAGTTCAAGAAATGCAATCTGAAGCTGGTGCAGCAGGTGCTGTACACGGATCATTACAAGCAGGTGCATTAACTACTACATATACAGCTTCACAAGGTCTTCTACTTATGATACCTAATATGTACAAGATCGCTGGTGAATTACTTCCAGGTGTATTCCACGTATCAGCTAGAGCTATAGCATCACACGCTCTAAGCATATTTGGTGACCACCAAGACGTTATGGCATGTCGTCAAACAGGCTTTGCTATGCTAGCATCTGGTTCAGTACAAGAAGTTATGGACCTTGCAAGTGTTGCGCACCTTTCAGCAATCAAGGGAAGAGTACCATTCTTACACTTCTTCGACGGATTTAGAACTTCTCACGAAATTCAAAAAATTGAAGTTATCGACTATGAAGATCTAAAGAAACTTCTTGACAAGGACGCTCTAAGAAAGTTCAGAGAAAACGCTTTGAACCCAGAACATCCTGTAACAAGAGGTACTGCTCAAAACCCTGATATCTATTTCCAAGCTGCAGAAGCATCTAACAAACACTATGAAGATATCGTAGAGATAGCTGCTGACTACATGAAGGAACTTTCAAAGATCACAGGAAGAGAATACAAACCATTCAACTACTACGGAGCAGAAGATGCTGAAGACATCATCGTTGCTATGGGTTCTGTAACTGATACAGTTGAAGAAACTGTTGATTATTTAAACAGCAACGGCAAAAAAGTTGGTCTTATCAAGGTTAGACTATACAGACCATTCTCTAAGAAATACTTCTTCGATGTATATCCAAAGACAGTTAAGAGAATCGCTGTTCTAGACAGAACTAAGGAAAAAGGCGCTCTAGGCGAACCATTATACCTTGATGTTAAATCAATGTTCTACGATGCAGATACTAAGCCACTTATCGTTGGTGGTAGATACGGTTTAGGTTCAAAGGATACTACTCCTTCACAAATCTTATCTGTATATGAAAACTTAGCATCAAAAGACCCTATCAATGGTTTCACTATTGGTATCAATGATGACGTTACTCATAAATCACTAGAAATTAAGAAAATTATAAATACAGAACCAGAAGGAACTATAAAGTGTAAATTCTGGGGCTTCGGTTCAGACGGTACAGTAGGTGCTAACAAATCAGCTATCAAGATTATCGGTGATAACACTGATTTATACGCACAAGGCTACTTTGCTTATGACTCTAAAAAATCAGGCGGTGTAACTGTTTCTCACTTAAGATTCGGTAAATCACCTATCAAATCAACATACCTAATCAGTCACGCAGACTTCATAAGCTGTTCAAAACAATCTTATATCAATCTATATGATTTATTAGATGGACTTAAAGATGGCGGAACATTCTTATTAAACTGCATTTGGGACGAAAAGGAACTAGAAGAAAACTTACCTAACAGCTTAAAACGCTCTATTGCTGAGCACAATGCTAAGTTCTACACAATAAACGCAACTAGAATAGCTGAAGAAATCGGTCTAGGCGGAAGAACTAACATGATCATGCAAGCTGCATTCTTCAAGTTATCTGAAGTACTTCCTCTTGACGAAGCAATTGCTCACTTAAAAGACTCTATCGTTAAATCTTATGGACGTAAGGGCGAAAAAGTAGTTAACATGAACTACCAAGCAGTTGACAAGGGTATTGAAGAATTAAAAGAAATTAAATATCCACAAAGCTGGAAAGACTTAAAAGACGAAAAAGAAGAAAAGAAAGAAACTACTAAATTCTTTGAAGAAGTTGCTGAAGTAATGAACGCTCAAAAGGGTGACACTCTTCCAGTATCTAAGTTTATAGGTATTGAAGACGGTACTTTTGAAAATGGTACAGCTAAGTTTGAAAAGAGAGCTATCGCTGTTAACCTACCACATTGGAAGAAAGAAAATTGTATCCAATGTAACCAATGTTCATACATCTGCCCACACGCTGTAATTAGACCAATACTTTTAAATGAAGAAGAAACAGCTAAAGCTCCTGAAACATTCGAAACAATCGAAGCTAAAGGCAAGGGACTAGAAGGATTACAATACAGAATGCAAGTATCTTCACTTGACTGTACAGGTTGCGGTAACTGCGCTGACATTTGTCCAGCTAAGGATAAAGCACTAGAAATGGTTCATTTCGAAGACATTGCTGAAGTAGAAAATGAAAATTGGGATTTCGCTATGGACGAAGTTGAAGTAAAAGACGATGTTATGGATAAATACAGCGTTAAGGGATCTCAATTCCAACAACCACTTCTTGAATTCTCAGGCGCTTGCGCTGGTTGCGGTGAAACTGCTTATGCTAAGTTAATCACTCAATTATATGGCGACAGAATGATCATTGCAAATGCAACTGGTTGTTCATCAATTTGGGGAGGTTCAGCTCCATCAACTCCATACTGCGTAAACAAATGCGGCAAGGGACCTGCTTGGGCTAACTCACTATTTGAAGATAACGCTGAATATGGCTATGGTTTTGCTTTAGCTGATGAAGTTAATAGAAAGAGAATTAAATCTCTAATGGAAAGCTACAACGCTCTAGACAATAAAGATTCTGAACTAGAAGAAGCATTCAAACTTTGGTTATCAGATATGAGAGACGAAAGAGTAAGCAAAGAAGCTTATGCTAAGATGGCTAAGAAATTAGATAAGAAAACTGGAGACGCAGCTCAAGACGAAATACTAGAACAACTTGATGAATTAAGAGATTACATGATTAGAAAATCTGTTTGGGTATTCGGTGGAGACGGCTGGGCTTATGATATAGGCTTTGGCGGACTTGATCACGTACTAGCATCTGGTAAAGACATCAACGTATTTGTATTCGATACAGAAGTTTATTCAAATACAGGTGGACAATCATCAAAAGCTACTCCAACAGCAGCTGTTGCAAAATTCGCAGCATCTGGTAAGAAGATCAGAAAGAAAGACCTTGGTCTAATGATGACAAGCTATGGCTACGTATACGTTGCTCAAATCGCTCTAGGCGCTAACATGAATCAAGCATTAAAAGCAATTAAAGAAGCAGAAGAATACGATGGACCATCAATCATCATCGCTTACGCTCCATGTATCAACCACGGATTAAAATGCGGTATGGGCAAGAGCGTTAACAGAGAAAAACAAGCTGTTGCTGCTGGTTACTGGCATCTATACAGATTCGATCCAAGACTTGAAAAAGAGGGAAAGAATCCATTCGTACTAGATTCAAAAGATCCAACAGAATCATTCCAAGACTTCATAGGCTCCGAAGTAAGATACACATCACTTCAAAAGGATTTCCCTGAAGAAGCAGAAATCTTATTCAAAGCAGCTGAAGAATCTGCTAAAGACAGACTTGCAAGCTACAAGAGAATGGCTGGCTTAGATAAATAATTTAAGTAAATATATTTAATAAGATGCGAGGAGAAATCTTCGCATCTTTTTTTGCTTGCAATTCACCCCTCAATAAATTATAATATATAAAAGGAAGTGAAGAGATGAAACTAATTAAAGCAAATAAAAATCATAAAGATATAGTTTTAGAATTTAAAGAGAAAATAATAGAAGCAGGAGAAAGATTTTGCGGGGTTAGTGGACTTGAAAGACTTGATTTTGATGAGTGGCTTGAAAGAAATAAATTAATAGAAAATAAAAGCACATGTCCAGATGGAATAGTCCCTGCGATGCAATATATTTATACTGATGACGATGAGAGCAAAGTTATTGGCATGATAAATTTAAGACTTGAACTAAATGACTTTTTAATGAAGTTTGGTGGACACATAGGCTACTCAATAGTACCAGATGAAAGACGCAAAGGTTTTGCAAAAGCTATGCTTAAAGAAGGTCTTAAGTTTTATAAAAATCACGGATATGAAAAAGTTCTTATTACATGCGATTTAAATAACATAGCGTCAGCAAGGACTATAGAAGCGTGTGGAGGTGTACTCGAAAATATACTAAAAGAAGATGAATTTCACTCAACAAAAAGGTACTGGATAAAGCTTTAATTGGGTATATATATTTTAAGGAGTTGATTATATGTATTTACTAAGACTATACAGAGACTTTGACCTTGTCTACTCGATAGGCATGTTCAAAGAAGAAAAAGATTACAAAGAGTTTTTAAAAGGCATTCCAAGCTGCAAACCTGAAGAAGACGGCTATAACTATAGAATATATCTTGATGGTTTTCCAGCATTATTAAAGCTAAAATTCAATGACGCCGATTTTATATTTTCAAGAGACATCTTCCTAAACAGAGAATACTTGTATGTAGACGTCGAAGAGTATCCCGTGCTTAATGAATATAAGGGTATGTACGATAAATATCAAGTGATTGGCGCTTATGCCATCGGCACAGATGAGCTTGAAGACTATGTTACAAGACGCAACAAAAAGCTTGAACTTATATTTAAGATACTTGATGACATGGGTATCGAAGCATTTAGAGATTATTCTGACTCTGAAGATGGTGAGTGCATCATTCTTAAAAAAGACTCAAGTATATTATTTGTGCTTGATCCATCATTTAATGAAGACCTACCAGATGATGAGGCTGGCTTAAGAAAGGCTATCGAAGAAGAGCTTAAGAACAGATAAATAAAATTATAAAGATCTAAGTTTTATTTAGATCTTTTTTAGTCTATATACATTGCTAATGTGATAACAATTGTGATTAAAATGCTTGACAATTATGATTAAATCTAATATAATAACAATGTTAATATATATGTAAGGGGAGAGATGTATGGCCAAAGAACAATACTTAACAGAAGAGGGTTTAAAACAAAAGGAAGAAGAGCTTGAGTATCTTAAGACGGTCGCAAGAAGAGAAGTTGCCGAAAAGATCAAGATAGCTCTAGGATACGGAGACTTAAGTGAAAACGCTGAATATGATCAAGCTAAAAATGATCAAGCGGCACTTGAAGAAAAAATTGCTAAACTAGAAAACATACTTAGAAATGCAGTACTTATAGACGAAGCAGGAGATACGGACAATAAATCGGTAAAAGTTGGCTCGAATGTTAGGTTCAAGGACATGGATACAGACGAGTTTTTAGAATACCAAATCGTTGGTGTTGTAGAAGCGGATCCATTTAATGGCAAGATCTCAAATGAAAGCCCTGTTGGCAGAGCCATGATAGGCAGAAAAAGAAATCAAGTTGTTGAAGTAGAAGCACCATCGGGTATTAAGAAATATAAAATAACAAAGATATCATAGGAGTTGAAAGATGCAAAACACAGATTTAAATGAAATGCTTCAAATTCGTAGACAAAAGTTAAAAGATTTACAAGATCAAGGCAAGAACCCATTTAAGATTGAAAAGTTCAATCCTGATCATCACACAACAGATATTACTGATAACTTTGAAGAATTTGAAGGCAAAGAAGTTACCTTAGCTGGTAGAGTTATGTCAAAGAGAGGTCACGGTAAGATCTCATTTATGGACATACAAGATATGAAAGGCAGAATACAAATCCTTTCAAAAATTGACGAATTAGGCGAAGAAGCCTACAAGATTATCTCATACTTAGATATGGGCGACATCGTTGGCGTTGAGGGCGAAGTTTTTAAAACACAATCAGGAGAAATCAGTATAAAAGCTAAAAAGCTTACATTACTTTCCAAATCCTTACAAATACTACCTGAAAAGTGGCACGGATTAAAAGACCCAGACCTTAGATACAGACAAAGATACGTTGATTTAATCGTTAACCCAGAAGTAAAAGAAACATTCTTATTAAGAAATAAAATCATAAAAAAGATTAGAGAATTCTTAGACAATTTAGGATACTTAGAAGTAGAAACACCTATTCTTGGCAATATTGCTGGTGGTGCAAACGCAAGACCATTCTTAACACATCATAACGCACTAAACATCGATATGTCACTTAGAATAGCGAACGAACTTTATCTAAAGAGACTTATAGTCGGTGGTTTCGACAAAGTTTATGAAATGGGTAAGATGTTCAGAAACGAAGGTATGGACACAAGACACAATCCAGAGTTTACTAATATCGAGCTATACGAAGCATACGCTGACTATAACGATATGATGGAAATAACTGAAAATCTTGTTGCTTACGTAGCTAAAGAAGTTTTGGGAACTACAAAAGTTGAGTATCAAGGCAAAACTATTGATTTTACTCCACCATGGAAAAGAATCAAGATGCAAGATGCAGTTAAAGAGCACACAGGCGTTGACTTTGATAAGATAAATACAGATGAAGAAGCTATCGAAGTAGCTAAAGAACATAAATTAGAGATAAAACCTGGCATGACTAGAGGACACGTTATTAGCGAAATGTTCGAAGAATTCTGCGAACAATATATGGATCAGCCAACATTTATCATTGGCCATCCAGTAGAAATTTCTCCATTAGCAAAGAGAAATCCAGATGACCCAAGAATTACTAACAGATTCGAAGCCTTTGCTAATTGCTGGGAAATTGCAAACGCATTCTCAGAATTAAACGATCCAATCGATCAAAGAGAAAGATTTGAAGAGCAATTAAGACAAAAAGAATATGGCGACGACGAAGCTCATCCAATGGACGAAGACTTCTTAAACGCTATAGAAGTTGGTCTTCCACCAACAGGCGGACTTGGCATAGGTGTAGATAGATTAATCATACTATTAACAAATCAAGCATCCATAAGAGACGTAATCTTCTTCCCAACAATGAAGCCAATAGGCAAAGAAATCGCAGAAAATAGCGATTCTAAAGCAAATAATGACAAAACTTACGACCAAGTTACGACAGATTTGAAAAAATTAGACTTTAGTAAAATAAAGGTTGAGCCTTTATTTGAAGATGAAGTTGATTTTGAAACTTTTTCTAAGTCTGATTTTAGAGTTGTAAAAGTAAAGAATTGTGAGGAAGTTCCTAAGAGTAAAAAATTATTAAAATTTACTTTAGATGATGGAACTGGCAAGGATAGAATTATTCTATCAGGCATTAAAAATAACTATAGTGCAGAGGAATTAATTGGAAAAACTCTTTTAGCGATAGTTAATTTACCTGAAAGACAAATGATGGGCGAATTAAGCCAAGGAATGCTCTTATCTGCAATTTGTGAATATGATGGAGAAGAATTATTAAATTTAGTAATGTTAGATCCTAGTATTCCTGCAGGAGCAAAATTATATTAAAAGAACACGCTAATTATGAAACTGGGGTTTGTTATGAATCCCAGTTTAATTTTTATATTAAACATGATACTACGTTATTAAACGTAGATTCTACTTTAGATCTATATAACACATCAGAAACAAGATCAAATCAAAAATATTTTGGCCTAAATTACCAAAAAACTGGCAAAGAACTTATGAGCCAAGATGAAATAACTGTAATGGATGGTGGTAAGTGTATATACCAGCTAAGAGGAGTAATACCTTTTCTATCTGATAAATTCGATATTACAAAGCATAAGAATTACAAGTTATAGGAAGATTATGATAAGAGAAATGTATTTGATGTAGAGAAATATTTACAAAAAAAGATGGAGTTAGGTTAAATGAAAAATAAAAACAGGAAAAATTTAATAATAATGACTTTAATGATAGGGTTGATATTTATAACTTCTTGTTCTAAAGAAAAAAATGTTAAAAGTGAAGAATTTCATTTGTTTAGAGAAGAGATGTTATCAAATAAAAAAATAGGTGAGATTCAAATAAAATTTTTAAGACCATCCTTATATATTAATTTTGTTACATCTGAAAATTTTAAAATTAATGATGTAAA
Source organism: Fenollaria sp. (assembly GCF_057222035.1). Classification (NCBI taxonomy): domain Bacteria; kingdom Bacillati; phylum Bacillota; class Clostridia; order Eubacteriales; genus Fenollaria; species Fenollaria sp. Next base: position 792 of record NZ_JBXXYC010000012.1, on the reverse strand, counting down.
AAAAGTAATAGATAAATTAAAACCATTCATAAATACCAATCACATGGATGAAATTGCAAGCAAATATTGGGAAAAAGATACAAAAGTATCTACTGTATATATATCTTTTTATAATGGGAAAATAGATAAGAATGACACAAGAAAGAATCTCGTGTATAGTATATATACAGAGTATTATAAAACTCATGTTGTTGATGATAATCCTTTAAATATAGATGCTTATAGCACATGGTTTATAGAAGTTGATGGGAGAGAATATCAACTTGAGGATTACTTAGACGGAGATTATTAAAATTTGTATATTTTTATCTAAGAGCAGTAAGACATTTCTTGTCTGATAAATTCGATATTACGAAGCATAAGAATTACAAGTTATTGGAAGATTATGATGAGAGAAATGTTTTTGATATTTAAAAGTATGTTACACGAAAGGGTAAAGCTAAGATAAATGGTAATACAGTGATAACAAGATTGTAATATTTACTGTAAGAGTCTATACATGCGAGGGACTATATGATATAATAGAACTAGATAAATTTGAATTTGTGGAGGAGAAAATGATGGATAAATTAAGAAAAGAAATTGCAATTCAGCAGAAAAAAGGATTACCATTTATCATGGCATCGGTGATTATATGGCTTCTGATAGTACTTGTGTCAATTTTAGATATCAATATGAATATGAAAAATTTATTGGTGTTTTGCTGTTCATGCCCATTATTACCGCTGTCTTGGCTCATTGGTAAACTTATAAAGGTGGATATCTTTTCAAAACAAAATCCACTTGGACAAT
>NZ_JBXXYC010000011.1:0-23080 GCF_057222035.1 Fenollaria sp. | reverse complement strand
CATCTAAGCACGAAGCCCCCCTTAAGATAAGATTTCCTTTAAGTAAGACACCTTGAAGACCACAAGGTAGATAGGCAGTAAGTGTAAGAGTAGTAATACTTTGAGCCTAACTGTACTAATATGTCGAAAACTTGATCAAAGACGCTTATTAAGCATTATGGTTATTAAGAAATGTGGCAGCAATAGCAAGAGGGAAACACCCGTAACCATACCGAACACGGAAGTTAAGGCTCTTAACGCTGAAGGTACTTGGTTGGAGACGACCTGGGATAATAGGTAGCCGCCACTTAAAAAAAGCAGTTCATTTGAACTGCTTTTCTTTTGCATTCAATGAAGAACCTCACCCACTTACTATGCTTCGCATAGAGTGGGTCCCGAGAACCTTGGTGCTTCGCACGAGCAATCTTGGCTAGTTTAGAATTTTTCGTCGCTGCGGAGTGCCACTAGCACACGTTAAGTCCATGCACCAAGAGAACGAGTGAAACGAAGTTCGATTGGCTATGCATGCCTTATGCCAGAGCTTACAAAGAGACGGAACGAAGTGAACGTCGATTTGATTAAACTTACGGCCACTCCAAAAAATTCTGCACAACGCCAATCTCATCATAGCGTAAAGGTTCTTGTCCGTTAGGACAAGGTTCTTCATTGCTCTGCAAAAGTATCCTTCGTAGTAATTTTATATAGATACTTATTTGTTGTTGGCAATACTCATGTACGTTTATTACATTCCGTTTGCCGAAAAGCTTCACTGCGTCTCATGCATCATAGCGTAAAGGTTTTAGGACTTATAGTCCTAAGTTCTTCAACATTTTTTATAGATACATTGTGTAAAAAAATATTATTCAACTTAGTCTTGCAAAATTCCTCCCCATAAGTTATACTTATATTAAGATATATTCTTAATAAAAATAGGGAGGATTTTTTTATGAAAAGAAAAAATAAATTTATTTTAGCTCTTGTTTTAATGCTAGTGTTCTCAACAGTAGTATTTGCAGCAAGAAAGGTTAACATCACAGTTACTTATGACAACATCAAAGTAGTTGTTGATGGAAAAGAAGTTCAATTTGGCAAAGACACAAAGGGTAATCAAATCGAGCCATTCATTTATAATGGCACAACATATCTACCTCTACGTGCAGTTGCCGAAGCAGTTGGCAAAGAAGTTAAGTGGGATCAAAACACTAAGACAGCTTTCTTAGGCGATGGCACAGTTGACATGGGTGAAGTAAATAAGCCATTAACTGAGATTATGAAACCATTTAGCACAGAAAAGGCTGAAGTTATAGCTAAAGATGAATATAAGACAAAGTTCTCTTTAGGTGGAAAAGAATATAACAACGGTATTCTTTTTAACTCTTACACTTATAAAAAGGGACATGCTAATTTTAACCTAGAAGGCAAGTACACTAACTTAACAGGTCTACTAGGCGCTGACCAAGAAGGACTTACTGTAAAGGTAGACTTTATTGGCGATGGCAAACTTATTCAATCATTTGATGTAGTTGGCGGTCAATTACCAGTAAACGTTAACCTAAACGTTACAGGCGTTAGACTTCTTGAAATTAAGTTTGAATGGACAGACGGTCTATACAGCACAACATACACTGGTTTTGCTGATACATTTGTAAAATAATAAATATAATCATAAATATAATCATAGCAGCGTATATTTGTATGCGGCTTTTTTGCGTAAAAATCCATTTTGTGATATAATTCACTAAAGGAGGCTTATGTATATGACTAAGACCATGAAAATAATATTATATACAGCACTTGCAATACTTTTAGCCATCGCTTTGTTTATAGTACTATCATTCTATGGCAATCCCATTAGCAAAATTATGGCGGATAAGGCGGCGGATAAATATTTAGAAACACATCACACAGACCTTGACCTTGTGCGTGAGCGCGCCTATTACAATTTTAAGGACGGGACCTACGTCGTAAGGCTCTGGGACAAGAATAGCATTGATACAAAGTTTACACTTGAGTTCGATAGCTTTGGCGAGATGAAGCGCGACACTTTTGATGATAGGCTTTTCAACACTTTCCGCAGATACATGGGCTTTTTAGACGACTTAGCAGATGAGGTAGCTAAGGACAGCGGACTTGATTTTGTAATTTGGCTAAGACCAGATGATGACTTTGATTATAAAGCATATCTCACACTTGATCAAGACTTCGATGCAGATAATTTGCCAAGCAAGATTACAGCAGGTTTTAAGGCTTATGCAGAAAAACCAAGTTTAGATGATTTAATGAATGGACTTAAAAAAGTCTACGAGGCTCTTAAGGAAAGAAATATAGCCGTGTCCACTTATTCAGGCCTTGTAGTTCCTAACGCTGATAAGGCTGAAGAGGGCAGGGCAGAATCTTGGGCGAACGCTATCAGCGCGGGTGACGTGCCAGAGAAAGTGATTGTGGATGGGGACTTAGACGAGCTGAAGAGAATTTATGACAAGGGCAATAAAATTTTAAACAAATAATACGAATGATTTTATTCCCTAAATAATGAATAATATTTTAAAATTATGAAAGTATTTGATAAAATAAAAATATAAATTTCAAAGAATTTGGAGGTATAGACAGATGACAATTAATAAATTTTCTTTTAAATAATACGAGAGGTTAAGTCCTCTCAAAAAATAAGGAGGATTTATGATATATATAGATAATCTAAAAAAAGAAATTAACACAAGAACGTTATTTGAAATAAAAAATTTGACCATTGGAGAAGATAATAAAATTGCTTTAATCGGTGATAATGGAGCTGGTAAAACAAGTTTCTTTAAAATTCTAATAGGCCAAGATACAGACTACAGTGGGAAAATTGATGTACAAATTAAAATAGCCCATCTTTTAAATGACTATGAAGAAGAAAAATTTTCACATGATAACTATCTTAAAGCTAAACTTAATAAAGAGGAAAAATTTAGTCCTGGTGAATACCAAAGACTGAAGCTAGCGAAACTCTTATCGAATGAACAAAGTTTTTTATTGATTGATGAACCAACATCTCATTTAGATATAAAACAGAAGAAAAACTTAGCAGAAAGTCTAAGAAATAGAGATAAAGGTTATATTCTTATTTCCCACGACCGTGATTTTATAAACCAAACATGTGATAAGATTTTTGAATTATCACATGGAGAACTAGAAGTATTTAATGGTGACTATACTTTCTACCTGGATGAAAGAGTTAAGAGGAAGAAATTCGCTCAGAAAGAATACGAAGGCTATGTTAATGAAAAGAAAAGATTGACAGGCATAGTAAATGACATAAAAGCTCAAACGTTAAAAGTGAGAACAACTCCCAAAAGAATGGGCAATTCAGAAGCTAGACTCCATAAAATGGGTGGACAAGGCAATAAGAAAAAACTAGATAAGCAAGTTAAATCCATTAAATCAAGAATAGATCAGCTTGAAGTTAAAGAAAAGCCAAAAGAAGAAGCCGAAATTAAATTAACTATTGATGAAAAGGATAAAATATTTTCCAAAGTACTAGTAAGAGCTGAAAAATTAAGTAAAAGCTTTGATGATAAAGTTCTTTTCGATAATGCTAATTTTGAAATCCCAAATAAGAAAAAGATAGCTTTATTAGGAGATAACGGTTCAGGAAAAACAACTATTTTAAATATGATTGTAGACAAAGAAGTATGGTGTCATCCTAATCTTAAAATTGGCTATTATAGTCAGTTGGGTGAAATTATTGATGAAAAGAAAACAGTATTAGAAAATGTTTTTGAAAGCTCAATCTATGATCAAACGATGACTAGAATTATTTTGGCTAGGTTAGGATTCAAAGAAGACGAAGTCTTTAAGATGGTAGACGTTCTAAGCGATGGGGAAAGAGCAAAGGTAAAGCTAGCAAAGCTTGTCACATCTGATTTTAATTTTTTAATTATGGATGAACCAACGAACTTCCTAGATATTAGAGCAATTGAAGCCTTAGAAGAATTGTTGATAGGATATGATAGACCGCTACTGTTTGTGACCCACGATGTCTCGTTTGTAAATAACATAGCGGATGGACTTATTATCATTAAGAACAAAAAGATAGAGAGTTTTTCGGGCAACCTAGCTCAGTATCAACATCGTAGAGAAGAGTTGAAAGAAAATAAAAATTCTAACGATTTTCTTATAGAATTTAGATTAACTGCCATTAATAATCGTTTGGCAAGTGAGATTTCAAAAGAAGAAAGAGAAGAATTAGAAGCAGAGTACGAGAGACTTTTGAAACACAGAGATAATAATTAAAGCTTATGGACCAGCAAGCCTCTAGACTTCTATCGTAATCAGATGCTACAGACATTGATTTTGCTTAGGATTTTCACCAATTTATGACAAGGGCAATAAGATTTTAAACAAATAATACGAAATATGAGCGTGGTAGTCCCACGCTTTTTCTATTACTTAGGCCATAAATAATATCTATAATAAACCCAATCAATATAAAGAAATTTAATGCGTGTGTAAATTCTCCTCTTTAGAACGAATATATAGAAAAAATTCTATATATTTTGCAAAAACATATTGACTTTTTTCTATATGTATGTTAGTATTGATTTAGAGATAAGAAAGGAGTGAAGGATATGTGTGAAAATATTTATGAAGCTGTTTCTAAAAAGCTTAAGGCGATATCGGATCAAAAGAGGCTAAAGATTGTTGACATGCTATCTTGCGGTGAGCTTTGTGCCTGTGAGATTCTTGAAAAGTTTGACATCACTCAGCCGACTTTGTCGAGTGATATGAAAAAGCTTGAGGAGGCAAAGCTTGTCACAAGCCGCCGCCAGGGCAAGAACACTTACTACACGCTAAACAAAAAGGTGCTTGAGCACTTCCTTGAGCAGCTTGAGTATATTTTTGGCGACAAGCCTGATTGCATCTGCCACAGCGAGGAGAAGCTTGATTACTAATATATTTATATAAATTTTGAATATATTAAGCTAATAAGCGCCTAGCACGGCACCCATACGCATCTGATATGGCGAAATGCACTAAAATAATTTTTAAATTTTTAAATAATTAAATCTAAAGGAGACAATATGAAAAAAGCAAATAATAAAGCAATAGGATCATTTCAAAAGAATTTATCGATATGGGTATTGATATGCATGGTTTTTGGAACTTTGCTTGGTAAATTCATCCCTGCAATTCCACAGCTACTGAATAAACTATCTATCGCAGGTATTTCTGTTCCGATAGCTATTTTGATTTGGGTTATGATATATCCAATGATGATAAAGGTAGACTTTCAAAGTATAAAAGAAGTAGGCAAAAATCCTAAAGGACTATTTATAACATGGATAACAAATTGGCTAATCAAGCCATTTACAATGTTTGCCTTGGCTTACGTATTTATGTTTGTAATCTTTAATTCATTTATTACTCCGCAGCTAGCAACAGAGTATTTGGCTGGTACGGTGCTTCTTGGAGCAGCGCCTTGCACTGCCATGGTTTTTGTTTGGAGCACTCTAACTGATGGTAACCCAGCATATACCGTTGTACAAGTAGCAACAAACGACCTTATCATCTTGTTAGCTTTTGTGCCGATAGTAAAATTTTTACTGGGCGTTTCAAATGTAGTTGTTCCATACAGCACATTGTTTATAAGTATCTTTCTATTTGTAGTAGTGCCACTAGTTGCAGGTGTACTTACTAGAGTAGTTGTTACTAAAAAGAAAGGAAAAGAGTATTTAGAAAATAATTTTCTACACAAATTTGACAATGCAACAAGCATCGGCCTATTGTTAACTCTTGTACTAATATTTAGCTCTCAGGCAGAGGTAATCATCAATAATCCACTTCACATCATATTGATAGCAGCGCCACTTATAATACAAACTTATTTAATATTTTTCCTTGCATTTGGAGCAAGTAAAATACTAAAACTACCTTTTGATATTGCCTGCCCTGCTGGCATGATAGGTGCATCAAACTTTTTTGAACTTGCCCTAGCAGTTTCGATAGCTTTGTTTGGAACAAAAAGTGGAGCTGCGCTAGCTACTACTGTAGGAGTGCTTACCGAAGTACCTGTCATGCTCTCACTAGTTAAAATAGCTAATAAGTCAAAAGCTAAGGCTAATATATAAAGATATATTGGGATAAAATATAAGATTTATTTGAAATGAAATTAGCTTATCTGTACTGGATAAGCTTTTTTCTTCCCCTATTCCTGCCCATATCTTGCCAAAATCGTCATTTAGTGGTACAATATACTCAGGTGATACTATGGATTTAAAGGCGAAACTCAAAATTTTATCTGACTCGGCGAAGTACGATGCCTCATGCTCTTCGTCTAATTCTTCACGCAAAAACTCTGGAGGCATTGGTAATGCTGCTTCATCCGGCATCTGTCACAGCTGGTCTGAGGACGGCCGCTGCATATCTCTTTTAAAAATCCTATTTACCAACGTTTGCATCTATGACTGCGAGTACTGCATTAATCGCGCTTCGAACGATGTAGCGCGCGCTTCCTTCACGCCCGAAGAGGTCGCTGAGCTCACTATGAACTTTTACATCCGTAACTACATCGAGGGTCTATTCCTTTCAAGCGCAGTCATCAAGAGCCCCGACTACACCATGGAGCAGCTTATCAGAACAGCTGAACTTCTTCGTAACACCTACCATTTCAATGGTTATATACATATGAAGGTTATACCGGGCGCGTCAAAAGAGCTAGTCACAAAACTATCGTCCCTGATCGATAGGGTATCTGTTAATATTGAGCTTCCGACTGAAAAGTCACTTAAAATGCTCGCTCCGCAAAAAACAACTGAGGGCATCATGAAGCCCATGAACAATATTAAAATGGCAATAGCCGAGAACAAAGAGGACAGGCGCAAGTACAAGAGCGCTCCACTCATTGCCCCGGCTGGTCAAACCACGCAGATGATCATAGGCGCCGCGAATGAAAGTGACGAGACCATAATCACGAAGGCATCGCTACTTTACAAGGGTTTTAACATGAAGCGCGTGTATTATTCGGCCTTCGTTCCGGTCGTGAAATCGAAGTACACGACGGGCATCAAAGCCGCTCCACTACTTAGGGAGCACCGCATCTACCAAGCGGACTGGCTGATGCGCTTCTACAAATTTAAGCCCTCTGAAATCGTTTCGCGCACAAGTCCCATGCTCGACCTGGACCTTGATCCCAAGGCGTTTTGGGCGATAAATCACATTGAGCTCTTCCCGATCGAGGTCAACAAGGCGAGCTACGAGGAGCTTCTTCGCGTGCCTGGCTTTGGGCCGACGACTTGCCGCCGTATTATCAACGCAAGGCGCTTTGCCAAGCTGTCGTATGACGCCCTAGAGAACATGCACATCTCCTTAAAGCGTGCCAAATACTTCATCACAGTAGGCGGGGTATATAGGGGCGGCAAAATTGACACACGTGACAATCTTCGCATAAAACTTATGGATAAGGTGAATCTAAATGAACAGCTATCGTTATTTTGATTATGATAGGTCTTTCGATGGACTCATGACTGTCATCTTTGATTTATATGAGGACATAGAACGCGCCAAATTTATGCCCGAGGCGCAAAGCAATTTATTTGACACGAAGATATTTATCACCACGGATATGGTAAAGGCCACTCGCGTACTCAAAGCGCTTGAGGACAAATTTCCGAAGCGTTTCATGAGAGAGCTAATCGCAGTTTTTTTGTCCTGTGACACTAATAAGGAAGATATTTTAATCAGAGTCATAAAAGGCGTTTTTGAGCGTGGTTACGGCTACATCTTCTCCTCAGAGAAGGCTGCGAGCGAATTTCGCCGCATTCGTAGAAATGTTTTATCAGAAAATCATTCGTATAAAGGTCTTTTGCGTTTCAAGGAAGTAGATGGCGGCGTGATGCTCGCTGAGTTTGCACCGAAAAATGATATATTGACACTAATTGTGCCACATTTTGTGAAAAGATTTCCTACCATAAACTTCGTAATCGCTGATGTGAAGCGAGGAACGGCAGCCATGCACATGGACGGAAAAGTAGAATTTTTAGAGCTAAAGGAGCTTGACTACACAATTAGCGAGAGAGAACAATTTTTCGAAGAGGCTTGGAATGATTTTTACAAAGCCACCCGCATAGATGAGAGACGTAACGAAAAGCTGATGATTTCAAACATGCCAAAGCGTTACTGGCGCTACTTAGTTGAAAAATAGCTTGTAATTTGGAGTTTTTTCAACTATAATATAATTAATGATTTTATCTATCTAAAGAAATAAACAAATTTGAGTAAAAAGGAGTGAGATTTTGATAAAAGAGAAATTTAAAGAGGTTCTAGCGACCGTTTTGCCAATCTCGCTACTCGTTGTAGTACTGAATTTTACAGTAGTTCCGCTTGAAGCAGACGTCTTCATACGCTTTTTACTCGGAGCACTTTTCATACTTTTGGGTCTAACGATATTTTTAATCGGCGTTGACCTTGGCATCACGCCTATGGGCGACAGTTTCGGTCACGCAGCCGTTAGAAGCGGCAAACTTTGGGTCATAGCAGTCATGGGACTTGTACTTGGCTTTGTCATTTCCATAGCTGAGCCGGATTTACACATCTTGGCAGATCAAGTTGGTGACGTAACTCTAGGCGTTGTATCCAAATCAAGCCTAGTTATACTTGTGTCAATGGGTGTCTCAGCACTGATATCGCTTGGCATGATACGTATAGTAAAAGTATTTTCATTAAAGACATTCTTGCTAATAACTTATGGCGTAATACTAGTACTTGGCATACTTGCAGACCAGTTCTTCCTAGCAGTATCCTTTGATGCATCGGGAGCAACAACTGGGGCACTTACTGTACCATTCTTACTAGCTTTATCCGCAGGTGCCTCCGCCATTAACAAAGACAGCCAAAAATCAGAAGAAGACTCCTTTGGTCTAGTTGGCATCGCATCCGCAGGCGCCATCATCGGTGCACTTATCTTAGGCATGATATCAAATCCAAAATTCGGTGACGCGCCAGACATAGCCGGGGCAGCCGAAGCTGGCATTTTATCACGATTCATCCATGAGGCGCCGATAGTCGCAAAAGAGATAATCATCGCACTATTACCAATAATATTGATATATGTGATCTGCAATATACTCTTCTTTCATAATTCAAAAAGAGCAAACGCAAGAGTCGCAACCGGCTGCATTTTAACCTTCGTAGGACTTGTAATCTTCCTAGTTGGTGTAAACAGCGGGTTTATGGACGTCGGCCGCTACATCGGTCACGTTCTGGCAACAGAGCACAGCAAGACATTCATAGTCGCAATCGCCTTTCTGATGGGCGTACTAACTATACTTGCCGAGCCGGCAGTTCACGTACTTACAAATCAAATCGAAGCCGTTACGGCAGGCTCAATCAAAAAATCAGTCGTACTCATGACCTTGTCAATAGGTGTCGGCATCGCGGTTGCCTTGTCGATTCTTAAGATATTAGTCCCAGGGATGCAGCTTTGGCACGTTCTGCTACCAGGATACATCATCTCATTTATTATAATGAAAAAAGTGCCAAATCTATTCGTCGGCATCGCCTTTGACTCAGGCGGAGTTGCCTCAGGACCAATGACAGCAACATTTATACTTGCCTACGCACAAGGCATTGCGGCATCAACACCAACAGCGGATTTGCTTATAGACGGTTTCGGTACCATCGCCATGGTAGCGATGACACCGCTTATAGCCTTGCAAATACTTGGTCTATTCTATGTGAAAAATAAGGGGGGAGTGAAGAATGCGTAATTTAAAGTCTCGTCACTTAGAGATGCTAGTCGTAATAGTTGAGCAGAATAAGGCGAGCAAAGTCTTGCATTTAGCGGATGAGAAGGGCGTTACAGCCTCAGTTGCCATGCTCGGCATAGGCACAGCATCTAGGACATTATTCGACTACCTAGGTCTAAACGATAAGAAAAAAGCAGTTCTCTTGCTCTTCGGAAAAACTGAGGAAATCGAGGATCTAGCTGATTATTTAGTAGAAAAATTGGAATTAAATAAGCCAAACCACGGAATCGCCTACATCGAGAGCGCATTCAACGTCTTTGGCACAGAAGATAATGACAATGGTAATGGAAGTGAAAATATTAAAAGAGGTGAAACAATGTACAACGCCATCTATACAATAGTTGAAAAAGGAAACGCAGAGGACGTCATCGAGGCCGCACAAAAGGCAGGCTCACGAGGCGGAACTATAGTAAACGCAAGAGGTTCGGGCAGTGAAGAGGCGCGCAAAGTCTTTAACATGTTCATCGAGCCCGAAAAAGAAATAGTTTTGATTATATCAGAAGAAAAAATGACAAAGGATATAGTTGATTCGATAAGGAAAGAGACTGGGATTGAGGAGCAAGGAAAGGGGATAATTTTTATTACAAATGTTAACCAAACCTATGGTTTGGTCAAAAATTAGGATTTTGCGTTAGAATTGCGCCTAAGGCTCGTTCGTTTTGTTGACAATGCTCGAGTACTATTTGTACACTCCGCTTGTCAAAAAACTGCACTTCGCCTTATCCATCAATTCTCTCCGCAAAATCTGTGTGCGATGTTTATTCATTTTGTTCATCAAATCGCTCTGCAAAATTAGGATTTTGCGCCAAAACGAGCCCTTGAACTCGTTTTTTCCGCAAAATCTGTATGGCGGCTGGTAGTTTGATCTTTTAGACAAATTTTCCGGCGTAGCGTAAAGGTTCACGTCCATTTATGGACGGGGTTCTTCAATTTGCCCTTCGTAGTAGATTATGAAATTTACTCTTAATACAAAATTGCAAAATCTGTATGGATATGAGCGGTTTGAGTTTTTGATTAAATCGATATGAAATTTATTCTTAATACAAAATTACAAACTAAATATTTTACATTTTAAGGCAAACTATATATATAAAAAAGATAAGGTCACTAGGCCTTATCTTTTTTTTGTATATAAATAATTTTAAGCAAAAATATTATCAAGAATATTATTAAAAACAATATCAAAACTATTCTCAAATATTTTCAAAACTATTCTCAAAACATTTATTAAAAATATTTCACTAAATATATTTCAATTTAAAACCATTTTTTTAATATATATATATAATTTTAATATATATATATAAGAAGAAGAGAAGTATAATTGTGCAAAAAATGCATTTTTGTAAAGTTTATGTTAAGATTGTGTTAAATTTTTGCAATTTAATTCACTTAATTAAATTAAACTGTACAAAACGCATAATTATGTGGTATAATAAGGGTGATTGTTTATGAATATAATCGAGACATATAAACAAATATACTAAGGGGGAAAAAGTTATGAGAGGCAAATTTAATTTTAAAAGACAGTTGACATTCTTACTAGCTATAATGATGCTTCTTACTGCTGTGCCTGCTAATTTATTGGCGCAAAGCGTAAGTGATGATAATTATAGTATTAAGTATAATGACAATATTTTACGTAGGGAGGACTATATCAACAAAGTTGATAAGCTTCCTTTAGTTGCGGCGAAGCCAGGGGAGGGCGAAAAATCAGAAGATTTTGCTAAAAATCCTAAGCAGCCTATGCGCTATACAGTTCGTGCTGACTTTAAGGTTGAGCGTGGCGATGATTATGTCATCAGCTATCAGCCATACATTGCGACTGTTGGGGATGCTGCAAGTGATGAGGAAAAGGCAAAGGTCAATAAAGAATTGAAATTTCCTGTATTTGACGGATACACTAGTGCAACTAAAAAAACTATAGTAGACTATAAGTTCGTTAAGGAAAGAGCTTTGAAAGGCAAGAAGATAGAAGATCCGGACCTAGGTATTGAAAAGAAAGGTCCTTTCGAAGCTATATACAAGCCGACTGAAAGCACTGTCTTGGTAAAGCATGTTTTTCAAGACTTTGAACATCCAGAAAAATATAAAGAAAAGCCTGGCGACGATCCTGGCTACTTCCGTGAGACAACACAAACAGGTCTTACTGGTACTAGCTTAAAGATTCAGCCACTATCGGACTATGAAATCGAGGGTTATGTTCCTGAAAGCAACGATATAAGAACTCAAGTTCCTGAAAATCCTAAAAACTTTGAGGTTGAGTTCCGCTACAATCGTGCTTCTTATGACCTTGTATACAATACTGACGGTGGCACCATGATCCCCGCTCGTAGAGTATACTTTAAACAAGTGGTTCCTAAACTAGAACCTAGCGAAATACCTGAGAAAAAGGGAGGCATATTTCAAGGCTGGAAGGCATCTCATGATATAAAAACAAAGGGCGGAAAAGAATATAAAAAAGGCGAAATTATAAAAGATGACTTAGGAAATCCTATAAAAGATCTTAATGCAGATTTACTTGTTCCTGCCTTACGCCTAGGAAACAACAAAAGACCGGCAGAGAAACTTATCTTTACAGCAGTTTGGAAAGATGAGCCAAAAGCTAACTACGCAATACAGTTTTGGGTAGAAAAGGCCGACCATGCTGACAATGCACCCCTTTTAAATAAATACGACTACATTGGTACCCGTGTATATAAAGACCAAGACACAGGCTCACGTCCAAAGCTTGATGCTGAGAAACCTGGACCAGTAAAGTACACAGTAGATGGTAATAGAATAACTTTACCAGGATTAAACTTCCCAGACCTTGACAAGACACGTCTAGAAAAGATTTGGAATGGCGAAACATTTAACAAAAGAAGAAACAAACTACTAGATAAGTTCTTCGTTTACAATAAAGATCTAACAGACGATTTAAACTTTGAGCCGATAGATCCTAACAACCCTAACGCTGAAAGACAGATAAAGAAGGTTATGTCAGACGGCAGTACAGTCTACAACATTTACTACGACAGACAAGTTTACGACCTATACTTTACTAAGTCTAATGCACAGCCTAATAAAAACACTTTCTATCCTGAAATTTATGGCCGTGATCAAGTAAAGAATGAGTTGGTAAAATTAGGTGGACCTGGCAAGCCATACCACTACAAGGCGAGATTCAATGAGATGATGTATAAGTGGCCAAATGATGCTAAGCAAACCAAGGGCTTCACAGAAGGCTACCAAAGCTTTGGCTGGGGACCAAACTATAGTACTCCGTATTGGCCAGTTCACCTTGATACCCCTCCATATAGACTTAATGCTAAGGAGTTCCTTGACATGGATTGCTACAATGACAAGGGCGGCTATGCGAATAAGATAGACAATGGAGCTGGAGGCACTATAAAAGCTAAAGACTTTACAACCCTATCCTTTGGTATAAAACAGGATAAACCATCTATCCCTCACCACATGGACTTTTGGATGGACGGCTTTAAGGACGGCGAAACAATCATCGCCTACGACCTTGTTAGGACTAAGGCGGATACAGCTGACCCCAAATATACTCATAGGTATCCGGAAGTTCAAGGCTTTAAGGCTTATGACCCATTCATAGTAGAGGATAATCAAGAGAATGGCCGTGTTAGCGAGGATGACATTGATACTATAAACGACGATCGTGAGGAAATCACTCCATATCCAGGTAATGGCAAGGCTTACTATGACATCTATGGGTTTAACTCGCATGTAGGTGAGCTAAGATTTATACCAGCCTTCTTTAGCAACGCCGACGAATTTGGCGATCCATTGACTGATGAAGAAGGTAATCCTATAGTTAAACCATTTACAGAAAACGGCTACCTTCGCTTTAAATACAAACGTAATAAGTATCCACTAAGATTTAACTACGACCCATCCATCACTAAAGATGATACTGATTTTAATGACACAAACAAATTAGACACATTCTACCAATTCCCACTAAAGGTTTTAAGCCCTGATTTGGTTGAAAATGACTTAGCAAGAGATAAAAAAGAGTACTTCAAAGAGGATCCAGATAACTTTTTGGATAAACCAAATTATTTATTTAAATTAGGTCTATCTGATCTATTGCAAAGAGATAAGGATGATCCAAGTAAATTTGCTACAGAAACAATTAAGATTAAAGACAAAGAAACAGGCGTTGAAAAAGATTATACAACATACAAAGTAAGAAGACCTAAGGGCCTTTCACCTCAAATGGAATTCAAGGGCTGGGCACTAGACCCAGCAGGAGCTAAGTTAGTTTGGGAGAGCAAGGGCGAAACAATGCCTTCTCATCCAGTCAACCTATATGCTAAATGGGGCGAGCCTGACTACAAGTGGAAGATAACCTTTGATCCGAACCAAGGCAAGATGCCAGATTTAAAGCCAAAAACTATTACTAGAGAAGAAAAGACAATTAAAGAGGGTGACATCGGACTAGAAAAAGAAGTGACTTACCCTAAGGCAGGCTATAAGGACGAAAACGGAAAAGAGATAGCACCAACAGTTGGTGGCAAGAAGATATTTACTGTTGTTCAAAGACAAAAACTTGTTCCACCAGAGATACCTACTCGTGAAGGATACGAGTTTATGGGCTGGGAGCTTGTTAGATTTGAAAAAGATAATGATGGCAAGCTTATAATAGAAAATGGCGAGCCTGTCATAGATACTTCATACCGTGATAAATATAAAGTACCAGAACTTTATGCTTTTGACAACGATGTAGTAAGCGACCTTTATCTAAGAGCTATCTGGAACAAAAACGACCTTATTAATATCGTCGCATACCATCACTATCTAGATAAAGACTATAAAGAAAAGTCTATGTATAGACAAATTCTTAAAAACAGAAGAGTTGGCTCATACGTTGGAGCTGTTGGTAGCCGTCAAGATGATACTAGGATACTAGTACCTAAGGACGAGTGGGACATACTAGCAGAAAAGAACATAACAGAGATAGACGGTTCAATGACTTATAGTGACTACACTAGATTTGATCCAAACAATCCAAGGGTAAACTCATACTATCAACAGATAGTTGTTAAGCCAGAAAAAATTGAAGTTAAAAAAGAAAATTCAGAAGAAACTAAACTAATTGATAATCCTGAGGCGAAATACAATGTATTCCACTACTACTACAGACCATTTAGGCAAAGAGAGTACAAAGTTAACTATGTGGATGCAAGAGCTAAGGACAAGATAGAAACCATCTTCGAGATGGATGCATTAAATAAAGAAATTCCTAAACTTGAAATACAAATCAAAAGAACTAGGGACGCGAATGAAAAGCAAAAACTTGAAGATATAAAGAAGAAAAAAGAAGATAGATTAGAAGAATTAAAGAAAATTAAGCCTAAAGAAAATCTAGAAACACTTACTAATAAATACGCGATAATTGACAAAGAAACAGTTACTAACGGTAACCGCGACTTTGATGCTAGAAACTTTAGACACATCCCTGGCTGGAAGCTTGTAAGCAAGCCACAACAACAGCTTTTCTTTGATGTTGAAGAAGAAAGCAACAGACTTTTAGGCATCAACGGTACTGGTATGGATGAAATCTATTTCTTCTACCAAGACATAAGAGTTATAGAAAGTAAAAAAGATGACCCAATACCAGATGGCTATGTTAGAATAACATACAAGATAGACGACAAAAACAAAGGCGGCACTTTCGTAGACAAAGACGGTAAAAAGGTAACAGAGCTTTACTACGATGTAATCAAGGGACTTAGATCAGACAATCTAGATGCAATCACACCAAAGGTGTGGGTAGACGGAGAACTTAATCTAGACGGATCGGAAAAGCAAAAAGAAGAAGGCAAATTCTACATTGCAGCAGATAACGGCAAGAACTTTATTAAGTGGGACAAGTCTCAATTACTAAATAAAGATACAGTCATCGAACAAAACTATACATTCACAGCCATCTTTGATTGGTCAGACGTTGCACCTAAGCCGATGATTAGAACAGAAGCTTATAAGCATACTGGCACTGAACCTTGGTCCAATAAATTTGCTCCGACTATAGAAGAATTAAAGAAGCAAATTATCTGGAGAGTTAAAGGCCAAGAAAAATCTTTACCAGACGATGCTACAGTTTATATCGAAGGCACATTAAAAGAAAATAATTCAGTAAAGACTGTAGAAGCAAAGAGCGATGAAGAGATAAACAAGATTATTTATGAAAAGGTAAAGGAACTTGGTAATACAGATACTAAGGAACTAGTTCGTACTGTAAATATCAAAGCTTATGTTAAATTCAAAGATGAAAAAGATGTTAAAGAGCTTGATATCCCAGTAAAAGTTTACAAAAACGTTTATGAAGCACTTACAAACGGCGATATGCCAAAAGTTTTAAAGGATGCAACTACAGCACCTGGTGGCGATTTAGTAAAAGTAACTGGCGATTATGCTAAAGTAACAGTTGCACCTACTGGTAACTTAAAAAATAAAGATAATAAGATTTACTATGTTAATAAAAATGCTTGGGTTAATATAAAGGAAGTAGAAATTCAGTCTGACGAGGCAAAAGGAACTGGCTTTATGAAGTGGACTGCAGATAAAGCTAATCAAAATGAAACTAGTGGCAAATTTGACTTTACTAAACGTCATAAGTTTACTGAAAATACAGTAATTACACCAAACTTCTCAGACGATGTAAAAGAACAAATAGGTCCAGATAAACCAGATGTTCCAGGCGACTTTGTAAAAGTTATTGTTGAGAAAACTATTAAAGCCGACCTAAAAAATGGCGAAGCACAAACACAAACATTCTGGGTTAATCCAACAAAAGAAGTGACTATACCAGTTGCTAAACCTAATGGAAAAACTATTGATCCATCAGGAACAAATCCACAACGAATAGCTTATATGTTCGAAAAGTGGACAGACGATAAAGGCCTTGGTCCATGGACTGATACAATTAAAGCTCAGTTTACAGAAACAGTAACAAATATTACTGCAAATTATAAGCAAGCGGATAATATAATCAAATATGATCCGGAAGAGCCTGAAAAAAGACCAGATGGCTATGTAAGAGTTAAATTCGATGCAGATGAAGGCTTGACATTAAGTGAGGTAAAATACTACTATGTAAAGAAAAATGCAGGAGTAAAATTATCTGACCTTAAAGAAGACGAAATAAATTATGGATATCCAAAAGTTAAGGCAAAAACTGGATATAAATTTACAGAGTGGACGCCAGCAGATGAAGAAATTGGCGATAAAGATATAACAGTTAAAGCAAATGCTGAAAAACTTGATTCATTTATACCGGATGATGGTAATCATGATAAACCAAAGGGTTATCTAGAAGTAGAATTCGTAATTAATAATGATGATAAAACTAAGGGTAATCTTGAAGGTGTAATAAAATATTTTGTTAAACCAAATGAGTACGTGCCACTAAACCCTCCAGAGCCAAAGCCTAATACAGGATATGAATTTGGTGCTTGGGATAAGGATGCTAAAATACCAACAGAATATAAAGACCCAGTGACAACTATTACAGCAAGCTTTAATGAGTTAGATGCTGTATCACCCGTGTTAAAACCTGGTTATGTAAAAGTTGAATTTACTATTGATGGCGTTGGTGGAGATATTGTCACTGGTCAAATAAAAGAATACTATGTAGATCCAAATAGAGCAGTGACACTTAACCCTCCTACAACAAAGGCTAATATAGGCTATGAATTTGACAAGTGGGATCAAGATACTACTACAACAGCTACGAAATATACTGAAAACACAACAGTTAAAGGTAATTTCAAAAAGCTTGACGATATTATTCCATCAAAGGATAATAATGGTAATAAAAATGCAAAACCAGAAGGTTATGTAACAGTTACCTTTGATAAGGGCGACCACGGAAGTTCTATAAGTGGAGAAACTGTCTTCTACGTTAATCCTACTGTTAATAAAACATTAGCTAACATTACTACAAAGCCTACTGTTATAGCAGATACTGGTCATGCATTTAGCAGCTGGGATATGGGCGATACGACACCTATAAATAATGATATTACAGTTACTGCACAATACACAGACTTTGACAATGTTATTCCAAAATTTAAAGACGATGGAGTAACGCCAAACGATATACCTAATGGTTATATCGAAGTTACTTTTGACCCAACAGATAAAGCTACTGACCCTACAAAAAAAGTTGTTTATGTTAGACCAAACACAGCAGTGGCATTAAAGGGATTTGAACCAAAAGTTGAAGCAAAAGTTACAACACAAGTTAGTTATGAATTTTCTGGCTGGGATGTAGATTTAACTTTACCTACAATATATAGTAGTCCAAGAACAATCACAGCTCAGTATAATAGCGATGACGATATTAGCAAGACATATAAAGATGGTTATGTAAAAGTAGAATTTAAAACAGACACAGCAAAGGGAACACTACAAGGAGATATAGATCTTTGGGTAATACCAAATAAGGAAGTAACTATACCAGCTCCTATTGTTACACCTAAGTCTGGTCATAAATTTACAGGATGGAATAAACTATTAAAAGTTACTTTACCAGCTGATTTACCACAAGGTGCTACAGTTTATGAGATAACTGCGCAATATGATGATGCAGAAAATATTATTCCGGAAAAAGATGGGTCTGGTAATACAAATGCAAAACCAGAAGGCTATGTAACAGTTACCTTTAGAGCAGATGATAACGGTAAGCTTGAAGGCGATAAAGATGTAATAACTTACTTTGTAAATCCTGATGCAGGAGTAATGATTGTTGATGCAGTAAAGGATAAAGCTAAACAGATTGCAGTGCCTAAGACTAAACCAGATACAAATTATGCAAATGATAAGTGGTATGAAGACATTGACAAAACAAATCCAATTAAGACTGACTTAGAATATGTGGCTAGATTTAATAAAGGCAAAGTCACTTTAACTTATAGCGCAGGAGAAGGAACAGGAACTCTTCCAATACCAGTTATAGTTGATAACGGCACAAAAGTAAGACTTGCACCAGCAACTGGCTTAAGCAAGGCTGACGCTAAGTTCGCTGGCTGGAAGATAGGCAAAAAAACTTATCAAGTTGCCGAAGAAGTAGAATTAACAGAAAATACTACAGCCACAGCTCAGTGGACTAAAGATGAAGACATCATTTACTATGATCCAAAAGAGCCTACAGAAAGACCAGATAAAAGCTATGTAAGAGTTACTTTTGAAGCAGATAATGGATTAACATTAACAGAGCATAAGGCTTACTATGTAAAGAAAGATGCTGGTATAAAACTTGCTAAATTAACTAAACCAACTTATGATCCTAATACAGGTTATGTATTTAAAGAGTGGGATAAAGCAGATACAGATACAATCACAACAGACCTAGTTGTAAAAGCAAAAGCTACTAAGCTTGGCAACGTTATTCCAGAAAAAGATAATAATAATCAAGTCAATAAAAAGCCAGATGGTTATAAGGAAGTTACTTTTATTATTAAAGATGATGACAAAACTAAAGGCTCAATTACTGGCGTTGCAAAATTCTATGTAAATCCTAATGAATATGTAACTATAACTCCACCAAAAACAGAGGCTAGTACAGGATTTAAATTTGGCGGATGGGATAAGGATACTAATATTCCAACAGTTTATAAAGATGGTGCAACAATCACTGGATCCTTTAATGGACTTAATGATGTTATTCCAAAGACAAAGACTGACGATTCAGAAAAACCAGCTGGTTATGTAAAAGTTACCTTTGTAATAGATCCTTCTACAGGCGGTCAAATTGTTGGTGAAACTACTGTTTACTATGTAGATCCAAATAGAGATGTAACAATACCTCAACCAAAAACTCAAGCTGATACAGGCTATGAATTTGAACAGTGGGATAAAGATACGACTAAAGCTAAGAAGTATGCAGGTGACTTAACAGTTAAAGGAAACTTTAAAAAGCTTGAGGACATCATCCCATCAAAAAAAGATGATGGAAATCCAAATGCTAAACCAGGTGGCTATATTACAGTTACTTTTGATAAGGGACAAAACGGAAAAGATATAACAGGTAAAACTGTTTACTATGTAAATCCAAAGGCAGATCCAGCTAAGACTATTGGTCAAATAACAAAACCAACAGTAACACCAGATACTGGATATAAAGCAAATGGCTGGGATAAGGCTGACAATACACCAATAAAAGGATCGGAAGATATTGTAGTTAAAGCAAAGTACACTGTACTTCCTGATGTTATAGTTAAAACAGCTGATAATGATTCAGAAAAACCAGATGGCTACATCACAGTTACTTTTGATACTGTTGATAAAGGAAAAGGAGTAATAGGTTCTACTATTATTACTAAAAAAGTTTTATTTGTAAATCCAAATAAGGCAGTTAAATTAACAAATTATAAGCCAGAAGTAAATACTAAGGCAGGATACAAATTTGCTAGATGGGACGTATCTATTGATCAAGAAATTAAATATAAAGACGGAACTACAATCACAGCTCTTTATAACGAGCCAGAAAACATTTCTACTAAAGAAGTATATGGCTATGTAAAAGTTGAATTCAAAGAAGGCAAACACGGTTCATTACAAGGTCAAACTGAGTACTGGATAAAACCGGATAAAGATGTAAACGTTCCTGCACCTGCAGTTAAACCAAACATTGGTTGGAAACAAGATATAAACAATCCTTGGAACAGATCTTTAAAAGTAAAAGCACAATTAATAGACAGCCCTGTAACAATTACAGCAAATTATGAAAAACTTGATGATATTATTTCAGAAAAGAATATTGAGGGCTTGGACAGACCAGATGGCTACGTGACAGTTAAATTTGTAGGCGAAAACGGTACTTTAGAAGAACCTACTCTTTATTATGTAAAGCCTGGTACAAAAATTAATCTATATGACGAAAAATTTTCTGAGGCAATAATCAAAGAGGAAAACGCCGATATAGGCTATACTCATGAAGGTGGCGAATGGAGTACTGAAGACAAAGTAATCAAAAGAACAATCACAATAAATGAGAATACAACTCTGACTTATACTTTTGCACCATTAAAAGATGCAATCGAAAAAACAGATGAAAAAACAAAAAAACCAAAGGGTTATGTAATAGTAACTCTAAAGCCAACAGAAAAGGCAAAAGAAAATACCGATAAAATTTACTTTGTAAATTCTACAAGGCCTGTCACTATACCTTACTTTGAACCAACAGGCAAAGTAGAAACAATTAATGGCAATAAGTACGCTTATGTATTTAATACTTGGACATCTACAAGAGGTGTCTTTGGTTCTTGGCCTAATAGAAGTATTCAGGGAAGATTTACTCAAGATACAGACATCGAGGCTAGATACACTAAAACATCAGATTTACCACCTATTGCTAAGACGGGTGTAATAACTCCAGTAGGTGTAAAACCTGAAGCTAAGGATTTAATAAAGAACGTATATGATGAAAACAATCCAACAAACAAAGATAATTTACCAAAAGGAACAACATTTGAATATGTTACAGAGCCAGATGTAAGTAAATTAGGTTTAACAACAGCAAAGGTAAAAGTAACTTATCCAGAAAATGGTAATACTGTTACCGTAGAAGTACCTATAACAGTAGTTAAATCAGTAGGTGACATAGAATATGAACCTGAAGATGTAATTCCATTTAATCCGACTGATTTAGACAATCCAAATAACCCTATAAAGAGACCGGAGGGCTTCATAAAAGTTACATTCGAAGCAGATGCAGGAATAAGATTAACAGAGCCAAAGGCATATTATGTAAAGAAATATGCGAAGGTTAAGGGTAATCCAAATAAGGGATTAACTCTTAAAGCGTTTCAAAAACCAAGCTATGAACTAGCACAAGGCTACGGCTTTGCAAACTGGGATGACGATACTATTACTATAGGTGAAAGTGACATAGTTGTAAGAGCAAGAGCAAATAGAGTAGTTAAGCCAGACGATAAACCATCTTATCCAGAAGTTATCTACAGAGACAAAATTGTCGAAAAAGAAAAGATTGTTGAAAAGATTGTCAAAGTTGGCGAAAATGATGAAATGCAAAAAGAAATCAGATACATGCAAGGCTTTAACGGCAAGTTCAGACCATACGATGGCTTAAGAAGATGCGAAGCGGCACAAATCTTAGCCAACGCTCTAAAGGCTGACGGCTACAGATACGATGCAAACTACGCTCTAAGCTACAGTGACGTTGGAAACGTTTGGTACACAGACGCAATCAGAGTCGTAACTCAAGCGGGTGTATTCCAAGGATATAGCGATGGTACTTTCAAACCAGAAGGTAAGATCACTAGAGCTGAGTGGGTTGCAACACTTAGAAGGTTCCAAGACATTAAAGAGGCAAGTGGCAATACTATGATGCTAAGAAATGGTCACTGGGCAACAGCTGAAGTCGAAGCGGCTTATGAAGCTGGCTGGCTAGGCGTTTACCAAGATGGTACAGCGAAGTTTGATGCTGACAAGCCTATCACAAGACAAGAAGTTGCCTATGTATCTAATAGAGCCTTCAGAAGAGTGCTTGATAAGGTATATCTAAAGAGAAGCGTAAACACACTATTAACTTACAAGGATATCAATCCAAGCATGCCTCTATATGAAGACATACTATGCGCAAGCAACACATTGCTTACAGATAATAGATATTATAAGGCGAATACTGTTGTGATGGATAATCTTACATTTAATATCGTTACTGATTATTTAAGAATTCAACAAAAGAAATTCCAATACAATGTTATTAGATAATTAAACAATATAATATCAAAATAGAAAGAGACCTTAATCGGTCTCTTTTTTATAACGCATTTGATTTCTTGATCGTGCGAAGCACCAAGGTTCTCGGGACCAATCCAAAGCTTTAGCTTTGATGATGGGTGAGGTTCTTCAAATGCGCCCTTGCGCTCATTCGTTTCTCGGCAATGCTCGAGTACTCGCTTGTGCAGTTAAGTCCATGCACCAAGAGAACGAGTGTTAGCGATGTTCGATTGGCTATGTGTGCCTTATCCCAGAGTTTACAAAGAGACGGAACGAAGTGAACGTCAATTTGATTAAACTTACGGCCAAGCTTGCCTCGAAGTGCCATTTCGTGTGAATCGCATTTTATCTAAGAAATTGGCATAGCGACGGGCAAATAGAAAAATAGAAAGACGTATATCATTAAGATATGCGTCTTTTTGTATTAGAAAACCCCCAGTTAGACTGGGGGTTCAGTTTAGCTTTAGCGGTGATAAACAAACAAAAAACCTCCCTATTTGATATAATATAATTGTAATCTGTCAATTGCAATATAAAATCAAATAAGGGAGGAA
>NZ_JBXXYC010000010.1:0-30982 GCF_057222035.1 Fenollaria sp. | reverse complement strand
TGAACTCTTCTTACTCCGTATCTACCTTTGTTTGAGGTAAATATTTCTTGTATCTTTTCTTTGATTTCTTTGTTTCTTAGATCAACTTGATCAACTTTACTTAATTCGTAGTAGTATGTTGATTTAGGTAGGTTCATAGCTCTTAAAAGATATTTTAGTTTGTATTCTTCATCTCTTAGTGCTCTGATGACTGCTGCTTTTTCGCCTTGAGATATGCAGCATATTTTTCCCTTCTCAAGGCGTCTAATTTTTTTTCGACTGCTCGCTCTGTTCTTAAATATCTAACTTCTTCTCTTAAACGAATAAGTTCTTCTCGTTCTGATTCGTTAAGTGGCTTTGGTTCTATATCAATTTTTTCATTCTTATCATTCATTTTAGATGGTCTTCCTCTCTTCTTAATTTCAAGAGAATTATACCCAAAATTTTTATATTTATTAACCCAAGTGTAAAGTTGACCATCTGGAATACCAACCTCTATAGCTACAGACTTATATGAATTTCCTGCTAAAACTTTTGATACAAGCTTAAATTTTTCTTCTGCAGTCCACTCTTTGTTCTGTTCTTTGTGTTTAAGTATCTCTTCTCCATGAAGGTCTACAAGTCTGATCCAATACCTTATACTACTTCTGAACGCTTCTTGTTTAATTCCTTCTGGTGTTTCCATCCATTTTCCTTGTTTGTATAGTTCTACGCATTCTTTTTTGAATTCATAACTATATCGCATAAAAATACCCTCCTTACTGGTTTGTCCAGTAAAGAGGGTACATATCATTGCTGTAAGCATTTTTTATATATAAGCTATTATTAGTCTTCTAATAAATAAGCTAGTGCTAGTCTAAATGTTGCATCAACTGCTTCTTTGTGTGTTCTTTCAAAGCTGTGTGATGCGTCAACACCTGGTCCTATAAGTGCGGCTCTTACGTTCCAGCCTGCTCTTAAAACTGCTGATGCGTCTGATCCGTAGTATGGATAGATGTCTATTGCGTATGGAATATCATTCTTTCTAGCTAATTTTATAAATTTTTCGCTCATCATCTTGTCATAAGGTCCTGAAGAATCTTTTACACAAACAGTGCACTTGAATTCTGAAGATGTTTGTCCAGTGCCTGGTGCTGCCATGTCTACAGCTATGAACTCAACTGTTTTTTCAGGTAGACCAGCGCTTGATCCGTGGCCAAGCTCTTCATAGTTTGAGATAAAGAAGTTTGTTGTGTGTTTTGGCTTAATATTATTTTCTTTTAAATATTTTACAAGTCCTACAAGAACTGCAACGCAAGCCTTGTCATCAAGGTGTCTTGACTTAATAAAGCCTGATGGTGTAACCCATGTGCCTGGATATAGGTAAACATAGTCACCAACGTTTATGCCAAGTTTTTCAACATCTTCTCTTGATGAAACTTTTTCGTCAATTCTAATCTCCATTGAGTCTTCGTCTCTCTTTGTTTCGTCAGCTTTTGCACCATAAACATGAGTTGAAGAAACATTAGTAAGTATAGTGCCTGTGTATTCGCCATCATCAATAGTTGAGATAACACATTCACAGCCTTCAATTACATTCCATGGATATCCGCCTAATTTTGTAAGTTTAAGTCTACCATTTCCTGTTATGTCTTTAACCATGCAGCCAAGTGTATCAACGTGAGCTGATAAAGTCACTTGCTCTTCGTCGTCTTCGCCTTCAACTGTTACATAAAAGCCGTTCTTAGCATTCTTATGAGCCTTTAAGCCGTATTTAGCAAGTTCTTCTTCAACTAAGTTAAGTGCCTTGATAGTATCTCCTGTTGGTGATGGTGTTTTTAATAGCTTTACCATAAATTCAACCATGTAGTCTAAATCGTATTTAACGTCCATTATTATTCCTCCCTTAATAAATAATCTATTGCTAATTTGTATGAATCAAAGCCAAAGCCTGAGATAACTCCATCACAAGCTGCTGCTGTGACAGAATTTTTTCTAAACTCATCGCGTGCCAATATATTTGTTAAGTGCACTTCGACTTTTTTTATCTTTATAGCCTTTAGTGCATCATATATGGCATAGCTGTAATGCGAGTAAGCAGCTGGATTAATGATAACAGCATCATATTCCCCATCAATTAGTTCTTGAAGCTTATCAATGATGGCTCCTTCAGAATTTGATTGAAACTCATCTAAATTAGCTCCTTTATCCTTCGCATAAGACTTTAATTCATTTACTAAATCATTATAAAATAAATTGCCATAAATTTCAAGCTCTCTCTTGCCAAGTATATTAATATTCGGTCCGTTGATTACAATTATTTTTTTCATTTAATCACTCCTTGTACCTTTAAACGCCTTTTTATTTCTTTACACATCAAAAAAACTGATTTGTCTGTTTTCATCGTCATGTCACAATACTTTTCGAATAAAGGCGCTCTTTGATTATAAAGCTTCGTCATCGGGTCGCCCTCGGCTCTTAGTAAGGGTCTTCTCGATGTATCAAGATTTGTTTTCAAAAACTCAAGCGGCCTCTTTAAATAAATGACATAGCCGCGATTTTTTAAAAAATTCATATTTTCTTCGCGCATAACTGTTCCGCCGCCAGTCGCTATAACTCTTTTATCGAGCCTAGCTACTCTTTCGCAAGCAAGTGTCTCTCTGCGCCTAAAATCTTCCTCGCCAAATTTTCGAAAAATTTCATTTATGCTCATCCCAGCCTCTTTTTCAATGAGTCTATCTATGTCAATGGCCTTGTAGCCAATTTTGCGAGCGAGTTCGTAGGCGATGGTCGTCTTTCCGCTGTTTGGCATGCCTATGATAATTATATTCATGCGCTCACCAGCATATCGTAGATGGCAAGAGCTGCGTAGCACTTCATAATTGGGTAAACGCGTGGAACGACTGAAGCGTCATGTCTGCCATTTATATTTATCTCAGCGTTTTCCATAGTTTTCATGTTTATGGTCTTAAACTCACGTGGTATTGATGCAATAGGCTTAAATACGCAGCTAAGTACTATGTCTGCGCCATTTGATATACCTCCAATGATGCCACCGTTAGTATTTTTTAAAAATTTTACTTTGTCGTCTTCTACTCTCATCTCGTCAGCTACTTCGCTGCCAAGGCTCTGAGCAAAATCATTGCCATCGCCAAAGGAAACAGATTTTACAGATGGAATCAAATACATGTATCTTGCTAGCTCCCCATCAAGCGGAGCAAATGGCGGCTCGCCAAGGCCTGCCTTGACGCCTTTTATAATTAATTCGACCTCTGCTCCAACGCTATCGTTTTCATTTTTTATCTCGTCTAAATATTTTTGGGTCTCGTCGTCACTGTACTTATACATGTGATATGTTTTTGATAAAAATTCTTCGCCGCGCGCTTCGTCAATGATTTTACCCACTCTTTTTAAATGCGTTTCAAAAGTAATTCCTTTCTTTTCTAGCTCTTTTAAAATAATTGCAGCAGCCGCACAAACTGGCGCTGTTAAACGAGCTGAGAATATGCCCGAGCCGCGATAGTCATTAAAGCTCTTGTACTTAACAAAGGCAGGATAATCAGCCTGCGATGGTCTTGCTAAATCTTTTGTTTTTTCATACGAAGAGCTATCAACGTCAGAATTTTTCATAAGTATGGTAAGTGCGGCTCCTGTTGTGAATCCATTGAAAACACCGGATATGATCTCGTATTCATCAGCCTCTCTTCGCGCACTCGAAGCAATTGATTTTGGTCTTCTCTCTAAAAGGATTTTATCAATGTAGTCTCTATCGACTTCTATGCCGCTAGCTAAGCCATCAAGCGTCGCCGTCATAAATTTTCCATGCGATTCACCTGAAAGAGTGAGCCTTATTCTATTTCCAATTGTCGATGACATTGACCTCGCCTCCCAAACTTATATAATCCTCGAAAAATTTCGGATATGACTTATTCACGCACTCGTAGCCACTTAAGAATATATCTTGATCAAGCTTTGTCGCAAGCATCGCTATCATCATGGCTATCCTGTGGTCATTATACGCATCAAACATATTGGTATACATGATGATGTCCTCAAGCGGATTCACGATTAAGCTGTCATTTGTGAAAATAATTTTTGCTCCAATCTTTTTAAGTTCATTGATAATTGCTTGAACCCTGTTTGATTCCTTAAAAATCAATCTATTTATAGAAGTGAATGTAGTTTTATGCTTTCTAAATAGTGCCGCCATAGCAAGTATTGGCACTATGTCTGGCGAGTCCTTCATATCAAAGCTAAGATTTTGCGTCTGATCATATTTAGATAAAATATCGATTGCCTTTTTATCGCCTTGTATGCTTGACTCATCCATGTCCATGATATTTATATTAGAGCCCAAATAATTTGCTGCGTAGTAATTAGCTGCGTTTGAGTAATCTCTTTCAATCACATATTCACCAGCTGTTTTAAAATCTTGTCCGCCCTTTATTTTAAATTCATTTTCACTCGCTTCAATTTCTATACCAAAATCTTCTAGGCACTTAATACTCATGTCAATGTATGAGCGTGAAGATATATCACAGTCAAGAATTATACGTGAATCAAAATTCATGCGCGCAAGCTTAAATAAAAGAGCTGAGACGAATTGGCTTGAGATGTCTTCTGTAATTATGTATTCATCTTTGACCAAGTCGCCTTTTATGGTGATGGACTTGTTCTTATCATTTCTATGAAATTTTATACCATTGTCATTAAAAATTTTAAAAATAGTATCATTTGGCCTTTCATATAGCTTATCGCCCATGTATATCTCATGCAAATTGCCATCCAAAATATTTAATAACATAAAGCGAAGCGTTGTACCAGAGGCTTCGATGCGGATTCTATCTGGACTTTTTTTATTCTCACGCGGCTTGACAAGGACGTCACCATTATCCAAAAGATCAAAATCAGCAAAACTTATTAGACTAAGCATAGTGTCTTTAATGTCGTCAGATAAGTCAAATCCTTTGATTATGGTATTTTCGCCAGCAAAAGAACTTGCAAAGATATATCTGTGCAAGTAACTTTTTGAGTGATTTACATAAACTTCACCCTTTAATTTAGAATTTTTTATTCTTAATATGCTCATTATAAAGCTCTACTACCTTTCTCTCGTCCATTTTTTGTATAAGTGCCTCTTTATTTTTCAAAAAAACAAAGTTTATTTCGTCACCCATCATCTTTTTATCACTTTTAAGTGATTTTATCTCATAATTTATTTCTTCGATTGGATAATATTTATGAATTAATTCAAAACTCCTCATATAAGTTTCTTCATCTGTAATATTTAAAATTTTGCCAAGCTCAAGAGCAATCTTCATCCCAGTGGCAACGCTATGGCCATGTGATAGAGCAAATCCGCTTGCTGCTTCAATCACGTGACCAAAGGTGTGGCCAAAATTTAGCGACATGCGAGCACCCTTCTCATTTTTGTCTTCACAAACAAAATGAACTTTTGTCCAAATGGATTTTTCTAAAATTTCTTCAATATTTGCATCATTTTTAATTAAATCATATAATTCATCATTATAAATAAGTGCATGTTTAATCACTTCTGCAAAACCTGATATATACTCATCTTTAGGAAGCGTTTTAAGTGCATCTATGGCTATGAAAACTTTGTATGGATCATAAAATGTGCCTAAAATATTTTTTTTATCGCAAAAATCTATGCCAGTCTTTGAACCGATGGCTGCGTCTGTCATAGCAAGTAGGCTTGTTGCAACGTTTACATGCTTTATGCCTCTATAAAGAATCGAAGCTGCAAAGCCGCCAATGTCCGTTACTACGCCGCCGCCCACATTGATTATAATTGAGTGCCTATCAAGCTTATCAGATGCGTACTCAAGAATATTTTCTAAAACGCTAAGACTTTTCGTCTCTTCACCAGCATCTATCACATAGATGTATGCATCATATTTCTTAATTATCTCATCAATAAAAGCTCTTTGCTCTCTATAAAGATTTCTATCTGTTAATACAAGGTGCTTAGTAAATTTTTTCTCTAAAATAATTTCACTCGCCTTGTGAATAATTTTTATTTCATAAGAAAGTTCATCTTTATTCATAAGATTTGCCCATCGCCTTAAGTATTTTCTTTAAATCTAATAATAAATCATCAAACTCAGCATAATTTATGGCTTGCTCGCCATCTGAAAGTGCCTCTCTTTTCTTGTCATTTACTTCGACAATGATCCCGTCTGCGCCAACAGCTACACTCGCGAGACTTAGAGGCTTAACTAAGTAGTCAATGCCTCCTGCATGTGATGGATCGACTATGATTGGTAGATTTGTATATTTCTTAATTATAGGCACACTCGAGATATCAAGCGTATTTCTAGTAGCTGTCTCGAAAGTCCTTATGCCTCTTTCGCATAAAATAACGTCTTCATTGCCGCCCTTCAAAATATATTCAGCCGCCGCGATAAATTCTTTTATTTTATTTGCAAAGCCTCTTTTCAATAATACTGGTTTATTTATTTTGCCAAGCTCTGTGAGTAGTGAAAAATTTTGCATATTTCTTGCGCCAACTTGGATTATGTCAACTGAGTCCATAAAATAATCAAGCTCACGCAAATCCATTAGCTCGGAGACAAATTTCACGTCATAAACCTTTTTTATTTCTTTAAAATATTCAAGCGCTTCGCGTCCTAAGCCTTGGAAGCTATATGGTGATGTCCTCGGCTTAAAAGCACCTGCTCTTATAAATTTTATTCCGCGAGATGATAAAAATTTTACCTCATCAAGAAGTGATTCATAAGATTCACAAGCACAAGGACCGGCAATAAGTGTAAAGCCATCACCAATCTTTTCGCTGCCTATATTAATAATTGTTTTTTCTTTATATGTCTTTGATGATTTTTCTTGTTCAAAGTTCATTTCTATCAGCTCCAGTCCAAATTTTAAAGGCTTCTTCTGCTTGACCCATAAACATGCCCCAGCCATTCATAGTGATGAGACCCGCTTCTTTAGCAAGCTCCAAGAATTTTGTCTCTTCAGGATTATATGTTAAATCATAAGCAAAACCGGCTCTGCTCATCTCAAAATCTTCCTTTGATAATGGGCTCTCATCAAGCTTTCCTGCCATGCCAAGTCCAGTCGCGTTAATGATTACATCTTGATCCATGCCGTAGCCATAAGGATAAATCTCTATATCGTCTTCAAAATTCTTTAATTTATAATGCGCCTCAACCTCATCGCGCGTATAAACAGTTATTTGAAAGATGTTTAGCTTAAGAAGAGCATAAATAATGCTGCGAGCCGCTCCACCAGTACCTAAAACAGCGTAAGAATATCTCTCATATTTTGGTATTTGGCTACTTATGTCCTTCATAAAGCCGATGTAATCAGTATTGTGTAGACTCATCTCGCCATTTGCAAGGTTTGCCGTATTAGCTGCGCCTAAAATTTTAACCGCTTCACTCACTTCATCAGCGTATTTAATAATTTCTTCCTTAAGTGGTGTAGTTATGTTAAAACCTAGAACTTCGCCAGTCTTTGCTTCATTTACAAAGCTTTCAAGTCCATCTTTATTTATTTCTTTTTTTTCGTAATTAAGTTCAAGTCCATCTCTATTAATAAAGTCCTTCATCACTTCAGGTGACTTTGACTGCTCAATCGGACTTCCTATCACGAATAATTTATTTCTCATAAGTCTTTACCCTTCTAGTCTTTATATAATAATCGATGATCATATTCGCAAGCTTTTCGCTGTCGTGTCTAGCATAGTCGCCATCATCCAAGCAATCGCCTTCGATATAATCAATCGCCTCTTCTTTTAAAAATTTCTTGTCTTCACCCGTCAAAAATATTTGCTCTTGATATTTT
The DNA here is from genome assembly GCF_057222035.1 of Fenollaria sp. Lineage (NCBI taxonomy): Bacteria > Bacillati > Bacillota > Clostridia > Eubacteriales > Fenollaria > Fenollaria sp. The sequence goes on along the minus strand of NZ_JBXXYC010000010.1, from coordinate 23,197 downwards.
TCTTGATATTTTTTCTTAAGCTCTTCGCTTAAAACCTTATTATTTATAATAATCGAGTCAAAAATTTTATCTGAGTGTTCAAAAATCGCCTCGATATGATCTTTTACAGACATCTTATCAGTCTCTCCGTGCTGAGTCATTACGTTTTGCACGTAAATCTTTTTTGCTGATGAAGAAAGAATCGCTTCTTTAACGCCTTTCACGAGCAAATTTGGTATAACCGATGTATATAAGCTACCGGGTCCTATAAGTATGATATCCGCCCTGTTAATGGCTGTGATTACGCCATCAAGCGGCTCAACGTCCTTTGGACAAAGCTCAACTCTTTTAATCTTTTTATTGTCTTTTATCGCCTCAGCTGGCAATATGCTCTCGCCAAAAGCCTTGCTCTTGTCGTCATAAGTCGCCTCGATATTGACATCGTTTACGGTGATGGGCATAACAGTTCCCTTGACCCTTAGTATGCTTGACGCCATCTTGACAGCTTCTTCAAATGAGCCATATATTTCATTCATTGCAAGTAAAAATAAATTGCCGAAGGATTGGCCCTTTAACTCGCCCTTCTCAAAACGATGTGAAAGAAGAGTATTCATTTCAGGCTCTATATCGGAAAGTGCTAAAAGACAGTTACGCACATCGCCTGGTGGCAGCATGCCGAAGCTTCTTCTTAAAATGCCGCTTCCGCCACCATCGTCAGCCATAGTCACAAGCGCAGTTATCTCTGAAGAATAATTTTTTATACCCTTTAGTAGCGTCGATAAGCCTGTTCCTCCGCCTATAGTCACTATCCTAGGGTTTAAGCTTCTATAACTAAACATTGCGCGCCTCTTTATCCATGTCTCTATTTTTCAAAACGGTTAAATTTTTCTTTTCCTTTAAATATTCATAAAGCCTTTCAGCCATGTAAACGCTTCTGTGTCTACCACCCGTGCATCCCATGCCTATGGTTAATTGATTTTTTCCTTCCTTTATATAATTTGGTAATAAAAAATCAAGCATATCTATAAGTTTTTGGAAAAATTCTTCTGTTGCGTCATATTTTTCTAAAAATTCCTTTATTTCTTTATTAAGTCCTGACAAGGGCCTTAAATCTTCAAGATAATATGGATTTGGTAAGAATCTCACATCAAAGACAAGATCTGCCTCCTCCAAAATTCCGTACTTAAAACCAAAGCTTTCCACGACTATGGTAAGTTTCTTTCTTGTAATGGTATTTGAAAGTATTTCATAAAGCTTATCTTTTAAGTCGCTGCTCTTCATAGAGCTTGTATCTATGATGTAGTCAGACTTGTCCTTAAGCTCCTTAAGCGTCTCTCTTTCCTTTTGTATACCATCTTTTAAGGAGCCATCCTTGCTTAATGGATGTGGCCTTCTTCTTTCGTTGAAGCGCTTAATTAGCTCACTATCTCTAGCGTCTAAAAATATTAATTTAAAATCTAAATTCTTTTTTTCAAGCCCATCGATAACAGTTAGCATATCATTAAAAAATTCCTTGCCTCTTATGTCCATACCAAAGGCAACCTTGTTTATGTCTTCATTGTCATTACCAATTAGCTCGAAAAATTTTGGCAATAAAACAGGAGGCATATTGTCAATGCAGTAAAATCCATTATCTTCCATGAAATTCAATAAAGAACTTTTTCCGGCACCACTCATGCCTGTTACTACATATATGTCCATAATATCCTCCTATTCTATATAAATATTCTTAATTCTCTTAATATCAATTTGAGCTTCGTCAGCTCTTCTTAATGCTTCTTTTACATCGCCTACACGCTCTAGTCTGTGAGCGTCCGATCCTAAGTATAGATCGACATCTATATCCTTAATCTTAATCAAATCTTCAACCGAAAGATTCTTGTGCGATGAATTTATTTCTAGTGCCACTCCATGTTCTTTACATGCCTTGGCGAGTCTAACAATGTTTACATCTATCTTGTCACCCGGATGAGTAATTATCTTTATTGGGTACTTCTCTATCGCCTTGATGTATGAGTCTGTAACCCTCTCTGTCACTTCTTCGTGCCATTTCTTGAACGGTTTTGAAATTTGAGGCAGTATCGATAATTTCATCTGCTCCTTAAAATTTTTCGTTTTTATTCCATAATGAAAGCCCATAAGAACTATGTCTAGATAGTTCATTATGTCTGCGTCAAGGTCTACAGTGCCGTTAAAATCAAGTAAATTCGCCTCTACACCCATAAGTATCTTTAGTCCCTTGTCATTATATTCCTCATTTAACTTGTCAATCCTTGCTCTAAGAACTGGCAAATTACTTCTCTTTATGCCAAACATGTAATGGGCAAGGCCATGATCAGTAATTGCTAGCTCCTTAAGACCCATAAGATACGCTTTTTTTGCGCTCTCCTCAGGTGTTTGTGTAGCGTGTCTACCAAGATTGCCCTTAGTTCCTGACGAGAATATCGTATGCGTATGGTAATCGCCATATAATCTAATTTTATTCATTTATAATCCTTATCTCCTCTTCAAGATCGACAGCGAACTTTTCTTTTACTATAGCTTTTACTTTTTCAATAAGTGTGACTACGTCGTCAAAACTTGCTCCGCCTGTGTTAATAATAAAGCCAGAGTGCTTTTTGCTAACCATGGCACCGCCGACAGAGAGCCCTTTTAGTCCAGCGTCTTCAATAAGTTTAGATGCGTAATATCCTTCGGGTCTTTTAAATACGGATCCAGCAGACGGATACTCAAGCGGCTGCTTGTCAACTCTTCTTTGCGTGTAATCTTTTTGCTCAGCCTCTATCTCTTTTCTCGCTTTTTTCTCTAACTTAAAATAAGCGCCTAATATTACGTAGCCTTTTTCCTGAAAAATACTTCTTCTGTGAGCAAAATTTGCTTCGCTCGCGTCTAATTCAACTATCTTCTCATCTTTAATGCATCTTACCTTAGTCACTACATCTTTTATCTCACTTCCATACGCACCGGCGTTCATATAGACCGCTCCCCCTACAGTGCCAGGAATGCCTGAGATAGCTTCAAGACCACCAAGTTCTAAATCAAGCGCTTTATTTGCTAGGCTCTTTAGTGATGCGCCAGCCTCAGCATATAAAGTCACTTCATTTATTGGCATAATTTTTGCAAAATTTTTATCAAGAACAATAACTGGTCTTTCAAATACCTCATCACTAATAAGAAGATTACTGCCATTGCCAATGATAAGATAATTTTCTTTCATCTCATCAAAAAGTTTAACAATTTTTAAAATTTCTTCATCGCTCACCGCTTCAATCAAAATTTTAGCAGGTCCACCTATCTTAAAAGTAGTGTACTTAGATAAACTTTCGTCTTCTATAATTTTTTCTATATTTAATTTTTTTAATTCTTCAAGTATTTTCTTCATACATTCCTCCAATATAATTATACCATAAGTGAAGAATATTTTCTATACCTATATAAAAATGGTCAAAGTTTTTTACACTTTGACCAATATTTATAAATAAATTATTATAAAATACAAAAAAAGAAGCCCCCTAAGGGACTTCTCTGATAGTAAACAATTTTAGAAAATCATCATTGCTACAGTTAATACAATTATTGAGAATATTACTGTGAATATAAGAGGTTTCTTAACCCATTTATACCAAGTACCTAATTCCATCTTAGAAATTTGTATTGCACCCATAACAACGCCTGATGTTGGTGTTACATAGTTTACAACACCTTCTGCAGCGCAGAATATTAATATCATAACTTCTGGTGAATAACCAAGTTTAGCAGCTAATCCGCCCATAACTGGGATAGATAGTGTTGCAAGACCTGATGTTGATGGGATGAAGAATGATAGTGCAATGTAAACGATGTATGCAAATGGTACGAATAAGAATACTGGTAGACCTGATAATGCTGTTGCTGATCTATCTAGTATAAGAGCATCAATGTGAGTTTGAGCCATTAGTACTGATGCAGCTCTTGCTACAACGATAACTAAAACTACTGACAATATGTCTGCAGCTCCAGCTACGAATGCGTTAACAACTTCTTTTTCAGATAATCTTCCAATCCAACCAATAATGATTGATACTAGGAAGAATAATACTGAAATTTCTGGGAAGTACCATTCACCAAGTGGTGTGCCAGTTAATACTGCTGACCAGCCTTCAAATGCTGTTACGCCAAAATCTGGCCAAGGTATTAAAGAAATAATCATAATAATAAAAGTAATTGCGAATACAACAAGGATAAATTTGTGTCTTCCTGTGAATACTAACTCATCATCAGTCTTTGTAGTTTTGAACTCTTTGTCCATAACTTCTCTTTCTTGAAGTGATAGTATTGTTGATCCTTTGTCTTTGTGTACTTTGCTAGCGTATTTTAATACGAAGTACATTGCAGTACCTAAAGCTACTGCCCAAAGTACAGCACCTAGTAATATAACAGTACCTTTGTTACATTCAACTCCTGCACCGTTAAGTGCGTCCATAGCTACACCTGTAGCAAATGGGTTAACAGTTGAACCAAGTACGCCGGCGCCTGCTCCAAGAAGAACAGTTGCTACAGCAACTAGTGTATCAAAGCCTGCAGCTACCATCGCAGTGATGATTAAAGGATATAAGGCAACAGTTTCTTCTGCCATACCGTAAGTTGATCCACCGATTGAGAATAGAATCATAAGTACAGCGATAAGAGCCATTTCTCTACCCTTCATATTTTTAACAAGTCTGTGAATACCAGCTTCAAGAGCTCCTGTTTTGTTAACAACTGCTAAGAAACCACCGATAACCATAACGAAGATGGCGATATCTATAGCGTCAATGAAACCGTTGTAAAAACTCATTGCTATGTCTGGTAATTTGGCTGCCGCTACTTCAGTAACAGCTTCTTCAGCTCCCTTAGGAACTACAGGGGCAAATTGTGCTCCATTAAAAATCCATGATAAGATTGCAACAAATAGTATAATTAGGATAAGAATACTATAAGCACTTAATGAACGTTTCTTTTTTGTTTTTTCCATCATTTTACCTCCTTAATGATTGTTTACTATCCTTATAATAATTATACTACATCTCCAGTACTTATGCAACACTTTTTTTGCCTATAGTGATAAATTTATCATTGTCTAACTAAGTCCCCGCCTTTTTAAGCATAGCCATTGACATATTATTTATATATTAATTCAAATTTTTGGGTATAATATTTATTCGGAGGTGCAAAATGAAATTAAATAATATAAAAGCGGCTTTCTTTGATATGGATGGAACCATAGTCAGCTTCACTACTCATAAGATTAGTGATAGAGATATCGCAGCTATTAATAAACTTAGAGACAATGGTATACTGGTCTTTATCTCATCTGGCCGTGACAAGAATAATATAATGAAGGTTTTAGACAATACTCTTGAGGTCGATGGCTTTGTAGGCATGAACGGTAATCTTAATGTGATTGGTGAAGAAATTATTTCTGAGCATTTTATGGATGAAGATGACGTTCACTTCATTGTGGATGCATCAAAAAGGCTTAACTTTGCCCTATCGCTTTTTACTCGCGAAGGTGTTGTGCTTAACATGGCTGATGACAAGGTTCACGCTGTTCATGACCACGTTGAAGTGCCTATACCTAAAATTGCTTTACTCGATGATTTGGATTTATCTAAAGTTTTTCAAATGAACTCATATACTACTAGAGCCTTTGACGAAGAAAATTTAGTGCCATACATGAACAATTCTGTCTTTAAGAGATGGAACGATGATTTTGCAGATATCAATAGCAAAAAAACTTCTAAGCTAAAAGGAATAAATGAAATAATTCAAAAACTTGGTATTGATATAAAAGATACCATCAGTTTTGGTGACAGTGAAAATGATCTTGAGATGATTAAGGGTACTGGCGTATCCGTTGCCATGGCAAATGCAATGCCAGTTATTAAAAATGCTGCGACATATATTACTAAGGACTGCGATGAGTCAGGAGCGGCTTATTTTATTGAAAACTACATCTTATAAACTTGATTTTTTATATGCTTTGTGATAAAATTTAACAAGAATTTAAAAAAATGAGGTTTATATATGTCAAATAAAAAAACTGTTATTAAATCACTCGCGATGATATCGGTGTTTACGCTGATTAGCAAAATCATGGGCTTCTTCAGAGAAACCATGATAGCGTCGAAATATGGTGCCAATCTCGAGACTGATATGTATACTGCTGCTACAACTGCAGTTATATTTTTGATTGGAGCACTTGGTAGCGGCTTAAACACTACTCTTGTGCCAATATTTTCAGAAGTTGAAGAAAAAGAAGGCAAGCGCGGTAAAATAAAATTCATGAACAAAATCATGAACATCATCGGCCTTATCGCCATCGTTTTGTGCGTTTTAGCCTATATCTTCGCTCCTTTAATCACAAAGGCTATCGCTAAAGGCTTTACAGGCGAGACACTTGCCTACACAGCCTATCTAATGAAAATTGGTATACCAATAATTTTATTCTTATCAATTACATACATTTTCTCAAGCTTTTTGCAATCAGAAAATGTTTTTGGCCCTTATGCCATCATGGGTATACCATATAATTTAATCTATATCATCTTTTTGATGTCTTTCGCAAGAAGAGGCAACATTGACCTTTTGATGTTTATCAGCGTTATAGCGGCGTCTATGCAATTTTTAATTCAATTACCTGCTGTTAAGCACAAAAGATACAGATTTACGCCCGATCTTGATTTTAAAGATCCATACGTAACAAAGATGTTTAAGCTAATCCTTCCTATACTTATAGGCTCGAGCGCATATCAAATCAACTTAGTTGTAGATAAAACGCTTGCTTCAGAGCTAGTTAGTGGATCGATCTCGGTACTAAACTATTCATCAAAGATATATCTTATGATAATATCTGTCTTTGTAATGGCACTAACAACTGTAATTTTTCCAAAACTTTCTTCATCCATGATTAGAAACGAAAGTCAAGAGATTAGAAGCATAATTAGCGAAAGTGTTGATACAGTCGCACTTATCACGCTTCCAGCTACCTTCGCCATAGTTTTTTTAAGCTACCCAATAGTTGAGATACTTTTCCAAAGGAATATGTTTAACGAAACAGCCACACTAATGACTTCAGGTGCACTAACGTTCTATATCCTAGGACTTTTCTTCGCATCACTAAGAATGATATTCGAAAAAGTATTTTATTCTATGCAAAAAACTAAAATTCCGATGATCAATGGTCTTATAGCTGTCGCTGTCAACGTCGGCTTCGACATCATCTTAGTTAGATTCATGCAGCACAAAGGCCTTGCCCTTGCTACATCGATCTCATCCTTGGTTTCGGCAATAACACTATATATTTCTTTAAAAAAGGTTTATCCAGATATCGAGATCAAAGACAATCTCATCTCACTTATAAAAATACTAGCAGCCTCCATCATCATGGCGCTTTCTATGTATTTACTATTTACACTTGGTGTAAAAATTTTAGGCGAGAAAAAAATAATCAAATTTTTAATGATGGCTATATCAGGAGTAATCTCTCTAGTCATCTATGTTATATCACTTAAGGCGCTAAAGGTTCATGCCTTAGACGCTGTACTAAATTTTAGAAGGAGGACTAATGAATAACAAAGAATTACTAAAAAGATTTTTGCCCTACTTTAAAAAATATAGAAAAGTATTGTTCCTAGACTTGTTCTGCGCTGTATTAACTACAGTTTGTGAACTAGTCTTTCCTTTATTATTAAGAAGTATAACTAATACTGCTTCTAGGGACATGGCGCTTTTAACAAATCAATACATCTTAAAAGTAGTCGGCTTATATTTCACTTTACGTATCGTTGAAATAATTGCTCAATTTTATATGACTAAAGTTGGTCACATCATGGGCGCCTACATTGAAAAAGACATGCGTAGCGATGCCTTCAGCCATTTGCAGCACTTATCCGATAGTTTTTATAATAATACTAAAGTCGGACAGATTATGGCGAGAATCACTAATGACCTCTTCGATGTAACTGAATTTGCTCATCATTGCCCAGAAGAGTTCTTAATCGCAGCATTTAAGATAGTCGTATCATTCGCAATTTTGGTAAGGATCAATGTTTTGCTAACAGTCTTGATGTTTACCATGATACCTATAATGATATATGCATCAAGCTCATACAATCGCAAGATGCGCCGAGCCTTTAAAGAGCAAAGAGATCACATAGGTGATTTAAACTCAGGACTTGAAGATTCGCTGCTTGGCTCAAAAGTAGTCAAATCCTTTGCGAATGAAGATGTCGAAGTAGAGAAATTTGAAAAAGATAACGATAAATTCCTTGAGATCAAAAAGAAAAGATACACATACATGGCAGGTTTCGGCACAGTAAACAGAATTTTCGATGCCATCATGTATACTATGATTATAGGTATCGGTGGCTTCTTGATAAAGGCAGGCAAAATTTCTGCCGGTGATATGATTGCCTACGTTTTATTCGCCTCAAGCTTACTCACAACAATAAAAAGAATCGTCGATTTTATGGAGAATTTCAATGCCGGCATGACTGGTATCGAGCGTTTTATAGAGATTATGGATACAGATGTCGATATATTTGACAAAGATGACGCCATCGAGCTAAAAGATGTTAAGGGCCATATCGAGTTTAAAGACGTGAGCTTCGCCTACCCTGACGATAAAAACAAAGTTCTTTCTAATATTAATCTAAGTGTTAATGAAGGCGACTCAGTTGCTATAGTTGGCCCATCGGGTTCAGGTAAAACTACTCTAGTTAACCTAATACCTCGTTTCTACGATGTTACTAAAGGCGAGATACTTATCGATGGCAAGAATATTAAAGATTTTACACTAAAGTCTCTAAGACAAAATATCGGCTCCGTTCAACAAGAAGTTTATCTATTTAGCGGTACCATACTTGAGAATATCAAGTACGGCAAGATAGACGCAAGTAAAGAAGAAGTTATAAGTGCTGCTAAACTTGCTGGAGCTTATGATTTCATCATGGAGCTTAAAGACGGCTTCAATACTTATGTTGGTGAACGCGGTGTAAAACTATCTGGCGGACAAAAGCAAAGAATTGCCATAGCGAGAGTATTTTTGAAAAATCCAAAAGTTCTTATACTTGATGAGGCAACATCAGCCCTTGACAACACAAGTGAAAGACTTATACAAGAATCACTTGAAAAACTTTCACAAGGCAGAACAACACTAACAATTGCCCATAGATTGACAACTATCAAAAATGCTAAGAAAATTATAGTTCTTACAGATGACGGCATAAAAGAAAGCGGCACACACGATGAACTTATGTCAAAAGAAGGTCTTTACTACAAGCTTTATACAGGCTCGCTTCTTGATCTAAAGTAATTTAATACATTTGTAACCTATATTATGACTTTTCTATGATATAATAAATACAGTAATCATAGTAAAGGAGGAAAATATATGAAAAAAAGAATAATAAGCGCCCTACTCATGATCTGTATACTCTTATCAAACACAGTCATGGCGATGAGTGTAAATAAATTAAAAGGCCATTGGGCAGAAAAAAAGATTGAAGAAGATTTTATGACGAAATATTTTACAGAGCTTTCTGAAAATAATTTTGCAAAATTTAATCCAAACGCTCCACTACCCGCAAAAGTTTTTGCAAAAGCACTTGAAAAGCTATCAAACGAGTACGGTGATTTCAAAGTCAATATATTTGCTAACTCCGACTATCTAACAAGAGAATCGATGATTGACTATATATTTGATGGGGTGAAAAACATAAAATTTGCGCGCAACGAAGAAAAAGTCTTTGATTTCACAGATATAGAAAAGATGGACAAGATTAGAAAAGAAAAATTAAAATATCTTCTTAATAAAGGTATTGTTTATGGCAACAAAGACAAAAAATATGCTCCACAAAAGAAATTATCACAAGTTGAAGGAGTTTTAGTAGTGCAAAGAATATACGAAATTTTTAAAGATAATGAAGGCGAAAAGAACGCTAAGAACCTATCATTTGATGTGCAAAACATTTCAGAAGGCTTAAGTAATAACGGCGATTCAATCTATTATAAAAAAGTAGCAGATAAAATTCTAATCACCTTCACCATGGCATTTCCTAATCCAGGATACACAGTCGGCGTAGAAAAAGTACTTCTTAAAAACAATAAAGATATAATCATCTACCCACAAGTCGTAGCGCCAGGGCCAACAACAATCACACTACAAGTCATTGCATACAAAACAGTGACACTTGCACTAAATGCAGAAGAAACAGGCGATGGACCATTCGATATCAAAGTAGTGGGTAATGAAACAAACGATCTTGAAATTAATACTAGATAATAAAATTAAGCACTTCATCATTGGTGAAGTGCTTTTCTTATACCCTTTACGTAAATTTAAGAAATTCTTAAGATTTAATTAAGAAAAAATTAAGATTTATCTATTATAATGGTCTTAAGTGAGGATGATCTTATGTATAATGAAAGAATAAAAAATAGCTCTTATATAAATAAAAAAAGGAAACACAAAAGAAAAAGAAGAAAAATATTCTTCCTTATAATAATTTTACTCGTTTGCATATTTTTTGGAAGGAATATATTTAGAAGAGTCTATGGAAGAATTTACTCTTTCGTAGAGAGAAGCTCCATTGCTAGACTTATAATTCCTAGTCCATATACAACTATCAAGATGGATACCAATGAAAATTATGACGGCATCGGTCAAGAAAAAATTTCTGGCGAAGGATATTTCACGAAATTCACTACAGTCGATGCTAATAAAAAAACATATATCGAGTACAAACAAAATTTAGAGCCATGGAAAGATAACGAATATTGGAACGGAAACATGGAAGACTACGGCTGCGGCATCACCGCCATGTCCATAGTTTTATCAGGCTACGGATCAGAAATAAATCCAGAAAACCTAAGAACAAAGTACTACCCGCGCCTTGATTACGCCAATCTTTCAAAAGAGCTGAAAAGCTACGGCATAGACAACACAGACTTTTATTTTGATTCAAAATCTTTATCAGAAGAGAGCATAATAAATCATCTTAAGACGAATAGACCGATAATTATTTGCCTATGGAATAAACCAGAAGAAAATCGCTTCACAAGCAAGTCTCACTACATGGTTCTCTTAGCTGCAACAGATGATGGCAAAATATATATCTCAAACCCCAATGGCGGCGAAAACGATTACAGAAGCTCCGGTTGGTACTATTTTGATGAAATTTCTCCTTACTTAGCCAAGGCAATGTATATTACATCTTATTAATAAAAATACCTTATCAAGCACGATAAGGTATTTTATTTTTATTCACTTTTTATTAATTGATATGCCCTTCTCTCGTCACCATTCTTTAGATGAATGATGCCTGTATAAAAAAAGCCTAATTTTTTTAGAAGAGTGCGCATAATATTATTATCCTCATGAGTATCTATGCGAATGTTATTCGTTTTTTCAAAAGTAAAATTTATAGCGTCTTTGAGTAAATTTTTCCCCTTGCCAAGGCTAGCAATTCTATGAATCACAGAGTAAGGCTCGTCATTGAGCCACTCGCCTTGAATTTCTTTATAAGTATCTTCACCAGAAAAACTAAGCATAAATACGCCATATATCTCACCACAATCATGCGCTATATATAATTCATCTCTTGCTATGTCATTCAAAAGAGTTTCTTCGTCAGGGTACTTATCACTCCACTGGTGCAAGTTGCCATCGGCACGCATCTTTTTCTTCGCCGCTTCATATATGCGCATGATGCATTTAATATCTTCCTTATTTGCTCTTCTAATCATTAAAACACCTCTATATACAAAAAAGCAGCCTCATGGCTGCTTTTAATATAAGTTTTTGATTAAATTACTTTAATGTAATCTTTGCTCCAACTTCTTCTAGTTTCTTCTTCATTTCGTCAGCTTCTGCCTTTGGTGCTGCTTCTTTGATTGTCTTAGGAGCTCCATCTACTAGGTCTTTAGCGTCTTTTAAGCCTAGGCCTGTGATTTCTCTAACTACTTTGATAACTTTGATCTTTTCTGCGCCAGCGTCTTCAAGAACTACGTCGAATTCTGATTTTTCTTCTGCTGCTGGTGCTGCTCCGCCTGCTGCTGGTGCTGCTGCAACTGCTACTGGAGCTGCTGCTGATACGCCAAATTCTTCTTCTAGTGCTTTAACTAGTTCTGATAATTCTAAAACTGTAAGTGATTTTACTTCTTCAATTAAATTTGTAACTTTTTCTGACATTATAAATACCTCCAAAATTTTTTATTTATGCTTCTTTTGCTTTTTGTTCAGCAATTTGGTTAAGAGCTACAACTAAGCCCTTCATAGTTCCATTTAATACGTTTGCAAAGCCTTGGATAGGTCCGTTTAAGCCGCCAAGTACTTGTGCGATAAGAACTTCCTTCGATGGTAGTTCTGATAATTGTTTTAATTGGTTTACGTCGAATATATCTTTTGATACTAAACCAACTTTGATTTCAAGTTTGTCGTTTCCTTTAGCAAACTTGTATGCTACTTTTGCTGCTGAGCTTGGGTCTTCGTATGCAAATGCTACTGCATTTGTTCCCTCTAAGTACTCATCTAAGCCTTCTACACCAAATTCGTGTAAGGCAAATCTAAGCATTGTGTTTTTGTAAACTTTGTACTCAACATTGTTTTCTCTGCATTGTTTTCTAAGATCAGTAACGTCTGCAACGTTTAATCCTTTATAGTCCATAAGAACTATGGATTCTGATTTTTCAAGTTTTTCTTTAATTTCTTGAACAACTTGTTTCTTTTGTTCTAAAACATGTTCTTTCACTATTTCACCTCCGCTGGAAAAATAGGAACTTTAGCTTTTTTGCTAATCCCGTTTAATATATATCAATAAAAAACCCTCTTATAGACATAAGGGGGTTGATACTGGCTATCTATCCTCGGTAGGAAATTAAGCTTAATGCACCTACTGTCTACGGTTTATATATTCCTATTAAATTAAATTCTGTTAACTAGTTTATTATATCAAAAACTTTCTGAGTTGTCAATACTTTATTAAGTATTTTATTCAGTAATTTTTGAGCTATTTACTCTTACTCCAGGACCCATAGTCGATGTAAGTGTAACAGATCTTAAATACTTTCCTTTTGCTGCAGCTGGTTTTGCTTTGATTATAGCTGACATGATTGCGTTAAAGTTTTCTTCTAGCTTTTCTTGGCCGAATGATACTTTACCGATTGGGCAGTGAATGATGTTTGCTTTGTCTAAACGATATTCAACTTTACCGGCTTTGATGTCTTTGATTGCTTTTTCTAGTTCAAATGTAACTGTTCCTGACTTAGGGTTTGGCATTAAACCTTTTGGTCCTAGAACCTTACCTAGTCTACCGATAAGTCCCATTGTATCTGGTGTTGCAACGATTACGTCGAAGTCAAACCAGTTTTCTTTTTGAATCTTTTCTACCATGTCTTCTGCTCCAACATAGTCTGCGCCTGCTTGTTTAGCTTCTTCTTGTTTGTCTGATTTTGCGATAACTAAAACTTTTTTAGTTTTACCTGTACCGTGTGGTAGTACTACTGCGCCTCTAACTTGTTGGTCTGCATATCTTGAGTCAACACCTAATCTGCAGTGTAATTCAACAGTTTCGTCAAATTTTGCCTTTGCTAGTTTTACTACTAGGCCGATGGCATCTTTTGACTCGAAGTATTCTTGTCTATCGAATTCTTTTAAACTGTCTTGGTATTTTTTACCTCTTTTTGCCATTTTCTAACCTCCTTGTGGTAATAACGAATTTTCTCCCACCTAATAAGTAGAATTACTCTTCTACTTCAACGCCCATACTTCTTGCAGTTCCAGCAACCATGCTCATAGCTGCTTCTAAACTTGCTGCATTTAAGTCTGGCATCTTCATTTCTGCGATCTCCTTAACTTGATCTTTTGTAAGTTTTGCTACTTTCTTCTTGTTTGGTTCGCCTGAACCGCTTTGAATGTTAAGAGCTTTTTTGATCAATACTGGAGCTGGTGGTGTCTTTGTGATAAAAGTAAATGATCTGTCTTGATATACTGTTAAAACAACTGGTATGATTAGACCTACTTTATCTTGAGTCTTAGCATTGAACTCCTTTGTAAATTGCATAATATTTACGCCGTGTGGTCCAAGTGCAGTTCCTACCGGTGGTGCAGGTGTAGCTTTTCCAGCCGGTATTTGAAGTTTGACAATTGCGCTAACTTTTTTTGCCATATTCGCACCTCCTCGATTTTTGTGCTTAATGCACTTTTATATATTATCTTTAATGATAATAGCTATTTTGTGATAGGGCTTACTTGATAGTATTCAAACTCTACAAGTGTGTCCCTACCGAACATATTAACAGAACACTTTATTGTTCCTGAGTCTTCGTTTACTGAATCAACTATAGCTTCGAATCCCTTGAATGGTCCGTCTGTAACGGCTAGGTGGTCTCCGTGCTTGTAGTTTACATCTTTTCTTGTATCGTCTACAATGGATTTTGTATGAACGCCTAGGTTATAAAGTTCTTTTTCTGTTAATGGTATTGGTTTTGATTGTGGTCCAACAAAACCTGTTACTCCTCTGGTATTTCTTACTAGATACCATGATTTATCGTTGATAATCATCTTGACTAGCACGTAGCTTGGGAATATCTTTCTAGATTTGATTTTTTTGGCGCCATCCTTTTTTTCTACGTATTCTTCTGTGGGCACTTCTACTTTAAAAATACCGTCAGCTGTGCCACGATTAACTATCATCTTTTCAATTGTAGCTTTTACCTTATTTTCATATCCTGAATACGTATGGATTACATACCATTTGGCGTCTGCTTCTCTATCTGATAAATCGATAGAATTAGCCTTGTTTTCATTTAAATCTAAATCGCTCATTGCTATTTAATAAATTGTTTAACTACAGCGCCGATTCCCACGTCGATAAGGTATACTAATGCAGCTACAGCCACACTAATTCCAATTACAACTAATGTGTAATTAACTAAGTCTTTTTTGCTAGGCCAAATTACTTTTCTCATTTCAGCTTTTACGCCTTTGAAAAAATTGCCTGCTTTACCTTTGTTTTCCATGCTATCAACTCCTAAAAATTATTTTGTTTCCTTATGTGCTGTGTGCTTCTTGCAGAACTTGCAGTACTTTTGAAGCTCAATTCTTTCAGTAGTGTTCTTCTTATTCTTCTTTGTTGTGTAATTTCTTTGATTGCATTCTGTACAAGCTAATACGACCTTTTCTCTCATTTATAAACACCTCCTACTCATATAATACTCTAAAAAGTATTATACAACTACCTATATATATTATCTTAATTTTACCAATTTGTCAAGCGTTTTTTAAATTATTTTTATATAAAATTTATTTTCTTTCCTATTATATATACTAAATTATATATAATGATTTATAATTTAGGTTTTTTATAATATTTTAAAATATTTATATAAATATATTATTTTTTTTATTTATTTTACAAATTTAAATCTTTTAGCTTTTCAAGTTCTGCTTCATCGATGCCGGATAATTTTATATTGTTAATCATATTATTTTTTTTAGAAATTCTTTTTTGTGTTCGTTTAGAATTTTCTATCTCTATAGCGAGCTCTCTTGAGCTAAGTCTCGAGGCGCCTCTTTGAAAGATAAGGCTTTGCTCTGCAAGGTCACTTGTTGCGACTCTTATCTTATAGCCATAAGGCATACTAGCCACTTCTCTTTCGATATATGAGTCGGCTGTGATATTTTCTTTGGTGAAAACTATCTCAAGACCCTTTATTATTTTCTTTTCGCCTTGATTACCTTTGATGAGGTGTCCATCGTATACAAGTATGATGCGTTCTTTATTGTAGCGCATGTACTCTTCTAAGATATTCTCTAGCTCATCACGAGCTGCCTCTAGCGACTCTTCTTTTCTTTCTCTCAAATGCTCCCATGAGTTGATGACGTTGTAGCCATCAACAAAGAGTATATGCCTAAGCTTTTTCTTTTTCATCCTTTTGTCTTAAAATTTCATACATGGCAATGGCTGCCGCATTTGATGCGTTTAATGAGTTTGTCTTGCCAAACATCGGTAGGCTAATTATAGCGTCACAGTTCTTTTTAACAAGTTCTGATAAGCCCTTGCCTTCTGAGCCAACCACTAGAGCTACTGGTCCTAATAGGTTTGCCTTTGTGTATTTTTGGCCATCCATGTCAAGTCCGTATATCCATACGTTTCTTTCTTTAAGCTCTTTTATCTCTTGATTAAGGTTAGTAACGCTCACAACTATCATGTTATCAACGGCTCCTGCTGAAGCTTTATAAACTGTTTCGTTGACCATAGCTGATCTTCTCTTTGGTATGATAACTGCGTGAACGCCAGCGCACTCAGCTGTTCTGATGATTGCGCCTAAGTTGTGAGTATCTTCAATGCCATCTAAAATTACAAAGAATGGATCTTCGCCTTTTTCTTCGGCTAGCTTAAATCCGTCTTCAATACTTTTGTATTCAAAACCTGCTGTGAACGCGACAACGCCTTGATGCACCTCTCCTTTTGATAATGAATCAAGCTTTTCTCGCTCAACTCTTTGTACGATAACGCCATTTTGACTTGCAAGGCTTAAAATTCTACCGATTGAGCCCTTTAGCTCTCCTTTTTGCACATATAATTTGTCGATGGCTCTGCCATTCTTCAAAAGTTCCATAACCGGATTTCTTCCGTATATATATTGTTCTTCCAATTTAATCCTCCAAACATAATTTAACTAGCTCAAAAAGTCTAGTGTATTCCTTTTTCAAAAATAGATATGCAATGAGAGCTTCAAAGCCTGTTGACACCTTGTAAGCACTATTGTCAGTATTCTTTGGCGCCTTATGTGACTTGTGGTTTCTGGCTCTTTTAAATACATAAAGCTCGTCTTCTGTGAGATGCTCCTTAATTTTCTCAAAGGCATCTCTTTGCGCATAAGCACTAACATATTTTGTTGATAGCTTTTGCAGCTCGTATGCCTTTAGTGGCTCTTTTGCGATGTAGTAGCGCACAAAGAGCTCGTAGACAGCGTCGCCGATGTAGGCAAGCCTTATTGGGCTCATTTCATTTATTTCGGCATCGCTATACTCAATCCCAAAAAGCTCAGTTATATCTAAATCTTTTCCCATCTTTGTCCGTCTTTGCTATCTATAATCTTTATGCCCATAGCAAGTAAATCATCTCTGATTTTATCTGCCTTGGCATAATCTTTGTTCATTCTTGCTTCATTTCTCTCGTCTATCATCTTTTTAATCTTGTCTTCGTCTTCGCCAAGTGATGCATCCGACTCATCTTCTTTCATCACTGCTTCACTATCATCAAGGCCAAGAACTTTTAGTAAATCATTTAATTTATCTTCGATATATTTTGCGCTTTCATAATCATCGTCTTCAAGTTTATTAATTATCTTAACTATATTGAAAATGCATGTTAGTGCATCGGCTGTGTTGAAATCATCGCTCATAGCCGCGATAAAGCCAGCTACTTCCTTATCAACATCTTTGATGATCTCGTCTGAAGCTTTTTTCCCTGTATCTTTGATTGCTTCAAGTCTCTTAAGAGCGTTGTGTATCCTCTTAACAGAATTTTTTGCACCATCCATGCCTTCTTTAGTGAAGTTCATAGGCTTTCTATAGTGAGTTGACAAGATGAAGAATCTTACTGTATCCTTGTCATAATCGTCAAGCAAATCCTTAAGCAAAATGAAATTGCCTAGTGATTTACTCATCTTTTTGCCATCGACATTGACCATACCATTGTGTAGCCAATATTTTGCGAATGGCTTTCCAGTTAGAGCCTCACTTTGTTGAATTTCATTTTCATGATGAGGAAACTCTAGGTCGCTACCGCCAGCGTGTATATCAAGCGTATCTCCTAAGATTGCTCTGCTCATAGCCGAGCACTCGATGTGCCAGCCAGGTCTACCATCTGACCATGGTGATGCCCAGTGCGGTTCATTTGGTTTAGCCTTTTTCCAAAGAGCAAAATCTAGTGGATTTTTCTTTTTTTCATTTATATCAACTCTTAAACCTGAGATAAGGTCATCAATATTCTTCTTTGAAAGTTTTCCGTAGTCTTTCGCCTTAGTAGTGTCGAAATAAACATCTCCATCGGACTCGTATGCAGCGCCCTTCTCAATAAGTCCTTTTATAAAATCTATAATCTCATCCATGTGTTCAGTCGCTCTTGGATTGATATTGTCATAATCATAAATACCAAGTCTCGTAGCAACATCTTTGAAGCGCTCAATATATTTTTCAGCCACTTCATTTGAAGTGATACCGCTTTCGTTCGCTTTATTAATTATTTTATCGTCTACGTCAGTGAAGTTAAAAACATACTTTACGTCGTAGCCCATGAATATCAAAAATCTTCTAACTGTATCAAATACAACTAAAGGTCTGGCATTGCCTACATGTATGTCATTATAAACAGTAGGACCACAACAATAAAAATTCACCTTAGTATCGTTTATCGGTTTGAATTCTTCTACTAATCCTGATAATGTGTTGTGTAATTTAATCATAATTGCCTCCTTATATATTAATATAGTTATTTTATCATATAAATGGCTTTTAGTCAATGGATTTAAGCGTGCGAAGTTCTTTAAGATAAGTGCTTTTAATGAATTTTTTTATTTATATGAAATTGTTTTTGCATATAAAAAGAGCTGCGAAATAAATCACAACTCTTGACACAATTTAAAATTTATTATTAATTTTTCTCTCTATACACTTTGCTTAATAAGTATCTCTCCTTGCCAATGGTCTTCTTGCCATACTCAATCGCGCCTGTCGGGCACTTCGCTATGCATGATGCGCAGTGCGTGCAATTGCCGTTCCAAACTGGGTAGCCGTCCTTGTAAGTAATGTTATTTAAAACGCAATTCTTAGCGCAAAAACCGCACTTGATGCACTTGTCTGTATAATAAAATTTCTTGTCGCTCACTATGAACTTAAAGAAAATTTTATTGACAAAGCTCGACTCAATTTTGCCTGCAAAGCCGCTCTTTACTTCTGGGAAATTCTTACCCTCTTTGATAATGGCAGCCGCTTTAGTAATTTTATCATTTGCTTCATCTATAAGCTTTCTATTGTGTTCATCTGAATCTAAATTGAAGAGCATCAAATAATTTTCCGGCATCTTTATCCCATAAAGGCCCTTGAAATTTAATCCAAGCTTTTTCGTGTTTGCTCTAATGTATTTCTCTGCATTGCCACAGGAGTCGCCATAGTTTAAGATTACGTAGATCTCTTTCGATCCAGTAAAAGAGCAGCCCAATAAATACTCCGATAAAAATCTTGGCACGCGCCAGCTATATGTTGGCGCAACTAAGACGAAAGGCTTTTCTGAGTGAAAGAACCCCTTCTTGCCGCTTTTTATGTAAGTGAATAGATCAAGCGCTTCGTCAACTAAGTCCTCAGCCAATTTTTTCGCTATGTATTCACTGTTACCTGTTCCTGAAAAATATAGTATCATTTCTGCTCCTATCTTTTAACTTATTTATTCTTGCGATTAATTTTGATTAATATTATCGGCTTGTAAAAAATTTAAAACATCTTCATATATTATTTCTTTATCTCTTTCATTAAGTATTTCATGTCTCATGCCCTTATAAAGTTTGCTTTTAATGTTATTATATCCAAGACTATTTAAAAATCTTTCTAAACCCTTAAACTTTTCTTTGCCTTGAATAACAGGATCATCTTCTCCAGCTATTAAAAATATTGGTAAAGCAATGTTTTTTGGTCTCCAGTCTCTGCCATTGTACGCTGACTTTAAGAGTTTAAATAGATTCAAAAAACCATTTGTAGTAAAGATAAAGCCACAAAGCGGATCTTGTTTATATGTCTCTACTGTGACTGGATTAGCACAAATCCAATCTACTGGGCTTTCATATCCCTTGCTATATTGACCGACTGATAAAGCATTTAAAAATCTATTTGGCTTATATTTGCTATAAAAAATACTGCAAATTTTTGCCAAAGATATAGCAAAGCCCACAAATTTATTTTCTGTCGGTGGCCCACAAAGCACTATGTGGTCAATATGTTCTTCATACTTTTTTAAATAATTTCTCGAAACAAGCGTTCCCATGCTATGACTAAATATAGAGATTTTTAGCGTAGGATATTTATTTTCTAAATGCTCCGTAATTTGAAAAACATCATCAACAATGACAGAACTATCATCTGTGTAAAAATACCCTAAGTGAGACGGATCCTTCACGCTCGCTCCATGGCCTCTATGGTCATGAATTACGCAGATGTATCCATGCTCAGCTAAGTAATTCATAAAATCGTAGTAACGCTCCTTATGCTCTGACATTCCATGTACTATCTGTACAATGCCAAGAGGCTCTCCTTTTGGCTCGACTATTGCTAGCTCAAGCTCTAAGCCATCTCGTTTTGATTTAATTTTCTCAATTATCATAAATATCACCTACAAAACATTTTACTCTCTTACTAATAAGGCTAGGGCTTCGGCATGGCTTGTCTTAGGGAAGTTATCAAATACTTCCACATCAAATTGAAAATACTCACAAATCTTTTCTAATGTTTCCAAACTTACATTTTCGTCTCTTCCTATTTTTGCTGTTGTCTTGGAAGTTGTTACGATTACACATTGTAAATTTGTATTTCATATTTTTATCTTTAATAGTTTCCATAAAATATTATATTAAAAACCTATATCATTCTCCAATGCTATATATTTACCTTTATAAATGTATACATTGACAACTTAATTATAACGTAAAAGTGGATTCACGTCAACTAAAAACCGAGATGTATTATGGCTGTGAGAGAGGATTTAAAACATACGAAGAGTTTTCAAAAGCAATCGATGAATATATACTACTACTATAACAACGAAAGGATTCAGAAGAAAACAAAATGGACGCCACCTACTTTGTATAGGTTAACATCCATGAATGTAAACTAAATATTAATGTGTCCAGTTTTCCGGGTACACATCACTTTCTGTCCTATATTATATATTTACATAAACTACTAGCTTTTTTATACTCACGCTGTTGTAGTAAGTTACAATGTTTTTTTGTCATTCAGCTTCCATAGATAGTGGCAGTAAAACACGGCAGTGATGATCGTAGTAATTATAAAAAACCAATTCATTTTTGCATTCGCAATAGCATATTTGGAGCTGGCGTTGATAAATCCATGTGCAATTATACATGGCCATATGCTCTTACTCTTATAGGCTACCATAGTAAATATGAATCCCCATGCTATAGCAAAGAGAATCTGAATTAGGGTATAAACTCCGGCTTGACCGGTGAATAGATTTAGTATGTGTCCTATACCAAATGTTATAGAAATTACAATAATCGATTCTTTTACCCCACTTTTTGCTAGCATGGCCTTAAACAAAAGGCCACGGAAAATCACTTCTTCAATATAAGCGAATAAAATCATGGAAATGGTCGCCCATACTTGAGCAAAACCGGCATGTGATAGCGCTACTCCACCCCACAAATTTCCCGTCATAAGAATCCACATCGGAATAAAGTAAATGTATCTTTTGCACTCTTTCGGAAAAGCTTGAAGTCCGTATTTTTCTGTCAACTTGTGTTTTTGAATCCACAAACTGATAGTCATTGCCATAACAATTAAAGAAAGAGCCATGAAAATACTTTCATCACCAAATTGTCCTCTAAGCGGTGTCATAATCAGACAGTAGATTCCAACCCAAACTAGTGCAAAAGCTAGTTCATTTTTTTGATATAATTTATACATAAAAATACCCCCTTTAAAAATTTCACTGAATATCTTGTCTTTTTAGCTGCATCTTTCAGACAGCATATTTTTCAAATTACTCATAAAGCAACTTATACTTTTTAAATGTTAAATGTAATAAATCAAAAAATTCATTTGATTTAGACACCATAAGTCCATGACTTGTATCTTTCATAATATATATCTCTTTTTTTGGAGCATTCATTTTATTATAATACTCTTCTGCCAACTTATAATTAACCTGATAATCCATATCACCAATAATATTTACATATTGTACTTGATAAGTATATTTGCCCTTTAAAGAAAATGTTTTAAATTTATTTGATTTGTAAAAATCCAAATAAATATTAATATCTCTATCAAAATAATGAACCCAATATTTTAATTAAAAGTTTGGATTAAACAATAACGTTGTTGACAAAAAATAATCCGACCCATCTTTCATCATCGAATATCCGAACTTATCTAAAAGAGAATTTTTTGCCTTTAATGAGACTAACCTAATTTTTTCTGAATTAATCTAGTTTGCCAGATTTATCGATTCTCGGTCTCCACTAGTCCACTTTAAAGCTTCATTTTGAAAGCTAATTCATTTTCTATAATATCAACAAGCTGACCTACTCCTATAAAATGATCTTGATCACCAGCAAGAAGATTGTATCACCGCTTTCGATATGGAACAATTTCCTTGTCTCTTTCGGAATTACAATCTGTTTTTTAGTACCAAGTTTTTCAGTCCGGGCCTGAACCCATGTTCATTTTTCTCAGCTTTATTCTCATATTCCAAGTTGGTATGACTCTGTTTGCTTTTTTCATATCTTTATCTACTTGACATTCGGTATTCTTTGTTATACATTTCATACTTATTATATCATTCATCATTTCTTTTTTAAGTAAAAATTATGTAAATTTTAACTCTACAATGTCGTAGCAATTTCATATGCTTTCTATTTTTTAAGTATTTTTACAAAAAATCACCCCGTCATTTCCTGACAACTTGACCTATCCTTATATACTATTTTTATCCACCGCTTTTTAATGCAGGTCCTGATTTGAATTCCACTCTCCGGTAGCCAGAACTATTTTTTAACGATATGAAAATAGGGTTACGATGATGCTCTTTTTTGACAAGACCATCAATCCCACTTTTTTATTTCAAGACTTTTCTATACCGTTTAATTCTTCACTCTTGACATCAATGCTATAGTCTCAACTTGTTCATTATTGTCCAAACTTATATTCAAATCATCGACTATAATTGGGAGCTTGAAAGTAATTGATTTTAGCCATTGTCCGTTAGGTTGTTTTTCTTCATAAACTTGAATTTCAGAAATCAAAGCTGTAATTAACTGCCTACGCTCTACATCATTCATGACTTTATAGAGTTTATCAAAATAGATCAGAACCTTATATATGTTATCTCCTGTGAGTTTTTCAGCTTCAATAGTCTGTTTCTTTGCTTTCGCATCAATTAGTGATGATTCTAATTCATCT
>NZ_JBXXYC010000009.1:0-42620 GCF_057222035.1 Fenollaria sp. | reverse complement strand
CCAATATTCTAATGTTCTGTTTCCTTCACCTTCTTTATATGCATGTTCAGACGATACCTCTTTAAACTGAACAATTTCAACTCTAATAGTTTCTATAAGAAATTGATATTCATCTTTACTATTTGTAATGATACTTAAATTGCCAACTTTTGGTAAATCCTCATTTTCCATTTCATAAAATTTATACAGTGAAGATGTGGCGGTTTTTATTCCATGAGATATTAAATATAACAGTTCCTCTTCAATACTCTCATCAAAACTCCAAATAGACTCATCACTAACATTTAATTGATTTTCTTTAATGTATTTTTCAATTTGCTCTCTCATGTTCATTATTATCTTCCTTACAAATTCTAATTTACCTTATTCTTCCCCGTCCATACCGTTGACATAACCTACCAAAATATCTAAAGTGTTAAGCAATTTTCTTAATTTCCGCAAGCGAAGCTAAGAGGAAATTATTGAAAATGCTTACCTACTTGGTGCTACAACCTTTCCATAATATTTATAGTGTTGCTGCAAGCAAGTATTTAGAAAACATTTCTGATAACTAATTTCAAAATTTCCAGACTCTTATTGTTGAATCTAAAAATCATACACCTATTAATTTTAAGCCTTTCAAAGTCTGGTTACTCATTTTCTCTTGTCATCAATACAACGCTCTCCAAGTGTCCACTTCTTGCAAACATATCAACTGCGGCCACTCTCTCTACCTTATACACCTCACTCATCAAGGCGATGTCTCTGGCTAGGCTTGCGTGGTTACAGCTGATGTATACAATCTTTTCTATGCCGCTCGCATTTAGCATATCGACTACTTTTTTGTCTAGGCCCTTTCTCGGCGGGTCGACGATGACTGCGTCGTATCTTTTTTCTTTCAATACTCTATTTATCGCGTCTTCGGCCTTGGCGTGTATGAATTTTGCGTTTTTTATGCCATTGCCGGCTGCGTTTTCGTCTGCGCTTTTAACTGAGGCTTCTACGACTTCGACTGCTGTTACTGATTTTGCTTCTTTGGCGGCGCATAAGCTTATTGTGCCTATGCCTGAGTATAGCTCAAGGACGTCCATCTCTGCTGCGTCTCCTAGGTACTCTAGTGCTTTTTTATATAAAACGTCCATCATCTCTAAGTTCACTTGCAAAAATGTTTGCGGATAGATCTTAAAATCAAGTCCCAAGATATTTACGCTTAAAAAGTCGTCACCATATAGCTTAGTAAATTTTCTTCCGTAAAGCACTTTATCTGATTTATCGTTTATGTTTAGATAAATGGATTTGACTCTACTCATGTCTATGGCTGCTTTTAATTTTTCAATATCGATAATAATTTCATCGTGCGATACAAAGGTAATCATCAGCTCATCTTTTTCGTTATTTCTAAAGACTATGTCCTTGATATCGCCTTTCTTTGCCTTCCAATCGTAGCCTTTATAATTTTCTTTTACAAATTTTCTAAGTCCTTTGTAAACCGAAAGCGCTTCCTTATTCATGTAGAGCATCTCTTCTGAGTCGACTACTGTATTTGTGCCTTCTTCAAAATATCCGATATTAACAAAACCATTTGCCCCACGAGCGACTTTGACCTGTGTGTTGTCCCTGTAGTGAGTTAAAGTCTTTGCCATATATTCTTCTACGTCCACGTCAAGCCCAGCCATCTTCTTAAGATTCATCTTAAGTCCATTAACTTTCCACTCAAATTCTTTTTCATAAGAAAGAGAGGATAAGATCGCCTCATCACTTGCTCCGTCCACGCGAAACTCCGATGGCGAGAATATATCCAAGACATCTGCCTCGATAAAGCTCTTCTTTTTCACTTCGTTTGTGATTGTGACTGTATCGCCAAGCACGGCTCCTTTAATAAAATAGACCAGTCCCTCGGACTTAGCAACGCCCCTTAGCTGACTGGTCATATCTTCAATGTAAAACTCTTTCATTAGATTGAACTTCTTAAATTGATTGTGTTGTCTATGATGGAAAGGTCTATGACTTTGCAGTCGTCGATGACGCGCTCGTTGTAATCGGGTGTTTTCTCGATATTTAAAAATTTGTTAATGGTTCCGATTGCTTCTTCAATTATGATAAGTCCGTCTTGGTCAAGTCCTTTGCCTTTTTCCAAAATAATTGTCTTAAATGGTGTTTCATTCGGCTTAACTGAGCCTGATAGTGGATGTGTAAGTAGTTTATATCCTTCGTGAATTAGGTCTCTTGCCTTAAGTAAAACACCTGTATAATTATCGACTTTGTCTATGTAGATCATATCGAAGTCATCTTTGTATTTGTCTCTAACGTAGTCGTTGTTTGTAACTATGGTTCTTTTCATTTTAATTCTCCTCATTTATTCTTAAATTTTCT
Organism: Fenollaria sp.; assembly: GCF_057222035.1. Lineage (NCBI taxonomy): Bacteria > Bacillati > Bacillota > Clostridia > Eubacteriales > Fenollaria > Fenollaria sp. The sequence continues at coordinate 40,268 of NZ_JBXXYC010000009.1, read as the reverse complement.
GCTAGCTCAGCTAGTTTTTTAAGTCTATGGTTTACGCCTGATTTGCCAAGCTCTGGCTCCATAAGCCTTCCAAGCTCTGCAAGTGATGCGTCTCTGTTGTTCAGTCTAAGTATAGCGAGTTCTTTTAAATCAGCATCTAGTGCATCTAGGCCTATCATTTCGTCGATGTACTCTATATCAGCTACTTGCCTTGTCGATGCATCGACTGTTTTCTGTATATTGGCTGTTTCGCAGTTGGTCCGTCTGTTCGCATTATTTCTAACGTCCTTAACTACCCTGATATTCTCAAAGCTAAGCACTGCTCTCATCGCGCCTATAACTGTGAGAAAATCTGAAATTTCCTCGGCGCCTTTTAGGTAAGTGATGTAGTTACCTTTACGCATAACGTACTTCGCCCCAAGACCGTAGACGTTCATCAAGTCCTTGACCTCGTTTGCCTCGAACTCGCTTTCGAAGAGCATTTCGAGATGGTAGCCGCGCTCTGGATTAGTGATGGAGCCGACTGCCAAAAAGGCCGCTCTTAAGTAGCTCCTCCTCATATCGTCCGATTCTTTGATGGCTCTCGGCACTTTGTTCACGTCCAAAAAACCTTCCATGCGCGTGTCTTTAAACATCTGCATAACTATATCCGTATCGTTTAGGACGATTGTGTAGATGTTCATCTTTTTTAGCTGCGTCATCTTTGAGATACCTACATCAAGGTCTGTATCGTATAAATTTCTGATTACTGTAAAAATTCGTCTCGCGAGAGCCGCTTTTTGCACTCTGAATGAAACAGCGACTTTCCCTGATATAAAGCTAATGGATGAGACATATCTCACGTATGCCATAAGCTCAGCAAGGGAAGTGTCTTCGTCTGTGATCATCAGCTTAGCCGCTTCGTCCTTAGCTTTTTGTGAAAAACTCATTACTTCTCCTCATTCTTCTCTCTGTCGTACTCTTCTATAGCTTTTCTGATTATTTCTCTTTCTTGGCTGTATTTCATAAGCTTGATCGCTTCATCTCTTTCGTAAAACTTTGCCGTTTTAAAGCCTTCCATGCTCTGAGGCTTAGTGTGAGTGTCCTTTGTAGACATCAAAAAGAAATGCACTGTCTTATCAATCCTTATGTTTCTTACCTTGTTAATGAAAGAATATTCAATCTTGCCTAAATATTTTTTAATCTCGCCAGTGATTCCACTTTCTTCCTTTACCTCGCGAAGCGCAGCCTCTTGAATGCTTTCGCCACGCTCTATCCTGCCCTTTGGTAAAACGTAGTCGCCGTTGTACTTTTTCAAAAGTAGTATTAAATTGTTATTGATAATTACGCCTCCTGAGCTAAGTACCCTCACCTAAATCACCTGAACAATCTTAAAAATTTTTCTTCCTCATCTGAAATATTGTCTTGACTGAGTAAATATTCCTTCTTGATAAGTATCTCTTCTAGTTTCAGCCTGCCCTTCTTTGTTAGAGCCACGCTGTAATCAGAGTCTTCTTTCTCTATATATCCCTTTTTTAATAGCACTTCATAGGAACTGGTTAATTTTTCCTCGACAAGCTTGTCAGCCTCGTCCACGCCTAAGTAGCTAGCAATTTTATCCTCTTTTATGTCATAAAATTGATAAATTAAATAAATGTACTCATCTATGTCATTTATGTCAAAAGTTTTGCCTCTTTTTTCTTTTTCTTCGTATTTTTTCTTTATTCTAAATTTATTTCTAAATCTTTGGTTCTTTGTCATTAAAAATCCGACTATTATAAATGCAAGTAGTGCCACAGCTATAAGCCCCTTAAGAACTATCTCCGAAATGCCAGGCCTGTCAATGCGTGTAATTTGCGTCCTCATAAGCTCATCGTTTCGATAGTCTTCGTAGTCCATGTCCTCATAAGGCGCGTTCACAAACTCATTCTTCGGATACTTAATGCCTATAGCTATGTCAATAGGCTCGTCAATATCGTAAAGGCCAGTCTTACCATTGTCAAAAGTAGCGTTAAGACCCTTGGAAGTAAATAGTTCATATACCGGCTCGTCATAATAAACGCTATCGTAGGCTATGTCAATGGAGTTGATATGCGTGTTAAAAGCTCTATATAGACCAAAAACAAATCCGTCCGCTCTTTTAAATGCCTTTGGAAGGCCCTTGATCTTGTATGAAACTTCTTTGTCGCCGCCGTTAAAGTCAAAGATGTACTTTGTTCCCGACTCAAAACTATCTCTAAGGCTCTTTCCTTCTACATCGTAGACTTCAGCGCCCTTTGGTACATCGATTGCAAATTTAAAACTTGTGTGCTCCGTCTCGATCTTGACGTCTACATACATCGCGTCCTCCATGAGATTCATCTTGTAAGTCATTTTATTTTCGCTCTTTGCAAAAGCATTAAATCCTGTCAAAACTATTAGCATGACAGAAAAAATTATTAAGAACTTAAATTTCTTCATTTGACTCTCCTCCTAGTACTCTAAACATATTTATACCCATTTACTCCATAAAAGCTAACAAATTCGCGTCCTTTTTTAAATTTAATTTATTAAAGTCATCTTCATTCATAGTGACTAGGCAAATGGCGGATGGCCCGCCCGATTTATGATAATCAAAATCATGATTTACTATGCGCGCTCTTAAACCTGAGTGTGACTCGATCTCAGCTATTTCATGTGCCGCACCTTTTGAGCCGATGGGAACGATGTCATGAATATAGTTTTGCTCCTTCAAATATATATAATCGCTCATGCTCATGGCTCTGTCACGATGCTTTATAAGCTCCTCGCCGACAAGTGCCTGACCGATGGCGTAGACCCGATCGCCTTTTTGCGCCTTGCGTATATCTATCCCCCTAGCCAAAACTGTAACGCCTATCCCAGTCATATTTGTTAAAAAATTTTCTTCGCTTGAACCAGTAAAAGCATTTTCACTCGTCATGCCCGCTTCACTCATCGCTCTTTTTATGCCGCGAATAATTTTTTCGCCATAGGGCTCTCTTTCGTTACAAAGCGTGTCAATCAAGACCATGGGCGTGCTTCTTGCGCATATCGCCTCAACTATTGGCACAAAAGCTGCATAATATGAAACCATTTCAATGTTTGCAAAAACTTCGTCACATGGCTTCTCGCCTATGCCCCCAGCGCTATCACAAGCAAGAACTAAATTCATTTCATCTAAAATTATTAAATCTCTAAATTTTTTCATACGGCCTCCATTACATATTTTTAATAAATATGTTATAATATATATTATATCACAAGAAGAGTGTATTTAATACTTTATTTACTAAGGAGGGCAAAATGAATTTTGAAGATAAATTAAAAAATTATGCGAAAGTTGTTATCGAAAGGGGCATAAACGTACAAAAAGGCATGCCGCTAGTTATAAATACTTCGACCCAAGCGATGGACTTCGTAAGACAACTAACTGAACTTGCCTACGATAGAGGCGCAAGTGAAGTAATTGTAAGGATTCACGACGACGAATGTGACAGAATGAGCGCGATGATGATGAGTGAAGAGGCGATAAAGCACGCACCTGAGTGGAAGCTTGATATGATGCTTGATTTTGCAGAGAGAAAAGCAGGCTTTTTATCAGTAATCGCACCAAATCCGTCTCTAATGAAGGACGTCTCTCCTGAAAGACTTATGCTTATGCGCAGCGTGAACGCAAATCTGATGAAACCTTTCCAAAAATACACTATGAACGACATAAATCCATGGTGTGTCGTAGCAGTGCCATCAAAGGCTTGGGCAGATAAAGTTTTACCAGACGTATCTGAAGACAAGCGTATATCAGAGCTTTGGGATTTAATATTTAAGATAGTTAGAGTAGATGGCTCTGATCCAGACAAGGCTTGGAACGATTTCGAAAACACTATACAAGAAAAAGCTAAGTACTTAAACGAAATGCAATTCGAAAAACTTCATTACAGATCAAAATTAGGTACTGATTTAACTATAGAGATGCCAAAAAATCATCTATGGATAGGCGGCTCATCCATGAGCGAGACAGGCGTTCGCTTCACAGCCAATATCCCGACAGAAGAAATTTTCTCCGCTCCTAAAAGAGATGGGGTGAGTGGCATAGTTTATGCGACAAAACCATTATCACTATCAGGTAAACTTGTTGAAAACTTTTCACTAAGATTTGAGCATGGTAAATGCGTAGAAGTAAAAGCAGAGAAAAATCAAAAATTATTAGAGGATTTAATCGCGACAGATGAAAACGCTTGTATGCTAGGCGAAGTAGCCCTTGTGCAAAACGACTCACCTATTAGCAATAGTAAAAAATTATTTTACTCAACACTTTTCGACGAGAACGCATCGTGCCACCTAGCTTTTGGAGCTGCTTACCCAACTTGCGTCCAAGGCGGCGCTGCCATGAGCGAAGAAGAATTACTTAAAAATGGTATAAATGATAGCAAAATTCATGTCGATTTTATGATTGGTGATGAAACAACAGAGATAATTGGGTATAAAGATAATAAAGAATACAAAATATTTGAAAAAGGCAATTGGGCCTTTTAAGGAGGAATAATTATGAACGAAAATTTTGTATACGATGAATTTAATCCTAAGATGAAAGGCGGCAGAGCAAGCGGCATCACAGAGATTTTCCAAGCAACAAACAGCTATATCAAAAACAATATCAAGGCGCTTCTTTGCTTTGCACTAGTTTACATCGTGCTTATAGGCGGATTTCTAGCCTTAAACGTTGGATCCATAATGCAAATTTCATCAGAGGCATTAAATATCCAAATGAGAAAGAATAATCAAATCGATGCAAATATCAGTGGTCTAGAAGATTTCACAAACGAGCTAGATGACGCAGAAAGCTTTGATGACGTTATGGGCAGCATCAAGAATTTTAAAGATGGCGGCGGCTTAAACGATAAAGACCTAAACGCTTTCATGAATATCACAAGAACATCAACACTTATGATACTAAGCTTCTTAATCATGGGCATAGCAATTCAATTAATCGCCATCGCCTTCGTTACACACGTTAACAAGTGGATATTCAAGATGAATAGAGTTGTAAAAGACGTAACAGAGTCCGTATTCATCAAATTTATTAAAGGTATAGCAATAACAATAATCTTTGGACTAATATCTGGCGCGACAGCCATAATCTTTGGTATAATCAGCGCTATGACAGGCTCTTATGATGCCATAGTCATAATCATGACACTAGTTTTAGCACTAGTAAACTTCTACATCGGCCTAGCAGGAGCCTTCGCCTACTACTTAGTTACAACAAACAAGTACATCGGCATAGGTACATGCATCAGCGCAGCCTTTGGCATAGTCAATAGATTTATACTCAACTGGATAGGCAAAATGCTAATTATTTATATAGGCACTTTTGTAGTAGGAGGCTTCGCAACACTAGTTATAGCCTTTATTGCAACAGGACTAAGAGCGCCATGGGTATTTGCACTAGCAGCCATCCCTTGGATATGCGCTACGCTTTATTCAACAGTCTACTCACAAATGGCGATGTGCGACTACACAAACCAATACGAGTTTAGAACAGGAAGAGTAGTCAGAGACTACGACTACTACGACATATACGAAGATGACGGATACGACTACACAGACAAACCAAGACGCTACCAAGACGACGAAGCAAGAAGCGTAGATGATTTTTATAATAACTTGGATAGATAAATTTAATTAAATTGATTAAAATTAAAAATATTGATTGAATTAGAAAATAGTTTTGAAAATATTTTAAGCGCATCGGGTGATGCGCTTTTATTGTGAAGGAAAGAAATAATAGGCTATGAAAAATCATAGCCTATAAATAGAATAATAATGTATTAATAGTATGATATAGCACATAACGTTTGTTAAATACAATTGTTAAAAATTAACTAATTTAGGATTATATAATACTGAAACACCACCAGTTTCTTCCACTCCTAAAATAAAATCTACAAGTTTTTCCGAATCCTTTGATTGTTTAGAATGTTTGTTTGATGGTATTCCAATTCCATAGTATATCTTATCAACAGTATAATCTGATAATAGGTTCTCTATTGATTTTGAATACTCATTTTCATTAATTAAAAAATTAATTTTTTTATAATCAGAATAGCAAAATCTATTTTTATTTTCTAAAAACACACAAATATTGTCTCTGACCGCTACAATATCAACATTTATTGAATCTTTATTTTTTTCAGAACTTTTATTATTTGGATGTAGCAGTATTCCAGTACCGCTTTGCGGAAAATCAAAACATACTATTTGCCAATTTCGTTTTATCAGCCAATTCAATAAAGTTTTTGTAACATTTTCTTCTGTCATTAAGCATCCCTCCATAAAGAGCCATCAGGAAAAAGAATCGCATCTGCAAAGTAGGAATAAACTCTAATATGTTTAACCTTAGAATATGTTGAACCATACCTAGCTTGCATAAAATATCTAGGTATATCTTTGCTCTTCAAATCATTATAATTTTTAGTCAATAAATTTAATCTGGAACTACTTTGTACTGCCGAAAAAAAATCTTTAATGCTTGAATTCTTATCATTTGTTATGCTTATAGTTTGATTCTTCTCATCGACATTGATTAACCCCCATACCATAATAAGGTTCTTTTTTCTGTCTTCATAAGTCATTCCCTCTCTGCATACCATATAGTCTATCGCAGAAAGACAGCCTGGATATGGATCCCCTCTAAATGCAGCATTTACCTGATATAAACACGATACCTCTCGATTTCTTAATAATTCTCCAATTTTATAGCCATTAGTTTCATATTTGGATAAATAATTTATTAGATACAAAGTTGGTATTTCTACTACAGCTGACATAGGAGACATGTTTTCTAAAAGTTTGTTTTCAATTTTTTTATTATATTCCTTATTCATAAACCTGCGTTGCTTGCGTATAACTAACTTTTTTAAAAGATCTTTACGGGCTGCAATAACACCTTTTTTCTCTGTTTCCTCAATTATTTCATTTAAAGCTTCAAACATATTAATCATACTGTCTGCTGATGAGTCAGGACATCCTGTGTATTTTATTATATTAGAATCAAAACATAGCCCTCTGCTTTTTATATGTGGCGCACTTTTAACATTATCACGATATTTATTAATATCATCTGTAGGGAAGTAATATAATAGTGCTGGTATATTATAAACACTCATTACCGATTCAAGAGCATTAAATATCAAAGGATTTATCATATCCCATTTCTCAGATACTTTCGTTCTAGATATTATTTTCGCTTCTGGATAAATATATATAGTAGGCACATTATTTTCTACAGAAGCAGCTAATCTAGCAAATCTTTGAAAAACATTGTGCCCAGTACCAGCTTCAGTAGTTACTTCTATAGAAAAAACTGGCTCATCATCTTTTTCAACTATTAAATCAGGTGCATCTAAATATAAAATCTTTCTAATATGATCTGGCATCTTGTGAAAATTGTTAGGATTATTAGCATCACTTTCATACATTTTTTTCTTTATAACATCTTTTTTAGCTAACAAAGTTTTATCAATAATAAAATCTACAAAACTCTCAGTACTATACCAAATTCTATACATATTCTATTCTCCTTTCATAGATTTAATCTCATCAGCAATTGGCTTAACAATATTATAAATTAAAAGCGGTGGCACAGCATTCCCTGTTTGAACACGCTCCTGTACAACTCCTCCCTCAAATATATAGCTATCTGGAAAACTTTGTATCCTAGCTCTTTCTCTAATCGATAAGCCTCTTGGCTGTGTTGGGTGTCCAAACTGAAACTGAGGTCTAATGCCTCCAGCTAGTTGAGTAGGGCTTGGTGCATCCATTCTTAGTCTTATTCTTTGTTTAAATTTAGTATACATAGGTTGACCTTGCAAAGTAGAAGCTATTTTGTCTATAGTTTGTTGTGTATGATTTGGTGCAACGTGATTATATACACGATCTAAATTTTTAATATCCTTTATAACCCCAAGACCTCGCATTAGCTTTTGATATTCATTTAAAGGCTCACATGCATAATTACTTGCTGATTCATTATTTCCTAACGGTGGCAAATCAGATATTGCTTCTTCAACAGTACGAAATTTTTCTTTATATCTTCCTTCTGGAAAAATATATGGGATACTCATTCCACAATCCTTTTGAATTCCGACAAAAATAAGTCTTTGTCGCATTTGTGGTACACCATAATTAGCAGCATTTACAAGATTTATGGAAACTACATATCCAAGATTTTCCATACTCTCTTTTATTGCCCGCTCAAAATGACCTGACGCAGTACTTCTCATACCTGACACATTTTCTAAGATTATACATGTTGGCATAAATTCTCTCACAAATTCCATATACTCAATAAATAAAAAATTTCTTTCATCATTATCGTTATGTTTTCTATTAGAGATTGAAAAACCTTGACATGGAACACCGCCAGTTATTAAATCAACATGTTCTATACCTTTTTTTTCTAAAAGCAATTTTACTTCTTTAGGATTTAAATTTTTAATATTTCCTAAACAAGCAATTCCATTAGGGTGGTTCCTACGCCACGTCTTAATTGCTGGTGCAAAGTGATCAACTGCAAATATAGACTGAAATCCGGCCCATGAACAGCCTACAGCAAAACCGCCCGCACCACAAAATAAATCTAACATCTTTAGCTTATCAGGCTCCGCAACAAAATTATCAAGATTATAATATATGATTTCATCATCTTTTAAGTAAAGACTTTTTTGTACAGGAATTCTACTATCCCATATATCCCACAAGCATTCTTGCCTATTCACTTTCTTCCTCCATTCAACAAAAAACATTTTGGATTCAATCTAAAATTATTTAATCTTATTATATCATATTTTTAAGTTTAACTTAAATAAATTAAATAATTTTAATAAGCTGACTGAAAATTAAGGGGAAAGTTCCCCCTATTTTTCATTTTGCATATAAATAGACGAAGTGGCTATACTATAATTATGGTTTTGCAAATAACGTCTCTTTATGTTATAATAAGTACAACGAGAAAATATTTAAGGAGGAAGAAATGAGTAAATTTATAGCGGACAAAAGCTTTTTTGAATTATTTCCTGAGGCGAAGCTTGGGGTAATTCTAATTAAGAACATGGAAAATTCGGACGAAAGCCCGATTGAAGTAAAAAAGATGCTGCTTGATGCGAATGATGAGGCTGAAAAATATCTTGTAGCTGGACAGCTTAGTGAGAATAAAGAGGTAGCTGTTTGGAGAGAGGCTTACAAGAAGTTTAAGACTAAAAAAGGCGCAAGATGCTCGATTGAAGCGCTTTTAAAGAGACTTTCTAAGGGCAACATCGTTGGCTCGATCAATACTTTAGTTGACATCTATAACGCTGCATCGCTTAAGTTTGCGCTTCCATGCGGTGCTGAAGACTCTGACAAGTTCGTTGGCGATTTAAAATTAACTATCACTGAGGGCGGCGATGAATTTCAAGCTATAGGTGAGGATCCGTCTGAGACTTATGAGGGCGAACTTTGCTACAAGGACGACAAGGGTGCTATCTGCAGATGCTTTAACTGGCGTGATGGCATCAGAACCATGATTACAGAGGATACTGAGAACGCTTTCATGATTATGGAGCTAGTTGATCCGGATAGATATGATGCGCTTGAAGGTGCTCTTGAATTTTTGAAAGAAAACCTTACTAAGTACTTAAATGCTGATGTGGCAGTACACATATTAGATAAGGACAATCCAGAAGTATCATTAAATTAATAAATACATTTAATAATAAGAATGGGCATATGGTCTAGACCATATGCCCTTGTTTTGTTTTATTTTGTTTAATTTAATATATTAGTTTTACTGCTAGCTTATTTCTCTAAGAATTTTTTATAGGTCAAATCCATCATCGTCGCTCCAAGTGGTGCAGTAATAAGTATCGCAAGTGCTGCGACTGATAAAATTATCTTGCCGCTTTCAAGTCCCATAGCTAGTGGCACAGAGCCTATCGCTGCTTGCACTGTCGCTTTCGGTAGATAACTAAAAACTGTGAATAGTTTTTCCTTCTTATTAAGTCCAGTACCTGCGGTTGAGATGATTACCCCGACTGTTCTAAACGCAAGCGCTAAAAATATCATGACGACAGCCATGAGCCCAGCGTCTAGTGTGTAGCGTATGTCTACCTCGGCTCCAACAAGCACAAAAAGCATTATCTCGGCAGCTATCCAAAGCTTAGCGAATTTTGACGAAAGTCTCGAGGAAACGCTCTCCACACTCTTTATTCTGATGGTCATCGCCATGGTAACGACGGCTATAAGCGAGGAAATTGCGACTTTTCCCTTAAGTAGTCCCTCGGTTGCAACGAGTAAAAAGCTTAGTGCCATGATGATTAGAGCCTTCATGCTATTTCTTATTAGATGTTTTTTTGAAAATGATTTTTCAAAGACAAAGCTCGCCACAAGCCCAAAGACCGCGCCTATTGCAATGCCTAGAACTATGCTGATGGGTATCGCGGCGAATTTACTTAGGTCAACGCCTTTACCCATTGCCATGCCTAAAAAGCTTGTAAATAGAACAATTACGTAGATGTCGTCCATGGATGCACCCGCCATAATCATTTGCGGTATTGCTTTTTTCGTGCCGTAGCCCTCATCCATGAGCATGGACATACGAGGCACAACGACTGCAGGTGAGACTGCGCTTAGTACGGCGCCCATAAGCAAGGCGTCAATGGCACGAATTTTTAACAAAATGGGTGCAAGAAGTGCATAGCCCAAAATTTCGAAGGTCGCTGGCAAAAAACTTAGTAAAAGTGCTGGTCTGCTTGCTTTTTTTAAGTCGCTTAAGTCTAAGGATAGTCCTGCCTTGATCAGTATGATGAGTAGAGCGATTTGCCTTAGTTCAGCCGAAATCGATAGGATTTTTGGGTCTAAGAGGTTTAGTACGAAGGGACCTAAGAGAATCCCTGTAAATAGCATGCCGACTATGCGTGGCAGCTTGAGACGTTTTGAAACTTCTGCTAGTATTAAGCCTAATAATAATATAAATGCGAGTGATTGTATCATAAAAACTCCTTTCTTTTGCTATAAATTTGCGCCTGAAGCTTGTTCGTTTTTCGACAATGCTCGAGTACTTACGTGTACACTCCGCTTGTCTCAAAACTCCACATCGCTTCATCCATCAAATTTCTTAGCAAAAATATTTTCTTCTTACAATTATTTTCTTTTTATTATAATCTTCTAGAAGCCACAAAAAAAGCTGCTGCTCCTGTAAAAACAGAAGTCATCAGCTTATAGCGGTTTCATTTTGTGGGAGAACTTCATTCCCATGTATTTATTATATAATTATTTTAATTAATTTTATAGATTTTGTCAAGTGCTTTTAAATAATTTATTTAATTATTCATGTTACTGAGCCTAAGCACACTAAAGTTCTTAGGAAAAGAAGAACCCCGTCCATAACTGGGCGTGAACCTTTGCGCTATGATGGATAAGGCGAAGTACAGCGAGCGACCGACTGAGGTGTACATACAAGTACTCCGCAAGGAGGAAGCGAGCGAAACAAGCCTTAGGCGCAATTCGAACGCAAAATTTAATCAACGTAGACTTGAAAGCCCTTAGCCAACGGGTTCGTCGAATAATCAATCGTAAATTTCTCAATATAATCCATATTCTTGTTCACACAAATTTTAAAACCATCAACGTCCATGATTATGTCGTTTTCATCTGACTTATCCAAAGTCACGCCATAGATGGCGCCCCTTCAGGAGTAGTTTAAAACCCTGATGCGTAGGGCCTTTTCTGTATTTTCCTTAACGCCAAGCTCGTTAAGTCTTGCCGCTGCTTTATTTTTTATTTCTATTTTCATATCATCACCCGCCTATATATACCCAAAGCTATAAAATTTATCTATACTTTCAATGTTTTTATAAAGATTTATGAATGATATTGCCGTTTTAACGGAAAAACGTACTACTAAAGTATGAATTTTAAAAAAAGTACTTGACAAAATCGATTTAGCATGCTATACTATAACCAAGATAGATGGATAACATCTATTGAAAAAGAAAATTAGCTCCATCCCTTGACTTTATATAGATACGAAGCTAAATATTTTAGCAAGGAATGAATGACTTAAGTTTTACTATTTGAGAGCGAAAGCGGATCAAAGGTAAATAAAGTCTAATTAGATGAACCTCAAGCGGCGATGGCTGCAAGAGTGCTTGTTTAATCATATTCTCTTAATTCTTATATAAGAAGAATAAGATATTTATTAGTGGAGGTAATTTAGAAATAAAATTTAATATTTATGACGATGGTAGATGACATGTGTTAAAGGTCACGACTATGAAAAGACTTTTATTCATCTCTTAAGGGAGATTTACTTATCTTTTCAAGGTGAAAATTAAACAATGAAGTGCATATGGATGAATCTACAAAGTAAGATCGCTAAGAAAGGATGTATAAGATGTTCTTTTGAAGCACACGAACGAAAGGAAGTTGTTAAAGCGATGATTGAACCTAAAGGAAATCGTCAAGGGATGGATAGCTAGTATTTGATCTACTAGCTATTTTTATTTGTTAATTTCTTGTTAAAACTAGCCCTTGCGCTCATTCGCTTTTCATCAATGCTCGAGTACTTTTGTACACTCCGCTTGCCTCAAAGCTCCATTTCGCGCAATCATCTAGTTTTTCCTAAGAAATTATAATTATTATGAGACTATCTTTTTAAATATTAGCTTTTTTTGTGTTCAAACGCCAATCTCAGCATAGCGCAAAGGTTCTCGGCCATTTATGGGCGAGGTTCTTCATCGCTCTGCGAAAATTTTTTGATTACACCTCATTCGGGCGTTCGCTGTACTTCGCCTTATTCATCGTAGCGTAAAGGTTCTAGTACATTTCAATGTACTAGGTTCTTCTTCTGCTGAAAGAATTTATTTATTTTGATGTGGATCGATTAAATTTTAGCTTTTTTGATTACACTCCGCTTGCTTCAAAGCTCCATTTCGCCCAATCATCACGATGCGTAGCAGTAAGGTTCTCGGCCATTTATGGACGGGGTTCTTCTTTTCCTAAGAAATTATAATTATTATGAGAATATCTTTTTAAAATTTTAGTTTTTTTCGCATTTAATTTTTGAAAAATATTTTTGATTAAACTTCACTTGAGCAAAAAATCAAATACTAACACAAAAAAAGAGAGCATAGTGCCCTCTTTTATTGAGTATAATTGTTTAATTTATTTGCTTTTAGATTTTTTTGTTTACTCACATTTTCTCCAAACAATTTTGTAGGAAAATTTTAATAAACAGTTTTATCGGTCAATTTTGCAGAGCAAACGAGATAATTTTGCAGAGCGATTTGATGAGATTGGCGTTGTACAGAATTTTTTGGAGTGAGGTGTGCTAGAGCACTCCGCAGCGACAAAATAATTCGAAACTAGCCAAGATCGCAAATCGAATGCAAAAGTATTTATAAACCAAGATTTGGATCCACTTCAAAATCTAAATCCAACCCCTGCTTATTTTTCAAATATTCTAAATACCCTTGTGCAGCTATCATCGCGGCATTATCTGTGGTATAAACTGGCTTTGGATAATATAATTTAAAGCCATGTGCCTTCTCTTCCTTAGCTAGTGCCTCGCGTAGGGCCTTGTTGTTCGATACGCCGCCTGCTAATACTATCTTGTCATAGCCTAGCTCATCTCTTAAATCGACTGCCTTTTTCGCGAGTACATCAACTGCGGCTTTTTGGAAGGAGGCTGCAACGTCTGCTTTATTCACTTCTTGGCCTCTTTGCTCCTCATTATGCAGATAATTTAGCACGGCTGTTTTTAATCCCGAAAAACTAAAATTATAGTCGCCAGACTTCATCATAACTCGTGGAAGCTCGATAGCATCTGAATTTCCTTCCTTTGCCAGTTTTTCTATCTCTGGTCCGCCCGGATAAGGTAGTCCCAAGGCTCTGGCAACTTTGTCGAAGGATTCTCCTGCTGCGTCATCAAGTGTCCTTCCAACTAAGTCGTAGTCGTAGTAATCCTTCATATTGACAAGGTAGGTGTGTCCGCCTGAAACGACTAGCGAGACGAATGGCGGCTTTAGGCCCTCTGTCGTTATGTAATTTGCTGCGATGTGTCCCTTCATGTGATTGACTGGCACTATCGGCACGTCCAAGGACATTGCCAAGGCTTTTGCAAATGACACGCCAACAAGCAGGGCTCCGATCAGTCCCGGTCCCCTCGTTACAGAGATAAATTCGATCTCGGATAAGTCAGTTTTTGCCTCAGCTAGTGCCTCTTCCAAAACCCCTGAAATCGCTTCGATATGCATTCTTGACGCTATTTCAGGCACTACGCCCCCGAATTCTCTGTGCGTTGATATTTGCGTTGCTATGACATTTGACAAAACTTCTAAGTCGTCCAATATGGCGATCGATGTCTCATCGCATGAACTTTCTATCGCTAAATGTTTCACTTTCTCCTCCACATAAGCACTGCATCTTCACCATGGTAATAGTTTTTGCGAGTGCCTTCTCTTAAAAAATCGTATTTTTCGTATAAATTTATCGCTTTAAAATTGCTTTTTCGAACTTCTAAGGCAATGGCTTTGCCTTCGGCTTCTTCAATTGCATGGGCCAATAGTTTTGCTCCTATGCCTTGACCCCTCATATCTTCTGAGACCGCTATGTGCATCAGGTCTGCCTCGTCATACAAAATCTTGATGTCAACAAAGCCTTGCACAGCTCCCTCATCGCCTAGGTATACAAAGGCCTTGGAGCTTTCACTTTTTAGCTCGCTTTCCACGACGCCGACTGTCCATGGGTCATCGGTTTTTGATAAAATCTCATAAATTGCATTTAAGTCGCTAAGTTCAGCCCTTCTAATCACTTTTTATCTTCCTCGGCTTGCGACGACTTCATATAAATTGGTATCGCGCCATATCTATCTTCGGCTCTCATCTCATCGATGTGGTCTATGACGTAGTCAAGGACTTCTTTTGCGATGGGTTCGTTCTCTCTATAAACGCCTGCCACAACATTATCCCCAAACTTTTCCTTATATTTTCCATGGAAATCGCCCGGCATAATGATAGTGCCGCGAAGTCCATTCACAAGGCTAATAAGCTCATCCAAAGTGTATATGCGCTCCTCATTCACTAGCTCAAAAGAATTTTCGTAGCTATAAAGCGCCGCAAAGGCTCTATCGCGTCTCGCGTCAATCGCTGGAACGATGTATTTAAGACCCTTGTAGCGATAGCTCATCGCCTTAAGCGAAGATACTGTATAAATCGGCTTATCGTCCTTAAAGCTGAACGCCTTAATCATGGCGGCGGCTATCCTAAGTCCTGTGAATGAACCTGGTCCCTTCGAAACAGCAAAGGCATCAATCTCGTCCACTTTTAGACCAAAGATGTCTAAAATCTCCTTTGCCATCAGGGCAAGCTTTTCTGAGGCGCTTCTGTCGTATGAAACGTTGAACTCGCCTCTCACAACGCCGTCAACTGCAAGCGCCGCGCTTATATATCTACTTGAACTGTCTAAACTTAAAATCTTCATATAACCTCTAAAAATCAAAATTTGTTTCTAAAATTCGGCTCTCGCCGTCCTTAATTAGGCTTATCTTTTTTGCGTCTTTGAACTCATTTTCAATCGCTTCAGGCCACTCAATCAGGCTAATTGCGCCACTATCGTATAGGTAGTCATCAAGTCCTAGCGTATCTAGATCCATGGACTTTGTTAGTCTATATAGATCAAAATGATAAATCGCCATCTCCGGCGCCTTATACACGTTCATTATGGCGAAGGTCGGGCTTGTTACGTAAGCATCTGAACCAAGTGCCTTGACTATGGTCTTGGTGATGGTTGTCTTGCCGGCGCCCATTTCCCCTTTTAAAAGAATTATGTCGCCAATATTTATTTTCTTAGCTATATGCTCAGCGGCGCGCCTTGTATCATCAAGTGTTTTCAGTACTTCTCTCATGCTATGCCTCCCTCACGTGATCAAGGTAAGCGTAGATAAATTTGTCGATGTCGCCGTCAATGACTTTTTGTACATCAAAGTTCTCTACATCTGTCCTATGGTCCTTGACAAGCATGTACGGATTGAAGATGTAAGACCTAATTTGCGAGCCCCACGCAATTTGTGAGTAGTCGCCCGTAAGCTCATCTATGGTCTTTTTGCGCTCTTCTTCCTTGAGCTGAACAAGTTTGCCGTACAAAATACGTAGGGCAACCTCTTTATTTTGCTTTTGGCTTCTTTCGTTTTGGCAAGTCGCGACCACACCAGTTGGTATATGCGTGATACGAACCGCTGAATCAGTAGTGTTTACGGATTGACCGCCAGCGCCTTGTGAGCGGTAGTAGTCTATCTTTAAATCCTCTTCTTTTATATCTATCACAATATTTTCATCTATGTCAGGAAAGACGTCGACCGAGGCAAAACTTGTGTGCCTCTTCTTTTGCGCGTCGAATGGCGATATCCTAACAAGTCTGTGAACCCCGCGCTCTGCCTTTAAAAAACCATAAGCGTAGGCACCAAGAACCTTGAAATAAACGCTTCTTATGCCGCCTTCAGTATCCGCTAGATAATCGATGACCTCAAGTTTATACTCATGATCGGCTGCCCATCTCGTATACATGCGGTAGAGCATCTCCGCCCAATCTTGAGCGTCGGTGCCGCCAGTACCTGCGTGTATCGAGACGACCGCGCCATTCTTATCATATTCGCCATCTAGTAGCGTCCTGACTTTAAGTTCTTCGAGCGCATTGTCAATAGTTTCTGATAAATCATGTAGAGCCTTGTAATTATCGGGTCTTTCTTCTTCGTATAGCTCTATATAGACACTCATGTCCTCAAGATTTGAGCCTATCTCCTCATAAGTTCCTAGAGGCGTATTAATGTCTTTAAGCTCGTCTATAACTTTATCTGCGGCATCTTTATCGTCCCAGAATGACGGCTCAGCCATCTTTTTCTCAAGCTTATCCTTAGTCTCTTTTAGACTACGAACGTCAAAGATAGTCTCCTAACTTTATATATCTTTCATTAAAATCCGCGTAATCTTCTTTATACTCTTGTAAAGTCTTCATTACTCGTCCTTTCCGCAGCAGTTTTTGTATTTCTTGCCGCTTCCGCATGGGCAAGGATCGTTCCTGCCTATCTTTTTAGTTTTTCTAACGAATGGCTTCTTCTTTTCGCCAGCATTATCGCCTTCAAAACCTTCCTTTATATTCTTATTTTGTTCTTTTCTCTTAACCTTGCTTGGATCTTCAACGTGGAATAAAATTCTTAAAGTATCTTCCTTGATCGCTTCGTTCATCGCCTCGAACATGTCAAAGCCTTCAATTGCATAGGCTCTAGCAGGGTCCTCTTGCGCCATAGACCTAAGTCCAATACCTTGTTTCAACTGATCCATCGCATCGATGTGATCCATCCACTTGTCGTCAACAACTTGTAAAAGCACGATTCTTTCTACTTCTCTGAATTTTTCAGGAGTAAATTCCCTTTCCTTCGCCTCATATTTTTTTAATGCGTGCTCTGTAAGCATGTCTATAAGCTCGTCTTTGTGAACGTCCTTTATGTTTAGACCACTAATATCTTCCATGTCTATATCGAAAATGGCTTTAAGGTGCATAAATAAGCTCTTGAAGTCCCAGTCGCCACAGTCTTCTTTTTCGAAACACATTGTGTTAACAAAACTAGCTATGACATCCTTGATCATGGCAACGATATTGTCCCTAAAATCAGCGCCATCAAGAAGTTTCTTTCTTTCAGTATAGATAACTTCTCTTTGCTTGTTCATTACGTCATCGTATTTAAGTACGTGCTTTCTGATTCCGTAGTTATTTCCTTCGACCTTTCTTTGAGCTGACTCGATTAGCTTTGTCAATAGCGGTGATTTAATTGAATCACCCTCAGGCATATTCATCATGTCGATGGCGTTTTTAAATCTGTCTCCGCCAAATAGACGCATCAAATCGTCCTCAGCCGATATATAAAATGTTGATGAACCAGGGTCGCCTTGTCTACCAGCACGACCACGAAGTTGGTTGTCGATACGTCTTGACTCGTGTCTTTCAGTACCGATGATGTGTAGGCCGCCTGCTGCAATAACCTTAGCCTTTTCCTCTTGAAGTTCATCCTTGTATTGTTCAACAAAGTCTTCGTACTCTTTTCTATTCTTTAAAACTTCAGTATCCTTTGTATCCTCGTGAGAGTCAACTTGAGCCATCTCTTCTTCAGATAGACCCTTTCTTCTCATCGCTTGCTTCGCCATAAACTCAGGGTTACCGCCTAAGATGATGTCGGTACCACGGCCCGCCATGTTAGTCGCGATAGTAACTTGGCCCAAACGTCCAGCTTGAGCAACTATCTCAGCTTCTTTGTCGTGGAACTTCGCGTTTAAGACCTCATGCTTGATGCCAGTCTTTTTAAGTAGTTTCGATAGTTCTTCCGACTTTTCTATGGATATAGTTCCGACTAGAACCGGTTGACCCGTTTCGTGTCTAGCCTTGATATCATCAATAACTGCGCCGAATTTTTCGCCCTCAGTCCTATAAATCTCATCAGGATTATCTTGTCTTATAACCGGCTTGTTAGTCGGTATCTCAATAACGTCCATGTGGTAGATGTCTTGGAATTCCTCCTCTTCAGTCTTCGCAGTACCAGTCATACCCGAAAGTTTTTTGTACATTCTAAAGTAGTTTTGGAAAGTAATAGTCGCCAAAGTCTTCGACTCGCTCCTAACCTCAAGACCTTCCTTCGCCTCAATTGCTTGATGTAGACCATCCGAGTAGCGTCTACCAAACATCAAACGGCCAGTAAACTCGTCAACGATGATGATCTCGCCATCTTTCACAACGTAGTCCTTGTCCTTCTTCATAAGACTTCTAGCCTTCATCGCTTGATTGATATGATGGATTATCTCCATATTCTCAATATCAGAAAGGTTTTCGACCTTAAAAAATTCTTCCGCCTTCTTAGTACCAAGCTCTGTTAATAGCACAGTTCTTTCCTTTTCATTGACAATATAGTCCTTAGTCTCTTCCTCTTCTTCCTCTTGCTTAACAAATCTATCAAGCGGGTCAATCTTTTCATCAGGGTCTTGCACCCTAACCGATAGCCTTGAGACAAAAGTTTTGGCAAGCTCGTAAAGGTCAGTAGACTTATCGCCTTGACCAGAAATGATAAGTGGTGTTCTTGCCTCATCTATCAATATAGAGTCAACTTCGTCGACAATCGCGTAATTTAGCTCTCTTTGCACCATATTTTCCTTGTAGATAACCATGTTGTCCTTTAGGTAGTCAAAGCCAAATTCATTGTTAGTACCATAAGTTATGTCAGACGCGTAAGCCACTTTCCTCTCATCTTTAGGCATATCATGAATAATGCAGCCAACAGATAGACCAAGGAATTCAAAAATCTTGCCCATCCAGTCCCTGTCACGCTTTGCAAGGTAATCGTTTACAGTAACGATGTGTACGCCCTTGCCCTCAAGCGCATTAAGGTAGGCCGGCATAGTCTCAACCAAAGTTTTACCTTCACCAGTTTTCATCTCAGCGATGCGGCCTTGATGCAAAATGATGCCGCCTTCGACTTGCACCTTGTATGGCGTCATGCCTAGAACCCTCTTAGAAGCTTCCCTAACAGTTGCAAAAGCCTCAGGTAAAATGTCATCAAGCGTTTCGCCGCCCTTAAGTCTTTCCTTTAATTTATTAGTATTGTCCTTTAATTCTTCGTCAGATAGCTTAGAGTAAGAATCCTCCAAAGCCATAACTTCATCAACTTGTGATCTGTTCTTTTTAATAGCCCTATCAGATGTAGAGCCAAATATTTTTGAGAATAATCCCATATTTTCACCCTCTTTAAATTACTTCACCCTTTATTATACCTTATTTTTGATTAAAATACAAGAAATTTAATAATGATAATGGCTATGGCAATTTTATTTTTTACGTGGACGAGTGATATATAGTTTTTAATACTTCTCTTTCCATAGATTTAAAATACGTGAGTATTTTTGATCGAAAGAAGACTTTTGTAAAAATGTCTTCCTATTATATATAGGCATTTGATTTTTGAAAATGGTTTTGATTTTAACATACATCGAAAATTGTTTTCCTTCGCTTGCTACGTCTACGAAAACTGATAATTTCTAAGCTTACTCATCTGTGGTCTCATATTCGTTTCACTAGATGAGCCCACGGGCGGTTCGTTGCGCTAAGAAATTAAGGCAGTTTTCTCCGAAGGCTGCGCTCGTGAAAATCAATTTTCTAATTAAATAGTTGCTGTACTTATTTTTTCTGAGCTGTCTATATAATTTTTATAAGAACTACAAATAATCTTAGCTCTAAATCAGAACGGAAAGTGTTTTGTGAAATGACGCATCTGAATCGTTACTACATAATTTTGCAGAGCGATGAAGAACCTCGCCCATAAATGGCCGAGAACCTTTGCGCTATGCTGAGATTGGCGTTGTACAGAATTTTTTGGAGTGGCCGTAAGTTTAATCAAATCGACGTTCGCTATGCTCCGTCTCTTTGTAAACTCTGGCATAAGGCATGCATAGCCAATCGAACATCGCTAACACTCGTTCTCTTGGTGCATGGACTTAACGTGTGCAAGAGCACTCCGCGCAGACAAAATAATTCGAAACTAGCCAAGATCGCAAATCGAATGCAAAATTTTGGTTATTTTACATATTTTACATAATCTTTACACTTCATACATACTTCCTTTACATAATAACCCTATAATCAATTTGTAAAAATCATTTAAAGGAGTGTTATTTAAAATGACAAAAAAATTTATTTCATTAATGCTAGTACTTGTATTAGCTCTATCACTAGTAGCTTGCTCTAAGGGCGAGGACAAACCAGAGGAAACAGCTACTGAAACAAAAACAGAAGAAAAGACTGAAGAAAAAACTGAAGAAAAAGCACCTGAAGCTTCTAACGAACCTATCACTGTAATCTCAAGAGAAGACGGTTCTGGTACTAGAGGAGCTTTCATCGAAATCACTGGCATCGAAGAAAAAGACGGTGACACAAAAGTTGACAAAACTACTGTTGACGCTGTTGTTCAAAAATCTACTAACGCTGTTCTAATGACTGTTAACGGCGACAAAAACGCAATCGGCTACATCTCTTTAGGATCTTTAAACGATAGCGTTAAGGCTGTCAAGGTTGAAGGCGTAGAAGCAAGCGCTGAAAACGTTTTAGACGGTTCATACAAGATCGCAAGACCATTCAACATTGTTTATAAAGGTGAGCTAGACGGACTTAAGAAAGACTTCATCGACTTTATGATGTCTAAGGAAGGCCAAGAAATGGTTCTTGAAAATAAATACGTTCAAGTTGACACTGCAGCTAGTGAATACAAACAAAATTCTCAAAGTGGTAAGCTTGTTGTAGGTGGTTCAACATCTGTTACTCCACTTATGGAAAAGTTTGCTGAAAAATACATGGAAATGTATCCAGACGTTAAGATCGAAATCCAATCAACTGGTTCATCTGCTGGTATCCAAGCAGCTATCGAAGGTGCAGCTGATTTAGGTATGGCATCAAGAGATCTATCTGATGAAGAAAAGGCTGAATTAACAAATGTAGTTATCGCCAAAGACGGTATCGCTGTTATAGTTCACAACGACAACGCTTGCGAAGACCTAAGTCTTGATCAAATCAAGGCCATCTTCGTAGGAGATATCAAAACTTGGGGAGATATAAAATAATTAAAATAAATTAGTACTACACGAGGAGGGCCAGATTTGAGCCCTCCATAATTATATAAGGAGTAATTATGAACAAAAATTTTAAAGAGACTTTCATGAAGTATTTCTTCTTTGTCATCTCTCTTATCTCAGTCTTTGCTCTTTTACTAATATGCTACTTCATCTTTTCAAGTGGCATTCCCTTTGTAAAAGAATATGGACTAAAAGCATTTTTATTTGGCAAAGTATGGGCTCCTAGAAACGTTCCCGCATCTTACGGTATCGTGTCAATGGTAGTTGGAAGTGTGTATACAACTCTCGGAGCCATCATCATAGGCCTACCTATAGGGCTTTTGACCGCCATATATATGGCATTCTACGCCAATAAAAAAGCTTACAAAATACTTGAGCCAGCCGTTCAGCTAATGGCGGGCATCCCTTCAATTGTATATGGTTTCTTTGCCCTTGTTGTTATTGTGCCTTTAATAAGAAGCGCGTTTGGCGGTGACGGCATGAATATAATAACGGCTTCCCTACTTCTAGGAATAATGATACTTCCAACTATAATCTCCATTTGCGAGGCATCATTAATGGCCGTCCCAAAAGCCTTCTATCAAGGTTCAGTAGCACTCGGCGCAAGCAAGGAAATAAGCATATTTAAAGTCGTTGTACCTGCCGCAAAGAGCGGAATCATCTCATCTTTTATCCTAGGTATAGGTAGAGCGATAGGTGAAACTATGGCTGTTTACTTAATCGCGGGTAATCAGCCAAGAATACCGACTTCCATTACTCAAGGGGTTAGAACCTTAACAACAAACATAGTTATAGAGATGGCATACGCTACACCAAAGCACAGACAAGGACTTATCGCAACAGCCATGGTCCTATTCATCTTTATTTTGATAATCAACATTATATTCTACTTTATTAAAGGAAGTGAAAAGAATTATGAGTAAATTTTTGAAAATACTAATTAAGCTCGCTGCCTACTTCACTTTAGGGGTTCTTGTCTTCATAATCCTTTACATCTCCATCAATGGTATACCAAACTTGAAGCCATCGTTATTTGCGCTTAAGTACACAACAGAGAACGTATCGATGCTGCCAAGCCTCTTTGTAACGCTTGTAATTGTTGTTCTCACTTTACTAGTAGCCGTGCCTATAGGCGTCGCGAGCGCCATCTACCTAAGTGAATACGCCAAGAAAGGCTCGAAAATCGTAAAGATTATTAGACTTGGTACTGAGTCTCTAGCAGGTATCCCGTCTATCATCTACGGTCTATTTGGTATGATCTTCTTCGTATATGAGCTTCAGATGCAATACTCAATCATGGCGTGCGTCTTAACCGCCATCATCATGGTCCTACCTATAATTATAAGAACGTCGGAAGAAGCGATACTAGCTGTGCCTGACTCGTTTAGAAAGGCCTCCTTTGGTTTAGGCGCAGGAAAACTATCGACGATATTCAAAGTAGTTTTGCCTCCAGCTATAAACGGAATTTTGGCTGGTATCATACTTTCAATAGGCAGAATCGTCGGCGAAACTGCTGCATTTATCTACACTCTAGGTACTGCAACTGCCATGCCAAAAGCGCTTAACGAATCAGGAAGGACACTTGCCCTACACATGTACGTACTAAGTGACGAAGGTTTCCACGTTGAAGAAAGTTTTGCAACTGCCTTTGTTTTACTGATAGTGGTCGTAATTATCAATATGCTATCAACAAAATTATCAAGAAAGGTTATGAAATAATGAATAAAATTGAAGTTAAAAATGTTGACCTCTTTTATGGTGATTTTCAGGCGCTAAAGAATGTGTCTATGGATATGCCTGAAAACAAAATAACGGCTTTCATCGGCCCATCTGGCTGTGGTAAGTCAACACTATTAAAGAGTTTAAATAGAATGAATGATCTTGTCGATGGTGTAAAAATCACTGGCGAAATCACTTTAGATGGCGAGGACATCTACGCGCCAAAGGTAGATGTGAACGAGCTTCGTAAGAGAGTCGGCATGGTTTTTCAGCAGCCAAACCCATTCAGCATGTCTATCTACGATAACATTGCTTATGGTCCTCGCGTTCACGGGATAAAAAAGAAAAAAGACCTTGACATCATCGTAGAAAGGTCACTACAAGGTGCTGCTCTTTGGGACGAAGTAAAGGATAAATTAAAAAGAAATGCGCTTCAAATATCAGGAGGACAGCAACAAAGGCTCTGCATTGCAAGGGCGCTAGCTGTTGAGCCAGAAGTACTCTTGATGGACGAGCCAACATCGGCCCTTGACCCAATATCTACATCTAAGATCGAAGAATTATGCGACTCACTTAAGGATCGCTACACCATCGTCATAGTGACTCACAACATGCAGCAAGCGGCTCGTATATCAGACTTTTGCTCTTTCTTTTTTGAAGGAGAAATAATTGAATCAGATCAAACGAGCACCATTTTCCAAAATCCAAAAAATAAAAAGACTGAAGACTATATTACTGGTCGTTTCGGTTAAAAAAGGGGTATAATTATGGTAAGAACAAGATACATTAACGAGTTAGAAAATTTAAAAAATGAAATCATTTTATATAGTGCTATCGTTGAAAAGATGCTGATGGACATGAAGGTGACTATAGAGACGGCTGCGGATGGTGCTGATACAAAAGATCAGCTTCGCGATATTGTCAATAAAGAGGACGAAATTCGCGAGTATAACAGAAACATCGAGACGCTTTGCCTTAAGATTATGTCGACGCAGCAACCGGTTGCGAAGGATTTGAGATTTGTTTCGTCAACTTTGAATATCATTAGAAATATTGAAAAGATTGGCGGACACGTGATTGAAGTCGCTGGCCTACTTGATTTTGTAATGATCGGTGAGGACTTCACTGAAGAAATTTTGGATATGTGCCTATCGACTAAGAAGATGTTAAAGAGCGCGATTGACGCCTTTATCACTGGCGATTTGGAAGAGAGCTACAAGGTCATCGCCTCTGACGACAAGATTGACGATTTATTCAGTCATGTCATGAAAGAGGTCGTAGACAAGATTGGCGAGAAAAAAGATGACGCTCTAAGGCTTATAGACATCATACAAATATCGAAGTACTTCGAAAGAATTGGCGACAACGCAGAATCTATCGCGGACTGGAGCGTATTTTCAATCACAGCAAAGCACTATGAGTAGGAGGAACTATGATTTATATAGTTGAAGACGACAGAAGCATTAGAGAATTAGTTCTATATGCTCTGCACAATGAAAATTACAAGGCTCAAGGCTTTGAGAATAGCGATGAATTATTTCTCGCGCTAAAAAAAGAGACGCCAACACTAGTGATGCTCGACATCATGCTGCCTGGTATGAGCGGCCTTGAAATACTTGATAGAATGAAAAAAGATGCTGCGCTAAAGAATATACCTGTGATAATGCTAACTGCAAAAACAACTGAGTTTGACAAGATTACTGGACTCGATAGAGGCGCCGATGACTACATCACAAAGCCATTTAGCGTGCTTGAGCTATTAGCAAGGGTCAGAGCCCTACTTAGACGCAGCAAAGTGAGTGAAGGCGAGGTCCTTGAGTACGCAGGCATAACGCTTGACTACGACAAAAGAGTCGCAAAAGTCGATAGACGCGAAATTTCTCTAACATATAAAGAATTCGAGCTACTCTACTTTTTACTATCAAATCCAAACATCGTTTTGACTAGAGATAGACTTATAGAAAAGATTTGGGGCTACGATTTTGAAGGAGAAACAAGAACCGTTGACGTTCACATCGCTTCAATCAGATCCAAGATTGAGCCATATCAAGGCGTTATCAAGACTATCAGAAGTCTTGGCTACAAGGTTGGTGATGCTAAATGAAGAAAAAATTAAATATCACCTACGCCATCTGCTTTTTTCTAGCTATATTAATATCTGTCTCGCTAACAGTGCTTATAACATACAAAAATACTAGCGCAAACGAGCTAAGAGATTTGCAAGATGAATTGAAACTTGCCTCGAGCATGGATTTAGACGCGCTTGAAAATATTGGCGCATTTAAAAATAATATCCGTATGACAGTAGTGGACCCTGATGGAAACGTCATCTATGACAATTTTACAGATCCAAAAAATATGGAGAACCATGCGGGTAGAAAAGAGATTAAAGAAGCGCTTGCTGACGAAGTCGGTAAGGACGTAAGGCTATCAAATACTCTTGGTAAAGACACTTACTACTACGCAATGCTTATGCAAGACGGAAACGTAGTAAGAATTTCAAAGCAAACAGAGTCAATACTTGGTCAGTTCATGAAGACAGTTCCACTAATACTACTTATGTCTATCCTACTCATCCTAGTGCTTTTACTAATAAACAAAAAACTCGTAGACAAACTGCTATTGCCTATCGATTACGCTTCAGAACACTTACACAGAGACGATTTCAATACAGCGAAGCTTGACGTTTACGACGAACTAAGTCCATTCATAAGGACTATAGAGAGAAAAAATAAAGACATCAAAGGCTATATCGAAAGCCTTGAAACTAAGGAATCAACAGTAAATGAGATACTTCGTAACATGAACGAAGGCTTGGTACTCATTGATACCGACTTAAAGGTCGTTCAGCTCAACGACGCATCGAAGAAGCTATTTAAGTCAAATATGCAAACTAATTATACGGGCATGGACATAGTGAGACTAACAAGAAGCCAAGAAGTTTCGGATAAATTGAAAGAACTAGTCAAAACGCATAAAGCCTCGAGCTTCGAGCTTATGGCTGATGAAGACAGCCTAAAAATATATCTTTCCCCAATTGAGAACGGCAGCGCACTTACAGGCATCATCATGCTTGTACTTGATGTAAACGATGAGAAAAAGGCCGAAAAGCTTAGACGCGAATTTTCTGCCAATGTTTCGCACGAGCTAAAGAGCCCACTAACATCGATATCTGGCTACGCCGAGCTAATTAAGAATGGAATGGTAAAGGACGAAGACATTAAAAAATTCTCCGGCATCATCTTTGACGAAGCAGGTCAAATGCTCAGACTTATCGAAAATATCATATTGATATCAAAGCTTGACGAAAAACCAGAGCTAAGATGCGAAGAAGAAGTTTCGATTAAAGAGACCATCGACGATGTTTTAAAGCTATATAAAGGAAAAATTGACGCGAAAAATTTATCAGTCGAGTGCCATATTGAAGAAGGGCTTAAGAAAAACGTGCCACTTGGCATGCTTTCAGAGCTTTACAGAAATTTAATTTCAAACGCAATTAAGTATAATAAAGATGGCGGCAAAATAATTATCTCGGTCGAAAAACGCGCTGACAATATTATAAGCAAAATTACAGACACAGGCATAGGCCTTGAGAAAGATGAGATCCCTCGTATATTTGAACGCTTCTACATGGTTGACAAAGGAAGAAATAGAAATACAAACTCAACAGGATTGGGCCTAGCCATTGTTAAGCATATAGTTGAGGATATGGGTGGAACGATAGATGTTATGAGTACTTTGGGCGAAGGAACTACATTTAAAGTTATTTTCAGTAAATAGTTCGCATTCAAGTGAGCGACTTGAGCTTGTTCCTCCTCAGCAATGCTCACGTACGCTTAGTACGCTGCGCTTGCTTCGTCAGTCCACTTCGCTCAATCATCTCACTTGCTCTGCGAAGTCCCATGGTCGGACAATGATCCAGAGTATATGGATAAAAATTTAGTGAATAAAGAAATTTTATTAAAATAAATATTTCACGTTCTATTTTAAGTAGTTAATAAAAAATATTTTGAGATCAAAGTTAGTCTTTGGTCTCTTTTTGTGCTTAACAGCATTATTAGCGAGAAAAGTGATTTCCACGAGCGTAGCATTCAGAGAAAACTGTTTTTAGTGAGAAAAGATATGTTCCAAAAGCAGCGCATTTCTTGATCAATATAAATACAAAGCGTTTTAGTGAGAAAATTGATTTTCACGAACGCAGCATTCGAAATAAATTGTATTAATTCCGTAATTATCACAAAATTTTTTATTTCATTTTTTTATAGCGATTTGATAAAAATCAAATTGACAGTCGCCATACTAGATTTGCGAAGAAAAGAAGAACCTCACCCATCATCAAAGCTAAAGCTTTGGATGGGTCCAGGCCGTAAGTTTAATCAAATCGACGTTCACTTCGTTGCGTCTCTTTGTAAACTCTGGCATAAGGCATGCATAGCCAATCGAACATCGCCAAACTCATTCTCTTGGTGCATGGACTTAAGAACCTTGGTGCTTCGCACTGATATGATTGGACGAAGTGAAATCTTGATATAATTATACAAGTCACTTAAACTCTTAGTTTGCAGAAAAGTTGAGATGATTGAAGAACCTCATCCATAAATGGCCGAGAACCTTTACGCTATGCGTAGTACAGAATTTTTTCGAGTGAGACGTATAAACATACGTCGCAGCGACAAAATAATTCGAAACTAGCAAAAGGGCTCAACTTAATGCAAAATAAGTGAGCATTGCTGAGGAGGGAACGAGTTCAAGGGCTCGTTTGAAGAACCTCTCCCTTTAGGTCAAGAACCTTGGTGCTTCGCACGGGCGCAAATCAAATGCAAAATTAAAGAGAGCCATATAAATTGATATATAGACTCTCTCATTTAATTGCTATTAACTATTAATAAAAACTATAATTAGTTTCTTGGACCCATGTCAAGAAGCATTCTGATTGTGTCGATCATTTCTTGAACTTGTCTTGAAGATGCTCTTATTTGAAGAAGCAATTTGTTAGCTCCATCTATAGCGTCTCCTAATTCTTTTCTCTTGTCTCCGTTCATTCTAGCTTTTCTAGCTAAGTTTCTGTGTTCTCTTAGGTCGCTTCTTTCAGTTGAAGTAATTCTGTGGTCATTTTGTAGTTGAGCTATTGCTTTACCTACTGCTGCATCTAGTAAATCTGATGCTTCATAGATTTCTCTAACTAATGATTGTGGTCTAAGTCTTATTGAAGTAACTTCTCTAATAACCTTGTTTAGGTCGTCTAAAACGTATTGAG
This sequence comes from Fenollaria sp., assembly GCF_057222035.1. Classification (NCBI taxonomy): domain Bacteria; kingdom Bacillati; phylum Bacillota; class Clostridia; order Eubacteriales; genus Fenollaria; species Fenollaria sp. The sequence continues at coordinate 11,636 of NZ_JBXXYC010000009.1, read as the reverse complement.
GAGCTTCTTTAAGGTCTGTTCTGTAAAGTGCTCTAGCTTTAACTAGCTTGTGGTCAAGGTCGCTTCTTACATAAAGGTTAGCTGTATCGTTTGGTGTTAAATCTGGGTAACCTATAAGTTTTGCTTTTAGTGCTTCAAATTCAGCCATATAAGCTTTCATATCGTCAACTGTATGGAATGGGCTTACTGCGATTACTAAACCTTGGAATACATATTCAGCGATTTCTACGTGAGCTTGGTCAACTTTGTATCTTAATGTTGTTGTTGCGAATCTCATTGCTACACATAGTCTACCAACTAGCATTAATCTTTGAGGGATTGATGATAGGTCGTAGATTTGTGCAAATCCCATACCAAATCCGCCAACTGCTTCTGGTGCATATGAGTTTTCAATGTTAGCTTCTAATTCGTCAGTTTTTGCGTTGAAGTTTTCAAGCATTTCTCTGTTTGTTTTGTTGTGTGGTGTGATGTCTTTTGCTTCGTCTCTTATAGCTTGAACTTGTCTTTTGTAAACTTCTAGATCGTTTACTTCGATATCAATGTCGTCTTCGCCAATGGCTGCTTCGTCGTCGTTAACTATCTTAGCTGATGCAACTGTAGTTAATACAGTGTTAAACATTAATAATAACGCTAAGAAGATTGTCATAAGTTTTTTCATTTTTTATCTCCTTTCATTTATAGACTATCTGTATGAGAAGTCTAATTCTTTTACTTGGTCTTTAATTGTTACTTTTGCGTGGAAATCTTTTAACCATACATAAAATTCAAATCCGTTGAATTTTACTCTGCCTTTTCCTTGGCTCATATAAACTTTCTTTGTTAAAGTTTTGCTGCCAGAAGTAACCTCTACTGTCATATAACCGTTATATGCTTTGCCGTTGTTTAAAGCTTCTACTTCGATAGAGAAGATACCAGCTATTCTTTGAGTGTTTTCTACTCTAACAATTTCGATGTTATCTTCTAATTTTCTTTCTTTTACTTCTACATAAACTGAGCCTCTAACTCCATTTTCAGAAGTAGCAAATACTTTTATTAGTCCTGGGTGTAGTGCTCTTACAAGTCCTGTAGTTTTGTCAACTGTTGCTATAGTATCGTTTTCTGAAGTGTATGATAATGATTTATTAACTGCTTCTACTGGATAAACTAGTGCTTGAGCTGATAAATCATAAGTGTCTCCTACTATCATAGTGATTTTATCTGTAGCAAAATCAACGCTTTTTACTATTGTCTTGTCATGTTGTATTGGTGGTTGATCGTCGTGTCCTGGATTTGGGTTTGGATTTAAATCGTAGCCGTAATTTTGTCCTGTTGCTTGTAGTGGTGGGATTTGATCCATGTATCCGCCTTGTTCAACAACGTATAATGTAAATTTGCCTTGAACGTTGTTATCTTTAGCAATAACAATGATTTCAGTTGATCCAGTCTTTTGTGGAATGATTTCTCCAGCGCTTACTCTTGCGATATATGGATTAGCTGAGTAAATGATGACGTCTTTATTCTTTACTTCGTTTGGGAATATAACTGGTCTGATTCTTGTCTTTTTATCTATTGTAATATATCCAGCTGGTCCTTCCATAAATTCAATTCTGTCTACTCTAACCTTTGGTCCAGTTATCTTTTCCATTTCAGCATGAACTTTTTCGACTTGTGCATCAAGTTCTCCGCAAGTTACATCAATTCTCCACCACATTCTAGAAGCGTTGTCGATGGCTTCTTTAAGTGGTCTTGCTCTAAATTGTTTAGTCACGCTGTTTTGACTGTTATAAACTCTTCTTGCTTCTGATAACTCTCTACTAAAAGCAGCTTTCTTGTAGATAGTTGCTATATCTTCAGGTCTAAGATCTGGATATTGAAGTAATTCTTGTTGAAGTGCTTCAAATTTTTCCATGTACTCAACGATTTGTCCTTCGCTTGCGAATGGATTAACTACATATAATATACCTGTTAAGATATATTCTGCAATCTTAGTGTGAGCAGCTACTACTTTGTTTGAAAGTTCAGTAGTTGCAAATCTTATAGCGCGACCGATTCTAATAAGAAGTTGTATTCTTACTGGAATTGTTGTTAGATCATAAACTGATCCGTCTGCGATGCCTTGTACAGCACCAGATACTCTTTCTTCGCTTATTTCAAGCTCTCTGTTGATGTCTTTAGCAGCTTCATGATACTTATCTAGAAGTTCTTTTTCATCAGCATTCTTTGGCTCGATATCTTGAACGCTTTGAACGGCGTTTTTAATATCGACCTTTAAATCTGAAATTTCTAGTAAAACTTGATCCTTTTGGGATTCAGCTTTAACTACGCTGCCTAGAGGGCTAAATACTGTTACTAAGATTGCCAATACCAAGACAAATGATAGTACATTCTTGTAATTTTTCATAGGTAAACCTCCCCTTAATGTATTTATATAATTGGCTAAGCCACTTATATCATATTAATTATATGAATATTTAATGGATGTTTCTTCACCATAAATATTCAGTGTAGATGTGAATTCTTTTCTCCAGTTAGCAAATCTGCCAGCTGTGTACTCGATTTGAGCTTTACCGTCTGTAAATTTAACAATGTCTGTAAGTTTACGGCCGTTTCCCTCTGTTGTTATAGTAGCATATCCATCAAAAGGTTTTCCGTCTACCATGGCTTCGGCTGTAAGTGTGAATCTAGCTGATGTTCTTGTAGCTGAATTTCTAAAGTATAGTATCTTCACTACAGGATTAGTTCCATAAGCGGGTTTTGTTAAGTCATAAGAGAAGTGTAGTTCTTTTCTTTCGCTTCCTACTGTAAGTCTTGCTACAAAATCATCATGACCCAATCCAAAGGATCCAACTGTGAACTCTCTTACAATGTAGCCTTCTTTAGCCCAAAGCTTTGATGTGATTGTCTTGCCATCAAGTGCTTCTACTTCTAATGTTGTATAGCCTGTGTATGGTTTGCCATTTGCTTCTATATAAGCATTTACTCTAAAGATGCCTGAGTGGCGCTCTGTATTTTCAAGACTTATGATTCTTATATCTTCTAAGTCTTCTGTGAGTATCTCGCCATACTTGCCAAATCTTATAGTCTTTTCTTCGTTTCTTATCTTAAGTGTTGCTTCGAATTTACTTCTTGAAAGAGCAAAGTCTCCGCCAAGATACTTAGCTACAACTTTTCCTGCGTTAAAGTAAACTTTTCTTTCGACTACTTTGTCATCACTTTTAACTATGATTGTAGCGGCTCCATTGTATGGCTTGCCATCAACTGTTGCCTCGCCATATAATCTGAAGATACCAGATCTTCTTTCTGAGTTAGTAAAACTTGTTATTTCAATAACTTGCTTGTCATAGTCAGGTACTACCTTTGCTCTAAATGTTGTCTTTAGGCCCTTATCAGTCATTACAGTTATGTTTGAGTAACCAACAGATCTAGCAACTAGTATACCGTCTGGTCTTGCTTCAACAACAGTTGGATGATCTGAGTAATAAATGAAGTTTCTTTTAGCTGTTGCTGGGTAAGTACCAACAAGTGGCTCGATGTTAAATGTTTTTCCTTCTGTTATAACGTCTGATTGTCTATTCATAAATAATGATATAGCAACATCTGGATCTAGTTCTGGTTTTATTGGGTCAGGCTTTTTGTCGTCAGGAATGCCAGGTTTTTCTGGTTCTGGTTCAGGTTCAGGAACATAATCGTTATTGCCTAAAACTTCAATCTTTTCTCTTCCTGGAATTCTTATGCCTGGATTAACTACTTGTACGTTAAATCTCTTCTCTAAAGTGCCGTCCTTAGTTTTTATAAAGACGTTAGTATTTCCAGTTGCTACTGGATAAAGTATGCCGCCGTCTTTAAATACAGCTACCTTTTTATCCATGCTGCCAAAAACTAGTTCAACATCATCAGCATTAGCTGGCTCTAAAGTGTATCTTAGTATGCCTTTTTTATCAATCTCGATAACGCCTTGGCTGCCTTGATTAAAAGATATATCTCTTAATTTTACTTTTCCGTCTATGATTATATCGCTGCCAGAATCGTCAACCTCAGCTAAGTCCTTTTCAGGAACCTCATCACCAGTTGTAGTGATAGCTTTGATACAGAAGTTTGCATTAGCAACAGTTTCTGTTAAGTCCTTCCAACCGCTACCAGTTTTTGAGTAGAATGATTGACCAGGTGCAGCTGCAGCCTTAGATGTGTAGCCGCTAATTCTTGATTCGATGGCAAGTGGTGTATTGTTTTTAGCTCTTTGTGAATTCATATAGACAACTACAGCAAATTGTTCGCCTTCATCAAGTTTTTGCGGTGTTATGTCTATAGTGTAATAACCTGGATAAAGTATATTTCCTTCAGCTACCTTAATTTTGTCATCTGATAGCTGAGATGTTTTATCGATGTGTCTTACTACATAAACCTCATAACTAGTTTGATTAGAAACGTTAAATACACCAACTTCATGAAGAAGTTCTTTGTATTTAGCTGTGTAAATGTTTGCCATGTATCCTTCGCCCTTAAATCCAACAGATCTTGTTGCTCCTAGTGGATCGTATTGATGAATGATACCTCTTAAGTCTTTTTTCCTTGGAATAAAAACAGTTGGACTCTTTCCGATAAAACCATCATAGTATGAAACATAGTAAAAACCAGCATCCATATACTTATTGCCCCAAGAGTTTTTACAAATCCAAGCGCCATTGCCTGGTGCGTTTTGAGTAAATCCTGTTGCAGGGAAATTATCGTCCCAACCAACTATAGTTACAGCGTGGTTAGTAGATCCATGACCTGGGTTATACATAGAGTTTGTATTTTTATTTTCATAGTAAGATGTAGAGTTAACAGTAGTATAAACACCGCCGTACTCACTTATAGCCCATTTAATGTTATCGATTTCGTTTATGTTTGTTACGTCTGGAAGATAGATAACTTTGTCGATATCTAAAACTCTTCTTAAGTCCTTTTTTGAAACAGTTATAACTGGATCATAAGGGTCATCTTCTTCAGATATAGGTCCCTTGCCACTTGCTAAGTAAGCAGCTGCCATATCACGGTTACCGCCCTTTTCTGCAGACCAGTCAAAATCGTGCATATTTCTTAAGTGTTTTTCACTAAAATCGTATAGGCCCTTCTTTTGTCTTAATAATATAGATTCCATAGATCCATATGTAGCGAATGCCCAGCACGAACCATTTTGTCCTTGATCTTTAACTGGAGATACCATGCCTGTTTGTCTTAAGTCGAATTTAGCAGGATAAAACTTTGCTGCCCTCATAGATCTAGTTCTTAGCTGTGGAACAGTTGCCTTTGTGTCAACCTTTAATGGTGCAACGCTTAAGTCGCCCTCATCAAAGTCTTCATTGATTTCGCTTATCTCTAAAGGAAAATCTTCCGAGCTATCGTCAGGCGTTAAAACTGTTTCTTCATAATTGTCATCAAATTCTAAGCCTTCAAAGTCTTGTGCCTTAGATATGTTTGGAAGATTACCTGTCAATATTAAACATAGAACTAAAAGAAAAACTAAGTTTCTAAACTTTTTACTCCCCATTGATATCCTCTCCTCTCTTTATATTTTTACAAGTGATTGTAAACAAAATAATTAATAAAAAAAATTTTTTATTTAGCGTATGCTAATCAAGATAAAACTTAATTCATTATAATACATTTTGCAAGATTTTTTTCAAATATTGCAAACTTTTTTCAATTTTTACCGAAAAATACTACAAAAGTATGAATTTTTAGGTTTTATTATTAAATTTTTCTATATAATACGAGTTTTTTTATAAATATTTTCTATAGATTTAATCATTGAAATCTTCTATATTTTATGCTATAATCAATTATTATAAGCAGTATAATGTTGACGGTTTATCGCGGTACAATTGTTTTGGGTATACGTCTTAATGATGCAACTTATTTGTTTATTCATGCATTTTCTTTCTAAGGGAGGTTTGTAAATGAAAAGAAAATTTCTTAAAGGTATTTTAAGCTTTGTTTTAGCGCTTACAATACTAGTCACACCAGTAACAGCATTTGCTGAGGATTTAGAAATATCTGATCCTTTAGTAGATCAAGTAAATCCAGCAGATCTTGTTAACAAAGATGAAATTACTGATGAGATCGAGGGCTCTTTCTCGCCTATCAATCCCGAGTACAACAAGGTAATGTCAAACAAGCAAGACGAAAAGTTTTATGGCTTGCGTGTAAGTCCCGTGCTTTACAATGCAAATTATAATCTTGAAAAGAGCGATGAGTTTGCTCCTTGGAAAGAGCGTCAAGCGGCGCCAAGAAAGTATGACTTAAGAGAGCACAATCGTGTTACTTCAGTCAAAAATCAAGGTCCTAACGGCTCTTGTTGGTCATTTGCATCGTTTGGATCAGCTGAATCAGTTTTGATGCCCGAGTACAATGACTTTAGTGAAAAGAACATGAGAAACACTCACGGCTTTGACTGGGGTCCAGACCAAGGCGGTACTTGGCAAGTAGCTAGTGCCTACTTAACTCGTGGTTCTGGTCCTATCGCAGAAAGAGACGAACCATACTCACCTTATGATTTTTACTCTCCTAGAGGATTAAGAAGAGTTAAAGATGTTGATATGATCATGAATATACCAGACGTTAGAGGCGGCTGGGATACAGATACTTTAAAGCAAGCTGTTATGGAGTACGGCGCTGCTTATACAACTGTTAACGGTGACGAATCATACTTAAATACAAGAACTATGGGTTCATACAACCCAGGCTACCGTGGCTATGCTAACCACGCTGTTGCCATAGTCGGCTGGGACGATAATTTCTCTCGTTATAATTTTGGTATCACTCCTCCAGGAGATGGCGCTTGGTTAATCAAGAACTCTTGGGGACAAAACTGGAAATACATGGGCGGTTATTATTGGGTTTCTTATTATGACGGTTTTGCAGGCAGAAGCAATGCAATTTTTAAATTAAAGGACATGACTCCTAACGAAGAGATTTGGTATTATGACGACTTAGGTATGACAAGTACCTATGGTAATGGTCAAAGTGCTTATTTCTCAAATGTTTTCGGCCCAGTTAATGCTAATAAAGATGTTTACCAAGTTGGTTTCTTTGTTCCATCAAACGGAGCAAGATATGAAATATACATGACTAAAGGCAGAGGACAAGTTTCTTTCAATAACAGAGTAAAAGTTGCTGAAGGAAGTGTAACTTATGCTGGCTATGTCAATGTACCTATAAGGAAGTATAATGTTTCAAACGGTGAATACTTTGCCCCTATAGTTAAACTAACTACTCCTGGATATAACTATCCAATCCCTGTTGAAAACTACATCGCTGGCTACTCATCAAGAGCAAGAGCAAATAGAGGCGAGTCCTACATCTCCTACGACGGAGCTAGATGGACTGATATGACTCAAGTTAGATACAATGCTAACGTCGCTTTAAAGGCTATGACAGTACCAGCAGGTTCTTCTCCATCGTATGATAAGAAAGTTTCTTCAATCGAATTTAATGAAGATCCACTAAATATTAAAGTCGGAGAAAATTATGAAATAAATCCAACTGTTTTGCCACAGGACGCTGCAAATAAAAATTTAAACTACTCTGTTAATCCAAGCGGAATTGTTAGTGTTAATAACGGCGTTTTAAGAGCTTTAAGAAAAGGGACAGCAACTGTAACAGCCACAGCTACTGACGGCTCTTACAAGAGAAATTCATTTACTGTAAATGTTTTGGATGACGTTCAAAATATTGAAGTAAAAAATATTATCTTAGATAAGGAAAATATTAAATTAAAAGTTAATGAAACAAGTACCATAAAAGCAAGCGTTGAGCCAAGTAATGCTACAAACAGAGCTATATACTGGACAAGCACTAACACAAGAGTTGCCACAGTTCAAGGAGGCTTCGTAAAAGCCATTGCTAAGGGCGAGTGCGACATCATCGCTAAAACTGCTAACGGTGTTTATAAAAAAGCTCACGTAATTGTTTATGATGAAAATAACGATAATGATAATGATGATAATGACAAAAACATTATCAAAGTATCATCATCTGTATACGCTAAGACTATAAAGCAAGGCTACAGCCAAAGTATAACAGTTAATTCAAAGGACTACCTAAACAGAAATCTTCGCTATGTAATGACTGAGATCGAACTTATCGCTCCAGATGGAACTAGCATAAACAAATCAGCCTACTCTGACTACTATGGCAACGCAAAATTCACTTTCGGCTCAAATGAAATTTATGCTACAGGTGAATACACTGTCAATATCAAGGTTAGCGGCGGAACTTACAAAGCAAATACTGATAAATTAACATTTACAGTTGAAGATTCTCGTCCAAGTTTTGATGTAGAGGTAAAACCTATGTCAAAAGAAATCATGAACAACCAAAAAATTCAACTAGCAATCAAAACTACTGCTAACGGCAGAAACTTAAGAAATGTAGACCTAGATATCGAGATAGTAACTGCAAGTGGCGCTGTTCATAAAAACACAGGCAGAACTAACTACTACGGCAGAGCAAACTATTTCTACAGTCCAGACGGAGGAGCTGAAGGCACTTATACTGTTAAAGTTACAGCTAAGAGCTCTCAATATAAGGACGCCGTTGGAACAGCAAGCTTTGAAGTTAAAAAATACAAAAACCCTTATCACCTAGATATGTCTTTCGAAAAAGATAGTGAAAGCTACAAATTAGGCGATAGAGCTGAGATAAACATTAAAGTTATTGACCAAAGAAAATATGGTGTAAGATACTTACCTGTTAAGATTGAAGTAAGTGGTCCAAATAACTTTAAATATAATTTAACAAAATACACTAATAACTATGGTATAGCTACAGTCTACATCACTCCAACAGCTGAAATGGGCGATGGCGAATACACTATCAAGGCAAGCGCAAGTAAATACGGCTACGACGATGCTCTTGGCGAATACAAAATTATTTTCGGCGATAAAAAGCCTATCGATCCAGTAGACCCAGTTATACCAGAAGAAACTATCTACAAGATGATAGAGACTGATGAAGCTCAAAAACTTATCGAAGAAAATAAAGGCAATGAAAACTTTGTTATCTTTGACGCAAGAACAAAGGCTGAATACAACGAATCTCACATCGATGGCTGCATACACCACGATTATTACCAAAAAGATCATGAAGATTTTATAAAAACACTAGATAAGAACAAAACTTACCTATTATACTGCAGGACACAAGTTCGTTCAGGCGCTACTGCTGAGATTATGAAAAAGCTTGGCTTTACTAAGATTTATTGGATGAACGGCGGTATGACTAAGTGGCTTAGAGAAAATCGTCCATCAGTCTTCCCTGAATACGATAAAGCGCTTGATTTAAACATTGGCGCAGAAAAATCAGCCTACACTCCTGGCGAAAATGTTGTTTTAAACGCAAAAGTAACAGACCTTGATGCTAACGGCGTAAGAAAAGCAAATATCGATTTAGTCTTACTTGATGACAATGGCAAATCTATCGATAGAAAAACTGTTCAATCAGGCAATACTGGTGAGTTCACAGTTAATTTCACAGCTCCAGCAAAGCTTGGCAAATACACAGTAGAAGCAAAGGCTAGCTACAACGACTTCAAAAATGCAAATGGTCTTGCCATCTTTAGTGTAGATGCAAATGCAAAAGAATTCACATCTTATGAAGAAAGAAAAGCAGCTGGCCAATACAAGCACTTAAAAACAACTGATTTTGAATACGAAGCACTTCAAAAACATTATGGCAAGAACATACTTCAATATTATGTAAAGGATGCAAATCTAAAAGATCACAAAATTTTAGACCTTATAGACCCTAATAAGAAAACAGTTTTAGTCTTTGGTTACCCAGGATGCGGAGCCTGTGTAGAAATGTGGAAGGCTATGGCGCCACTTGCACACGAAAAATATAATTTCATTGAGATAGTTACTTCAGTTGAAGAAGATGTTAAATCAACAGTTAATTTCGTAGACAATGTTTTGAAAGAATTAAATATCGAACACTTCAAAAACCATATATTCTACGATGCAGACGAAAAAATCTGGGCATCACGCCTTGGTTTCTTAACAACACCAAACACAGTTATACTAGATGAAAACGGAAGATTAGTAAATATAGCCGGCGCACTTGATAAAGACGGTCTATATGATTTACTATACAAAACTTTAGGCTTAAACGTTGAAGGAGACGACAAACCAGTAGAAGAATATAACGCTAAATTAGACTTAAACTTCGATAAAGAAGAGATAAGAAGTGGCGAAACAGTTAAGATTACAGCTAAACTACAAGATTTAGCAGGTAATAACATCAACCAAGATACAATCAGATACACAATCAAGTACCCAAACGGCGCTTACAAAGACGGCGTATACGATAGAAAAACACTTTATACAGGCGAAACAAACTTATACTTCACAAGTGATGAATCAAGCGTAGAAGGCGAACATGAAGTTACTATCGAACTTATCTCAAATAATTACAAAGCAAAAAAAGTCACAAAATCATTTAGAATAGTGAAAGAAGAAAAGAAAGCCGATTATAACTTAAACATCTCCTTTGGTAAAGATAATTTCAAAAAAGGCGACGTTATCAGAATGGTTTTAGAAGTGAAAGACCAAAATGGAAACGCAGTTAAAAACGAAAGAGTTAAATTAATATTCGTATATCCTGATGGAAAATCATATAACTATGATAGACAAACAGACTACTATGGACAAGCAATGCTAACATTTACAACAAACTCCTACGTTCCAGAAGGCAAATTCACATTAAAAGCATCATTGACAGATAGACCAGAGTATACAGCCGAAAAGTCATTCACAATTGGAAGCCAAGATCCAGATAAGCCTATAAACAAAGATTCACTAAGCTATCAAGACAGATACAATAACGGCGAGTTTAATCACTTACAATCAGGCGACCTACTTGGCAAATTAAGAAACGCATACGGCAAAAACGTTTCTAACTACACACTTACAAACATGCAAGGACAAACAGTTACTATCGCTTCACTAATGGATGGACGCCGCCCAACAGTCATTGCCATGGGTTATCCAACATGTGGAGGCTGTCAAGCAAGCTGGAGAAGCCTTGTAAACATCAATAAATCAAGCTTCAACATGGTAGAAGCAATGACAAACGGCGACAGCCAAAGCATCACATCCATACTAAACAGACTTGGCTTAAGCCAAATGCTACCATATTTCCACTACAACGCAAGAAGCTTATTTAACCTAATCAGCTCAAACTACGTTCCTTGCCTAATGTATCTTGATAAAGACGGCAATATAACAAACCTAAGCTACTTTAACTCAAACGAAGAAGTACTAAGCATAGTTAGGACAATAGCTGGAACAACTTCGAAATAATTAAACACACACTCTATTATACAGCTTAATAATTAGTTTACACCGTAGGTGCCACCTAAAAAAGATGGCACCTATTTTCTTGTGAATATATTTTGCTAATTACAAGATAAATAATTTAATAATTTTGTATATAGAATAGCTTCACACACTTGTAAATAATTATCTAGTTTGAAACACCAATAAATATCCCCCGGCCTAGCCGGGGGTTTTTCTCATGCGGCCCAAAGGGCCTGTATTACTAGCCACGCCTCAAGGACGTTGGTTAATCTGTCACTTGCAAATTATACTAGCTACCCTTTAAAAGGGTCTATTGTATCA
>NZ_JBXXYC010000008.1:0-59998 GCF_057222035.1 Fenollaria sp. | reverse complement strand
TCATCAGGAACATCCAAGTTTAAACTCTCTACCTCTTTTATTAAATTTTTATTTTGCTTGAGTTTCTTGCTGTCCGAAGCAGAGCAAATCAACTCATCATTTTTTTTCTTCATTAACTCATCTCCTTTTCAGTTAGCTTATGCTAACTATTAGTTCAAAAAAATTACCTTATTTTACCTTAGCTTATTGTCAAATTATCTACATAAATTTATCTTCCGAAAAATGCAACAATTAACGCCTAAATCGTCTCAACAAACGGTACGATCAAAAGCGGAGCGCAAAAAATGCAGAGCATAAAATGACGATTTAAATTAAAAGTATGGATTTTTAACCCCCTTCTTAGTCTTTAGATTAAGATTTCAATAATTCAATAATTTCATCTTGTGCTTCTCTTCCTTCTCTAAAAAATCTTAAAAGTGGATAACAGTGGCACATTCCTTTGCCTACAATAATTTCGTATGGAGCCTTGTATTTTTCCATTGCTTTTTTAAATTCGTCTGCAAAGGCATAGAGGCATTCATTTTCGCCGTAATAAAAATATGTTTTCGGAAAGTCGGTGAAATCTCCTACAGTTCCGTCAAGCATATACTCAGGTATGTCTGCATCGCCTTTTGTGATTTCTCTTGCAGTTTTAATATAGGTAGGATCAATGATTACGTCCTTGTGATTAAGGGCATTTACTCTTTCCCATATATCTTTATGCTCACTTAGTGTTACATCGGGTATGCCGCCGGGTGAAACTGAAATAATTTTGCCAGCCATTTTAATAGGTCTACCTATTGCATTGTTATGCAAAAATATTCCTATTGCCAGACAAGCTCCTGATGAAAATCCAAGTACGCTTATGTTCTCCACCTTATAAGTTTCGGTCATCAGCTTATAGGCTTCAAAGGAAACTTCGTATGTCTTATCTAATTTTACATCTTCTGAGCAAAGAGGATAGAATAAAAACCAAACATCTTTGCCTGTTTGTTCCATTATTCTTTCCGACAAAGCAAAATCCAATTTGTCTGGCTGCGTAATCATTCCTCCGCCGAAGAAATAGAGAACTGCTCCGTCTGCAGGAGTTTGATTTTTTTGATAAGAAAGCAGCCTATATCCCATGACATCTCTTTCTATGAGATAATAATTTTTTCTCTCGGCTCTTTTCTTTGCCTTCTCTAAAACAAATACTACCTTTGCATTTTCTTTCTTTGCATACTCAAGCATTTCTTCATTGTTTTTTAAAAACATTTTTTTGACTCCAAGTAGTCTTACTATTGTCGATGCAATTTTATAAGTTAAACTCATTTTATTTTTCTCCTTTAATAATCAATTTTAAATGATTTTGGATATAGCTTTTCTTTTTTCTAAATTTTTTATACTAATTTATATAAAATTTTATTATTTTCTACCAATAAGAAGAGTTGAACCAGAAAGTCCCAGCAATGTAGCTTCTTTATGATCCATAAAAAGACCCTTTGTTGTATCAATTAATTGCACATCTTTGTAGCCATCTTTTTTAAGCTTTTCGATAAATTCATTCATATCTCCATATCTTGACTTACTCATCAAATCATGGATAACAAAAACTCCACCTTTTTTAAGCACACGAAATGTTTCCAGTAGAAGTTTCTGCTTATTATGTCCCATTATATTGTGATATACGTAGTTGCTAGTCACTACATTGAAGCTTTCATCTTCAAATGGAAGTTTGACTGCATTGCCACTTTCAAAGCTAACATTTGTTACTCGCTCAGCCCTAGTATTGTCCTGGCAGAGCTTCTTTGAAAATTCACTCTTGTATCCCCCACTCCATATGTCACAACCCACCATGGTCGCCTTTGGATTTCTTTTTGCACAAGCTATGGTAAGTGCACCGCTACCACATCCCACATCTAAGCCAACGCCACCATCTGGTATCTTTACATAGTCGGCAGTCCCCTCTATTATTACTTTAGCAAGCTTCCTTTTACCTTTGTAATCAAAGGCCCTATATAAGATGGTAACCCAGACAGTAATTAATAGAAGTATAAGGCATCCTATCCCTAGGATAAGTCCCCAGATGATCCTTTGCCTTCCTTGAAGAATGAGGTCACTTGCACCAAATAAGATGAATAAAATAAGACATACTAGACTTTCACCATTCTTAGCCTGCAACATTCTTTTTGGAACCCAGTTTTTGTAGTCAGCATTTATTTTCTTGTCATCATAAAAATCTAATTGTTTCATAAAATTTTCTCCTCTTAATAAATAATTTTATAAAATTTCTTTTTATCTTCTAATATAATAATTTAATTCACAGCTTTATAATATTATTATAAATATATGTTAGCACTAGCTAATTAATTTGTCAAGTGCTTTATATAAACAGTTAAATAGAATTTAAATTTGCATGATAATTTGTCAAATCAAGTGCAACATTCACATAAATACTCATCAAATAACTCTTGAGGCGTTTTGTAGTTAATGCATTTTCTTGGCCTGTTATTAAGAAGTTTAAGGACGTCTTGAACTTCTTTTTCGTTTGTCTTGGATAAATCCATATGTTTAGGATAAAACTCTCTTAATAAACCGTTAGAATTTTCGTTTGTTCCTTTTTGCCAAGCACAATATGGATCTGCAAAGTACATTCTAGTATTTAATTCTTCTTCAATTCGTTTCCAACCAGCAAATTCTTTTCCTCGATCGCAGGTTATTGTTTTTACAGCTCCTTTTGGCAAATCTTTTAGTAATTCTATGATGGCAGCTGTTTCTTTTTAATTCTCTAGAGATAGTTGATACGTTTCTATCCAAAATTTTAGCCATTTCTCTTAGACTCATATTCATTTCTTTAAATTTTGCTATACAAGCGCGCTCTTCTATGGTAAGATGTATATAGTTCATATTTATTACTCCTTAATGTATGATTGGACACCTACATTATATCATGAGTAGTAAATATGAACTCTTTTTATTTATTTTATTAAGTGTTGCACTTGTTATTATAAATTATCGCATAAAAAATAATTACTACAATAAGACTCTTACAAGATTTTTAATTTTTTAACTCTTCATTTTTATTTTAAGCGATACTTCAATAATAAAAAAAGATACTTAAATTAACTAAGTATCTTTTCTAAAAAATTCATATATATCTTTTGCGTTTGTCTTTGATATGCCTTTTATTGATTCTAGTTTTTCAAGGCTAGCTCTTCTTATTGCGTCAATATCGTCGAAGGCTTCGTATAGTATCTTTTTCTTTTTTGGGCCGATGCCAACTATCTCATCAAGTATCGACTGATTGATATTTTTCTCTCTTAAGGACCTATGATATGTGATGGCAAATCTGTGTGCCTCGTCTTGTATCCTTGTGAGTATTTTAAAAAGTTCTGAGCTTTTATCAATTTTTATTATCTCACCCATATAAGCGAGTGAATCGGTTCTGTGATGGTCGTCCTTTTTTAAACCAACGACTGGTATCTCTATACCAAGGCTATCCAGAACCATCTGCGCGCTTGATGCTTGACCAAGGCCGCCGTCTATAAGTATGACGTCTGGCAGCGCGGCGAATGAGCCTTCTTTATCCTTCATACTCCTTAAAAATCTTCTCTCAAGTACTTCTCTTAACGAGCCGTAATCGTCTGGGCCGATTATGGTCTTTATTCTAAAGCGTCTATACTCATTTCTTTGCATATCGCCGTTCTCGTAGACAACCATGGATGCGACTGAATTTTGTCCCATGGTATTGGATATGTCGTAGCACTCAAGCCTATTTGGCACGTTTTCAAGCCACAAAAGGTCCTTAAAGCGCTGCATCGCCATGTCTTTTAAAGCTTTCTTCCTTATATATCTATCTGCATGTTTCTCAACCATGTCGATGGCGTTTTTCTTCGCCATAAGCACCAAGGCTCTCTTCTCGCCTCTTTGCGGCACATGTATCTCAACTTTGTGATTTGCTATTTTTGATAGTGCTTCTATCATTTCGTCCTTGTCAGGAAAATCTATCTCCGAAATGATTTCATTTGGCATATCGATGTTAGCTGAATAATGCTGCGAGATAAAGGCTTTGAATATGTCTTTTATATTGGTTTTCTTTTCATTTTCGAATAAATAATAGTTTCGCTCAACGATTTTACCGTCACGAATGATAAATAATTCTAGTATAACATCTGAAATTCCTTCCGCATAAGCAAGTACGTCTCTATTGATGGCGTCTGGCGAAGTAATTTTTTGCTCCTTATGTATGTCATTAAAAGCATTGACCACGTTTAAGTATTCGGCTGCCTTCTCAAACTCAAGATTTTTAACCGCTTCATCGAGCTTCGATTTATATTTTTCCAGGATAGATTTATCTTTATTTTGTAAAATTTTCATCGCTCTATCAACAAGTTCAGCGTACTCTTCTTCAGTGACATCAGCTTTGCAAGGCGCAATGCACTTGCCGATGAAATAATTTAGACAAGGCCTTATCTTTCCTTTGACTTTTTCAATATTTAAATTGCAATCTCTTAATTTTAACTCTCTATTGATAATATCTATCGCGATGTTGACGCTAGCTGCGTTTGGATACTGACCAAAGTATTTTGCTCCGTCTTTTCTAAGTAAACGAGTTTTTAATATGCGCGGATATTTTTCATTAGTCGTTACCTTTATGTAAGGATAGCTTTTGTCATCACGCAAAACTATATTGTACTTAGGCACGTAACGTTTAATAAGGTTGGACTCTAAAATTAGAGCCTCAACCTCATTATCAACAATTATATATTCAAACTCGGCAATGTTTTTTACCATAGCCTTAACTTTTTCGGAGTGATTAGCGCTGCTTCTAAAGTAGCTTCTCACTCTATTAGATAAATTTTTCGCCTTGCCTACATAAATTATCTCGCCCTTGTCATTTTTCATAATGTAAATGCCAGGGTTTTTAGGCAGCTTTTTTATCTCTTCTTCAAAGTTAAACATTAAATTTCACTTGTTGCCTTTTTTAGCCAAGCTTTTTCATCTTCATTTAAAAGCGGGCTTATTTTTTCATAAACAGCTTTATGATAATCGTTTAGCCATGATATTTCTTCAGCTGTTAACATATTTTTATCTATAGCGTCCTTATCGATAGGAGCGTATGTTAGTGGCTCAAGTCTAAAGAATTCGCCGTATTTACTTGTTCCTGCGTCTTCAACATAAACTAAAACTTCAGTTCTAACACCATATTTACCGTCTTCATAAACGCCTGGCTCAACACTGAAAATCATATTCTTAACTAGATCTATGTCATTGTATCTTGATGAAATATTGTGTGGTCCTTCATGAACATTTAGTAAATATCCAACACCGTGACCAGTTCCATGAAGATAATCCATTTGGTGCTTGTAAAGATCAAGTCTTGCTAAAAGGTCTAAGGATGATCCCTTAGTGCCTCTCTTAAATACAACGCTCATAAGTCTGATGAAGCCTTTTAATACAAGAGTAAAGCCTTTTCTTTCTTCGTCTGTAAGTTCGCCCATAGCCATAGTTCTAGTAACATCTGTTGTACCAAACTTATACTGTCCGCCGCTGTCAACTAGTAAAAGTCCTTTATTATCAAGCTTTTTATTAGTTTCTTCACTTGACATATAGTGAACTATGGCAGCATTATCAGCATAACCGCAGATAGTCTCAAAGCTTTCTTCCAAGAAATCTTCCGACATTGCTCTAAAATCATGAAGTTTATTTTGAACAGTAAGTTCGTCAAGAGTTTTTTTGTCAGATTCTTTAAGCCACTTCATAAATCTCGCAAGTGCCACGCCATCAGTGATGTGCGCCTTCTTTACATTTTTAATTTCAGTATCATTTTTAACTGCTTTAAACTTAGTAGTGATGTTTATATCACCTATAACATAGTTATCATCTTCAATAAGCTTGAACATGTATCTATTAATCTTGTTTTCGTCTAGATAAATAGTTTTGTCTTTAATCTTTCTTAAATCATCTTCAAATGCTTCATATTTTTTAACTTCAACGCCTTGTGCATTAAGCGCCTTGATTATATCATCATCAATCTTGTCAAGATCTGTATAGATGGCTGCCTTATCAAAATCAACGTAAGCGTATGAAATTAATACTGGTGAGTCTTGTATATCATTTGCTCTTATGTTATATAGCCAGCAAATGTCATCAAGTGAAGCTATGATGCTAAGGTCAGCACCTTCTTCTTTTAATTTGGCTCTTACTCTTGATAATTTATCCTTAGTGCTCTCGCCTGCTTCTTCACTAGATAATATAAAGGCTTTGTCCTTTTTAAGTGCAGGTCTATCAGTCCAAATTTCTGAGATTAGATCAACATCGTCAACAAATTTAACATCTCTGCCATCAACAAGGTCCTCTATCCTTTCAAACATTGCTTCAGAGAAAGTTTTTCCGTTAAAACCAATCACTTCCCCTTCTTTAACGTTATCTCTTAAGTATTCCATAAATGTTGGAACACCTGGTTTGCCCCATTTATATAATTCATAGGAAGTGCCCTTTAATTGATTTTCAGCTTGAACGTGATATCTTCCGTCTGCCCAAAGCATTGCCTTATCCATAGTTATGATGACATTGCCTTGTGAGCCAGTAAAACCTGATATAAAGACTCTATCCTTGTAATGATCGGATAAATATTCGTTCATGTGTGGATCCGCAGTAGCAACTATATACATAGTTATACCATTTTTCTTCATTAATTCTCTTAAACTTTTAACTCTAGCGTCAATTGACATAATAAAACCTCCCTTATGAATGTATTATACCACAAAAATATATTTTTTTGTACTCTTTGTATTAGTCTTAGCTAATTATTACGAAAATGATAATATTTTAGCTTGTCTTTAATTATTATATATGATATAATTAACAAATGAGAGAGGTAAAAATGACAAAAATTATAATTGATAGTGCGAGTGATTTCACTCAAGAAGAAATTAAAGAATTTAATCTAGAACCCCTTTATGTAAGTGTTATTGATACTGATGACATAGAAAGTATTTATCGTGACGGACTTGATATAAAAACGTCGGAAATATATAAAAACATGAGAAATGGCAAGATTTACAAAACTAGTCAGATTAATCTTAACCAGTACTTAGAGGGTTTTGAGAAAGTATGCAAAGAAGGCGAAGACTTCATATACATCTGTCTTTCATATGGCTTAACTACTGCTTGGGACTCATCTTGCATGGCTATACAAATGCTAAAAGAAAAGTATCCAAATATTAAGATGGTATCTATAAATTCTAAAGCCATGACTATAGGTGAGCAGCTTATCGTTAGAGAGATTATCAAGATGAATAATGAAGGTAAATCGATTGAAGAGCTTGAAGAGAGAGCAAAGTTCTTAGCTGGCAAAGTTAACCACTTATTTACTGTTGAAAATCTTGAGTATCTATATAGAGGCGGAAGGATTTCAAAAGCAATAAAAGCTGTTGGTCAAGTCTTAAATATCAAGCCTTTACTTGCAAATGATGAGAACGGCGCTTTGATATTAAAAGATAAAGTTCGTGGCGAAGCAAAAGTTTATAAGAAAATACTAAATCTTTATTTTGACGATGTAAGCCGCAATCCTGATATACTTAAGCATACCATCATTGGTCATACAGATAACTTAGCAAACGCTCAAAAACTTTATGAAATGATTAACGAAGAATTTGATGCGAAAGATATTGCTATAAGAGAGATCGGTACTGCCATAGGCGCACACGTTGGACCGGGCTGTTTAGCGATCGCCTACATTGATGAAACAAAATAATATTTTAAGGTCAAGCTATAAAAGTTTGACCTTTTTTATGCAATTCAATACTATTTACATAGAAAAACTCCTAATCAAATGATCAGGAGTTTTTTAAAAAATTATATTAATTAATTTTTATTAAAATTTTGTATCGATATAGTCGCTTGTTAAGTCAATATTTAATTTTCTGAATAATTCTATATCAGTTAAATTTAACATAGCTGTTGAGTGAGCTCTTAAATTTCTTATCTTAGAAAGATTGTCTATACAAAGCTTAGCGCTTGGATTAAACATCTTTGATGTTGCAAGACAAATTAAAACCTCTTCAACATTTAGTAGTGGGCTCTCTTCTTTTTCGATTATGCCCTTAACTTCAATGATTGGCTCAAGTATAGCCTTGTCAATCAAGTGCAATTCATCAGGAAGCTTTGATATATACTTAAGAAGATTAAGTACAGCAGCTGCAGCTGAGTCCATAAGCTCGCCGTCTCTACCAGTTATGATAGTATCTTCATATTCGATAGCAGTTACATTTGAGTTAGTGATGCCTTTTTTAAGAAGCTCTCCCTTTTTATTTCTAGCAGCAACCAAAGATTTTCTGTCCTCTACCTTAAGATTTAATTCTTCCATAAGAGTCTTGATTCTTTGGGCTTCGTCCTTCTTTTGATTTGTCATCTTATAAGTAAGAAGCGCCTTTAGATATCTTCTGATAATTTCTTGTCTTGATGCCTCTTTAACGACTTCTTCGTCAATGATGCCGGACTTAATTCTGTTTACGCCCATATCAGTTGGTGACTTGTAAAACTCTTCGCCCATAATTCTATCAAGAATTTTCTTTAATATAGGAAAGGCTTGTACGTCTCTGTTATAATTTACAGAAATTTCTCCATAAGCTTGCAAATGGTATGGATCGATTTGGTTAACATCACTTAAATCAGCAGTCGCAGCCTCATAAGCAAGATTTAGCTCGTGCTTTAGTGGAAGATTCCAAACTGGGAAAGTTTCGAATTTTGCATAACCAGCTTTAACGCCGCGTTTATATTCATGATAAAGTTGAGATAAACATGTAGTCATCTTGCCGCTGCCTGGACCTGGTCCAGTAACAACTATGATAGGCATAGTAGTCTCAATGTATGGGTGCTTACCAAAGCCATCTTCAGAAAGAATTTTGTCAACATCATTAGGGAAGCCTTCAGTTTTGTCATGAAGATAAACCCTCATGCCTCTTGCTTCCATGTACTCTTTAAATTTATCAACATTTTCATCTTTCTTGTAACGATTGATAACAACGCTGTTAATCTTAATACCCTTTGCCTTTAATCTCTCGATAAGTCTAATTGCTTCTCTCTCGTAAGTCAATCCAGTATTGTTATTAAGCTTATTTGATATGATGTCTTGAGCGTGTATAGTTATGATGACTTCCATCCTGTCTTTTAATTTTTCAAGTAAAACAGTTTTTACGTCTTCATCATAACCTGGCAAAACTCTTTGCGCATGCTTATCGCCAATTAATTTACCGCCAAACTCCATATAAAGCTTCTCAAACTTTCCAACCCTCTTTAAAATATAGTCACTTTGTTCCTTTATATATAGTTCATTTGAAAAACCTAGTTTCATGTTTTCACCTCGTTAAGATTATAACACACGAGAAAAATTATTACAATTATTTTTTTGCTTATAGAGAAAAATTTTTTAATAGATTTGCATTTAATGAAAAATGTTTTAAACGCAAAAAAATCTTAGGACAAATTGCCCTAAGATTTTTTGTATAGCTTGTTTAATTAATTATCTATCTAGTAATAACTAATCTAGTTACACGATTATATTTGTCAACAATAATTGATACATTTAGTCCTATAAAGCTGTCTCTGTTCATGCTTAATATTTGACTTATGCTAAAATCGCCACTAACATCTGTACTTCTATTTATTTCGTAACCAGTACTTCTGCTTGTGCTATCATAAATTATAGTTTTGTCCCTGCTTGAAACGTCGGCATCGGCAATTTTAAACACTCTATCAAATTGTCCATATCTATTATCATAAAGATTTGAATCATTATCACCATATGCGTATAATTTTGGTATTCTAGCATTTTTGTCGTCTACTCTAAAGTAATAACTTTTTCCCTTTAATAAACTGCTAGTTGATACACTATTAGAGTCTATGCCATATCTGTTATTGCTATTATAATAATCAGTTACATAGATAATACCGCCTGTAATATCTGTTACATATCCACGAATTACATCGCCATATCTATATCCATTATTACTTGTTGAATCAATAACCATAATTCTCTTAATAACGTCTTTATCCTTTTCAAGAATAACAACTCTTGATCCTTCGCCTATATCTCTTACTCTTACATCTCTTCTTGAGTCAAAACTATCTGCTCTTAAATCGTAATCGTAGTAATAAGTTTCTCTGTCTCTATAGCTATTTGATGAATTCTTTGGATATAATTCTATTTGATATTGGTCACGGTTTCTGCCTCTATCATTGTTTCTGTATACGATGTATTCGTTATCAAAACCATCGCCAACATCTATAGATACAACTTCATCATATTTTGCATCTGTTTCTATTTCAACATATACTGATCCAAGTCTTGCTAGTTCATCATATGTCAATTTGCGTTCTCTATAAGATCTTCTAGAGTTGTCTCTACTGTCATAAATATCATAGTCTCTTTCGCTTCTTGGAAGCTTATATGTGTTTTCTCTACCATTTAATGAAACTATAGTAATTTCTCTTGAATTTAATCTCTTGATATATCCTTTGTAATCATCTGAAGAAGCTGTTACTTCAAGTGTTTTAACCTTATCATTGTAGATAGTTGCTTTAACTTGAGAACCTCTCTTAACATCAACTAAATCTCTAGTTCTGTTGTTAATTGTGATTGATGAATCAGAATCAACTTTAAATACTTTTGAAACTTTATTCTTTGTGCTGTCTGTATAAGTAATTTTGATTTCTTTGTTTGAGCTGTCAACGTTTGTTACTTCACCTTCAAGGCTGAATTGAACGCCCTTTGCGTTTATTGACTTAGCTTGCATTGCACCTAAAGATGAGTCAGCAGTAACTGTTACATTTTGACCAACTAATAAGCTTGATAGATTACCAATGCTTCCATCTACTGTTATAACTGTTGATGGATTTATAGAGAATACCTTGCCAGTAGCTGTGTTATCGTTAACTAGCATTATAGCTGTAACTCCTGTGATACCAATTTCTTTAATAGTACCTGTAACAACTGTTGGTGTTGGATTAACTGGAGTTACAGGGTTTACTGGATTAACTGGATTAACTGGATTAACTGGGTTAACTGGATTTACATTGCTTGTGTTTTTTGCTTGATACTCAAGTGCTGAATAAACCATTCTAGCAACTTGATCTCTTCTAACCGCTCTCTTTGGATAGAACATGCCTTTTCCAGTACCTTTTTCAGATATAACGCCAGCGTCTATAAGTCCAGCTACAGCTGCTCTAGTTCCTTCTGGGATATCGTTTACGTCCTTAAATGGAAGAGCGATAACTGGATCTGTTGATTTAACTCCCATTGCTCCTGCGAAAAATTCAGCAAGATTAACTCTACTTACAGGTTTATTTGTAGTAAACATTTTATTCTTTTTAGCTGCTTTTAATGTTGTCATATTGACAGCTTGTTTTGCTAAGCACTTAACAACGTTATCTTGTGCCCATTTTGGTACGCCTAGCGCTACTACGTCCTTAAGCCAAACTTGTCTTGCAGCTTGTAATGCTTTTTCATCGTATTGTGTAAGTATAGCTGCAAATCTCATTGCTTCTAAGAAAGTAATGTTCTTGCTTGGTCTAAATGTTCCATTAGGATAACCTTGTATATATCCTTTGTTACTCATCTCATTGATGTAATTGTATGCCCAATGACTCTTAGGCACGTCTTTAAATGTTTTCGCACTTGCTGTGTTCATCGGTATAAATGTGATGCATAGCATAAATACAAGTACTAAACTAAATACTCTTTTTAAGTTATTTTTCATGTTTTTGCTCCTTTCATAACTATTTTACTAGTTCTTATGTAATTATTATACCATATAATATATGTTTTAAATATTACAATCTAGTTAAAAATTAGCTTTTATTATGTATATATCAATCGAATTTAAATTTTGTAACACGAACTTAATATATAAAAAGCAATTTATGTAGTATAATATAAGTGGAGTGGTATGTATGAAGAAAAAATTTATACTCTTCTTATGCCTTTTCTTAATTTTATTTACTAGCACAAATCTATGTGCAAAAAATTTAAACAGTAAATTTAAGAAGAGTGCCGAAGAGCTTAAGTCATACAATATAATACAAGGTGATTCATCAGGTGATCTGATGCTTGATAAGAATCTTAAGAGAGAAGACCTCATAGTTATACTATCGAGGCTTATGAACGATGAGGAAAGGGCTAAAAAGTTTAGCTCTGAAACAAAGTTTACTGATCTTAAGAGTGCGAGCAAAGTCTACTTGCCTTATATCAACTGGGCTGTGTCAAATGGCTACATACACGGCATAACTAAAGATAAGTTTGGTTATGGCACTTTTGTTACTGTTAGGCAGTATCAAGCAATACTACTTAGGATACTTGATTATTCATCTGAGGCAAAAAAGTGGGACATGGTCTCTGACTATGCAGTGACTTATGGTCTTATGGATGGTCTTGATCTAAAGCCTGATGATTATCTAAATCGTGGCGAGATGGCTTTGATGACTACGAACGCACTAAACACTCCAAAAAAGGGTTCGACACTAAATTTGTTAAAAGTTTTAAACTTAAAAAGATAATTTGAAATTTTGGTCAAGCTTAATTGCTTGGCCTTTTTTATTAGCGAAAAATATTTTTAAAATTATCATCAGATAATATTAATAAAAAAAGAAGAACAATTATAAACTGTTCTTCCATATAATAAATATACTATTCTTTATAAGCGTAATAATAAAATGTTATTAGTATCATGCCGCCCACGATATTACCTAGCGTAACTGGAACTAAATTGTGAAGCACGGCTAATATATCACATGTGCCGCTAATCATCATAGCTATCGGTAAATAAAACATATTGGCAACGCAGTGCTCGAAGCCGCATATAATGAATATTGCAACTGGAAAAGCTGATGCAAAAACTTTTGCTGTTATCTCTTTACTTGCTGTAGCAAGCCAAACTGATAAGCAAACTAAGATGTTGCAGCCAATTCCTTTAACGTAAAGCTCTAAAAATCCTTGTGATGTCTTTGCATTATAAATATTTACAAAAAGCTCTTTTGTTCCATCTGATAAAATATTTGAATAAAATACTATAGCTACAATTAAAAGTGCTCCGATAAAATTATATAAATATACTTTTAGCCAATTGTATAATAAATTACCAAGTTTTGTTCTTTTATCAAGTGTTGCGCCAAACATGAGTATATTGCCTGTGAATAATTCTGCTCCACCAACAACTACAGCTACTATGCCGATGGTGAAGGTTAATCCGACAAGTATTTTTGTGATTTGCGGGTTAAATCCTTTACCAAGATTGTTCACTATAGTTGATGAAACGCCACCAAATGCTATATACATACCTGCTAATACACCTAAAAAGAACTGCGCTCTCGTCTTAAGCTTAGTCTTATTGACCCCATTGGCCAAGGTCATGGACAGTACCTCTTTTGGGCTGAAATTTTCTTTTTCCATAATTTTACCCCCTACGCTTATATTATACAAGCATAGAGGGCTTTAGTCAAGATTATAAATTTTCTTTTAAGAAATCTTCTACCTTTTTTATTGCTTCTTCTTCGTCTGCGCCTTCAATTATAAACTTGATTGCCTCGCCTTGTTTTGCTTGTAAGCCCATAAGTCCTAAAATTGATTTAGCATTTACAATTTTTTCTCCTTTAGCTACTTTTACATCGCTTTTTATAGCTGCTAGTAATTTTACAAGTAAACCAGCTGGTCTTGCGTGTATACCTATTGGGTCTGTGATTGTGTATTCGAATTCTTTCATTTTGTCCTCCTTACGAATTTATTATTCTATCCTTTAATTCAAGTATTTGTCCAGGATTAACAGATAATTTATCAAATTTATTTTTTATATAAAACTCAGTTAAGTCTGGGTCGCTGCCAAGCTCGCCGCAAACACTGATCTTGACGCCGTTTTTCTTTGCGTTAGCCGCAGTCATCTCCATAAGTCTTAAAATCGCTTTATGATGAATGTCTCTGTGTCTTGCTATCTTTTCATTTTGTCTATCAACTGCAAGAGTGTATTGAGTTAAATCGTTTGTGCCTATACTGAAAAAGCTTACTTCCTTTGCAAGATCATCACTGATTATGGCTGCTGCCGGCGTCTCAATCATGATGCCTACTTCAATATCTTCATTGAATGGGATATTTTTTTCTTTTAGCTCATTAAATATTTCTTTAATAAGCTCTTTTGCTTTTTTCACTTCCCAAACGTCATTTATCATAGGAAGCATAATCTTGATATTGCCATAATGAGATGCTCTGATTATTGCTCTTAGCTGAGATTTGAATAAATCCGTATCATCAAGGCATATCCTTATCGCTCTATAGCCAAGAGCTGGATTTTCTTCTTCAGGTAGATTTAGGTAATCAACTTTTTTATCCGCACCTATATCAAAGGTCCTCACGATAACTTCTTTGCCTTCCATCGCTTCAGCAACGTATTTATATTCCTTAAATTGCTCTTCTTCAGTCGGAAGCGAGTCTCTGCCAAGATATAAAAATTCTGTTCTAAATAAACCTATGCCCTCTGCGCCATTTTTAATTGCAAGCGGCAAGTCCTTTGAATTGCCAATGTTTGCGTAAACACTTATATGTGTTCCGTCCTTGCTAATGGCTTTGGCAGTTTTTAATTTTTCAAGCTCTAATTTTCTTTTTTCTTCTTTTTCTATTCTATCTTTGACATCTGCGAGTAATTTTTCATCTGGATCAATGATTAGAGCGCCTTCATATGCATCGAGCATGGCAGTTTTGCCATCAATTGATTTATCAAAAGCGCTATCAAGATTCACAAGCGAAGCTATGTTCATGGACTTAGCAAGTATCGCTGTGTGTGATTGTGTTGAACCCTTTACTGTGACTATCGCAAGTAGCTTATCCTTGTCAATGTTTAGCGTTTGACTTGGCAATAAATCTTCTGCGTACAAAATAACTTTTTCTTCAAGTCCCTCGTTAAATGAATTTTTGATGCCTAAGATATTTTTAATAAGTCTTTGAGATATATCTTTTATGTCCTTAGCTCTTTGACTAAAATATTCATCGTCCATACTATTAAAAATTTCATAAAATTTTTCTTCAGCAAGACTCACTGCATAAGCGGCACTATCTTTTTCTTCGTTAATATTTCGTCTAATTTCATCTTGGTACTCAATATCATCGATCATCATCTTATGCACTTCAAATATCTGAGCCTCTTCTTCACCCGCATCTACTTTTGCTTTTTCAAATAATTTATCTAGCTCATCGATTGATTTTTTTACTGCTGCATCTAATTTATTGATTTCACTAGCTGTATCATTAATTTTTTCTTTGCTAATATTTATCTTTTCATCAGAGAAAACTTTTATCTTGCCTAAAACAAGACCTTTATTAGCTATAGTTCCTTTAATTGTTTTCATTAACTCCACCTATTTTTTTGCCTCTTATATATACATCGATTATGTTTAAATCTTTATCAACTACAACAAAGTTAGCGTATTTGCCTACTCTTATGCTGCCATATTTATCATAAATACCAGCTTCTTTGGCTGAGTTAACAGCAGCTGATTTAACAAGCGATTCGAATGGAACGCCGATTGAGTAAGCGTATCTAATGCAGTCAAATAAATTACTTGCGCTGCCAGCTATAGTTCCCGACTCAAGTGTAGCCTTCTTGCCTTTTACATAAACATCTTGACCGCCAAGGCTGTATTTGCCGTCCGAAAGGCCAGTTGCCATCATAGAATCAGATATTAAGATTACTCTGTCGTCGCCAAACATCGCATATATCATCCTTATTACTGATGGATGTATATGAACGCCATCTGTTATGAGCTCAACCATGACCTCAGGGCTGTCAAAGGCTGCTCCGCACACACCAGGGTTTCTGTGCTTGATATCATTAAGCGCGTTAAATAAATGTGTTACCGATCTTGCTCCTAAATCAAAGGCTTCAAGTGCAGTGTCATAGTCACAATCAGTATGGCCAACTGATATAACTACCTCATCAGCTCTTTCTTTGATGAATTCTTTTGCTCCATCAACCTCAGGCGCTATAGTGATCTTTTTTATTCTATTATTAGAAAGTTTTTGATATTTGTCAAAATGCTCAAGACTTGGCATAGCTAAGTACTTAGGGTTTTGCGCACCGATCTTGTCCTTGGATATATATGGTCCTTCCATGTGTACGCCAATAAACTCAGCTCCCTTAGTTCCATCGTATTCGCCAATCGCTTTGAATATTCTTTCTAGCTCTTCATCTGCCAAGGTCATAGTAGCTGGAATGACTTGAGTAACGCCATTTTGCGCTTCGTACTCACATATTGCTTCTATAGACTCTTTTGTACCATCGCAAAGGTCCTTACCCATTGCGCCATGAAAATGTATGTCAGTAAGTCCTGGAATGATGTAAGCGTCTGAATAATCTTTAACGATGTCATCATTACTATAAACAGTGAATATCTCTTCATTCACTGCAATATCCTTTCTAATAAATTTACCGTCGCAGTAAACATTAGCCCCTTTTATAAGCATAGTAACACCTCCCTGATATTTTATACTTAATTATAAGTATGCTTATATTCATTTTACAATAAATATAGTATTTTTGCAAACTATTTTTTAATAAGTATTTTTAATTTCGTAAGAATGTGGTATAATATAAATAATAATAGTAATTATTATTTTAATTTTTATTAAGGAGGTCATTATTATGATGAAAAAACTTCAAAATCTAGGTAAGGCTTTGATGCAACCAGTAGCTATACTTCCAGTTGCTGCTCTACTAATGGGTATTGGTTATTGGATTGACCCAACAGGTTGGGGTTCTAATAGCATTATCGCAGCATTCTTAATCAAGACTGGTGCAGCCATACTTGACAACTTAGGAATTATTTTCGCAGTAGGTGTTGCTTATGGTCTATCTAAGGATAGGAACGGTGCAGCAGGACTTTCTGGTCTAGTAGCATTCTTAATAGCAACTACACTTCTATCAGCAGGAACAGTAGCTATATTCAAGGGTGTTGATGCATCTGAGCTAGCTTTAACTGACGGCTGGCAAAAAATGAACAACGGAAACGTATTCGTTGGTATCATCTCAGGTCTTGTAGCTGCATTTGCATACAACAAGTTCTATCAAGTACAACTACCAGATGCATTTGCATTCTTCAGTGGTAGAAGACTTACTCCTATCATGACATCATTATTCATGATTATAGTATCAGCAATACTTTACTATGTATGGCCAATACTATTTAGCGCTCTAGTAGCTTTTGGTGAAGGTATTGAAAGCTTAGGTGCAATAGGTGCAGGTATTTATGCATTCTTCAACAGATTATTAATACCAACTGGACTTCATCACGCACTAAACTCAGTATTCTGGTTTGATATCGCTGGTATCAATGATATCCCTAACTTCTTAGGCGGAGCAGCTTCTCTAGAAGCAGGAACTGCTGTTAAAGGTGTAACAGGTATGTATCAAGCAGGTTTCTTCCCTGTAATGATGTTTGGTCTACCAGGCGCAGCTCTTGCTATGTATCAAGAAGCTAAACCTGAAAAGAAAAACGTTGCTAAATCATTATTAGTTGCAGCAGCATTCGCATCATTCTTCACAGGCGTTACTGAACCTCTTGAATTTGCATTCATGTTCTTAGCACCAGCTCTATATGTAGTTCATGCATTATTAACTGGTATTTCAGTTGCCATCGCAGCAGCTTTCCATTGGACAGCAGGCTTTGGTTTCTCAGCAGGTTTTGTTGACTACTTCTTATCATTAAGAAACCCAGTTGCTAACAATCCTTGGATGTTAATCCCACTTGGACTAATATTCTTCGTAATCTATTACCTAGTATTTAGATTCTTCATTAGAACATTCAATCTAAAGACTCCTGGTAGAGAAGATGACGACATTGAAGCAACAGTTGATACAGCTTCAGCTAAGAATGACTTTAACGAAGTGGCTGCCATCATCATCGAAGGTCTTGGCGGAAAAGAAAACATCGAAGACATTGACTACTGCTCAACTAGACTAAGAACTAGCCTTGTTGATGGAGCAAAAGTTAACGAAGCAAAGATTAAAGAAGCAAAAGTTTTAGGTCTTATCAAACCTGATAAGGATTCAATCCAAATCATTATTGGGCCACAAGTTCAATTCGTTTATGATAAGATTCACGAAAATATTGGTAAATAATTTAAAATAATTACTATAGGGACTCCGATTAATTTCGGAGTCTTTTTTTATATGAAGATTCTTGTTTAAACGCATAAAAAAGACGGGCACACTCACCCGTCTTCTTACGTTTATAAGTTTATTTATTTTTCTAAATAAGCTTTTAATAATTTTTCAGTATTGTCAATCGCTTTTATATTTGTTCTTTCGATATGATGTGATGCATCTGTGCCAACGCCTATGCAAGCAAAGTTTAGATTAAGTCCAGCGACTGCTCCTAGTGAACCGTCTGAGCCATATCTTTGATGAACATCTATAACGTAGTCAATTTTATTTTTTATCGCTAAATCTTCAAGCCTATCTCTAAAATCGATTGGATAAGGTGTTCTTGAATCTTTTGCAACAATTGTTACCTTGTCTTCAGCTGAATTATTTTCATAACTAACTATACCTATATCAAGAGCAAGTACTTCGTATGCATGCTCTGGCACATAGCTTATGCCATGACCAAGCTCTTCAAAGTTTGTGAAATAGAACATTGTATCGCATGCTAGCTCAATATTTTTCTTAAGAACTTCTTCCATCACATAGATCATGATGGCAGCGTGTATCTTGTTATCGATGAAGCGTGATACTAAAAAGTTTTCTGTTACTCTTGTGCGCGGCTCAAAAGCAACGAAGTCTCCAACATTAATGCCGCTTGCTAAAGTTTCTTCCTTTGAAGAACTTTCAATATCAAATCTTATTTCAGTCGAGTGTCTTTCTCTTGGAAGAGTCTTTTCTCTTTCATCCTCCATAGTGTGAACGCTAGCCTTGTTAGGTAAAACTGTTCCAGTAAATACGCCCTTCTTAGTATAAGTTCTAACTAGTTCTCCCTCAAGCGATGCGTACATAAATCCGCCAATATTTTCAAATTCTGCCCTGCCGTTGTCTTTTACTTTTGAAACGATTCCGCCAAGTGTATCAACGTGAGCAGTTACTATTCTAAGCTTAGATGAATCTTTTCCCTTCAATATAGCATAAAGAGCATTCTTATTTGTTTTTTCTAAGCTTAATTTTCCTTTAAAATGCTCTTCTATATAAGTATTCACCATCTGACACATGCCCGATGGTGAATCTATTTTTAATAATTTTTCTGCTATATCGAGAATTCTTTTATTCGACTCCTTCATAGTCTTCTACTTCGTAGCCAAGGTCTTCGATAGCCTTTTTAGCCTTTGCTAAATCGAATTCTTCTTTGCTTTCAATATCAACATGACCTGATGCAAAATTAGCTGTTACTACATCAATCTCATCAAATTTTTCTAAAGCTTTTTCAATAGCTTCGCTACATCCTTCACATTTCATTCCGTGTACTTTTAAAATTCTTTTCATTACTTAATCGACTCCTTATAAATTGAATTTATGGATTCTTCCATATGTTTATTAAATTCTTCATCTGTCATGCTAGCCTTTGCTCCTTCAGTTAGTGCTCTTGAGAAGGATGCAATGACTCTGTGGTTTCTGCCAAGTCTTTCGTTAGACTCTTCTCTTGAGTATCCGCCTGAAAGTGCAACTATCCTTAGAACGTTTTCATAATCATATAATGGTAAGTATAGATTATCTTCTTCAGGTAGTGTTAGCTTTAACATGATGAAGTCATCTTTAGCTAATTTTTCTATATTTTCTTTTAATTCGTTTAATAATATTTTTTCGATTTCGCCCTTATATTCAGCATGTATGTCAACTTCTGGTTCTATGATAGGAACAAAACCTTTTGCGATGATTTTCTTAGCATAATCAAATTGTTGTTTAACTACTTCTTTTATGCCTACACAGTCAAATTCTTTTATAACTGATCTCATCTTAGTACCAAAGATGCCTCTTTCTTTTGCTCTTTCAAGAAGCGAGTCAAGCTTAGTCATCTCTTTCATCACTTGAACGCCATTTTCAAGATCCGCTAGACCTTGATCAACCTTAACGAATGGAAGTATTTCTAATTTGTTCCATAGGTAATCAGCTGTCTTCATCCCATCGATCTCTCTATCGATAGTTTGTTCAAAAAGTATTGCTCCAAGTATATGGTCCTTGTTAAAGCTTGGTGCCTTGATGATTCTTGTTCTCATTTCATGAACAAGTTTAAACATTTCATCTTCTGATGAATACTTGTCCTCATCAATACCATATAGTCTCAAAGCCTTTGGTGTTGATCCACCACTTTGGTCTAAGGCGGCTATGAAACCCTTTCTGTTTCTAGCGATGTCTAGTTTTTTACTATCCATAAATTTCCTCCTCAATTATATTTCTATTTATATCTTAATCTTAGTGAGTTCGTTACAACGCATACTGATGAGAACGCCATCGCAGTTCCCGCAAGCATCGGTGTTAATAGGCCTAAGATGGCAAATGGTATGCCAACCACATTATAAAAGAAGGCCCAGAATAAATTTTCTTTGATAATTTTCATGGCTGCTCGTGAAAGCTCAAGTGCTCTTTGAACGCCACTAATGGAGTTATTCAAAAGACTTATATCGCTCGCTTCTAAAGCAACATCTGTGCCTGAAGCGATTGAGTAGCCAACATCTGAGCTTGCTAAGCTTGGTGCGTCATTGACACCATCGCCAACCATGGCAAGTTTTGCACACGTTTTTTTAATCTCTTCAATTGCTTTTAATTTATCTTCTGGAAGAAGTTCTGCTCTAAACTCATCTATACCAAGTTTTTGAGCTACGTTCTTAGCTACAATATCATTATCCCCTGTAAGCATATAAGTTTTTATGCCCATGGACTTAATTTTAGCAATGGCTTCTTTACTGTCACTTCTTAAACTATCTTCAATCGCAAAATAGCTTACAGCTTTTCCATCTATTGCCATGACTATGACAGTAGCGCCCTCATCCAAAAGTTCTTTCATCAAAGCTTTGTCATAATTTATGCCAAGCTCATCAAAATATCTTTCGTTTGATAAAATTATTTCTTTGTTATCAAGTTTTGCGCGAACGCCCTTTGAGTGAATCGCTTCAAATTCATCAGCTTCATGATATTCAATGCCCTTATCTTTAGCAAATGATGATATCGCCTCGCTTATTAGGTGCTCTGATTGATTTTCAGCGCTATAAGCATATCTTAAAATATCTTTATCGCTAATATTTGAAGTATTGATAAATTTTGTAAGAGATAATTTTCCCTCAGTTAATGTACCTGTCTTGTCAAAACAAACCGCATCAACTTTTGCATTTGCTTCCAAAACTTCGCCTGACTTGATTAGTACGCCCGATTGAGCTGCTCTGCCTGTCGCAACCATGATGGCTGTAGGCGTTGCAAGACCCAAACTGCATGGGCAAGCGATAACCAAAACGCTTATCGCATTAATGATGCCTGTGTTAGCGTCCTTAAATATAGTATAAATCAAAAATGTCAAAAATGCAATAGCCATTACCGACGGAACAAAGATGTTGGCAATCTTGTCTGCCATCCTTTGTACCGGTGCTTTCGAGCTAGCCGCGTCGTCAACCATCCTTATGATATTGGCAAGCGTTGTATCTTCGCCAACTTTAGTGACCTTAAACTTAAAAGTGCTTGGTCCATTGACAGTTGATCCTATAACTGCCTCGCCAATCGTTTTATTCACAGGAAGACTCTCGCCAGTTATCATCGCTTCGTTGATTGACGCTTCTCCTTCAGTGATTACGCCATCTGAGGCAAGTCTTTCGCCCGGTCTAACTAAGACAATGTCATCTATCTCAAGCTCATCTATGCTAATGGTTTTTTCTTCTCCCTCTCTAATTACAGTCACTTCGTCAACTTTTAAACTTTGTAATTTATCAACAGCTTCATTAGTCTTGGCTTTTGCCTTTGCTTCCATAAGTTTACCTAATAAAACTAAGGTGATAATTACTGCTGATGATTCAAAATATAAATGAGGATTATCTATAAACATATTGTAAATGCTATATAGATACGCAGCTGTCGTTCCCATAGAGACAAGTACGTCCATATTAAAAGTTTTGCTTCTTAATGAACTTATTGCGCCTTTATAAAATCTGTGCCCACCAAAAATTTGAACAAGCGTTGCAAAAGCAAATTGCCATCTGGCATCTGCGTAAAACACTTGTATATGTGCCATGTGTAAAAACATTACTGAAAATAATGGCAGTGCGAAAATTAATGAGATTAAAAAATCGCGTTTAAGTGTTTTTATCTCTTTTTCTCTAAGCTCTCTCTCCTTTTCTATATCGCGGCTTTCTTGATAGTAGCCAGTAAAACCCGCTCTTGAGATGACAGCCAATATATCATCACGAGAAATTACATTTTCGTCATAAATTACTCTCGCTCTATTTGACGATAAATTTACATTGGCTCTTGATACGCCATCTTGCCTTGATAAAACTTTTTCAAGTCTTGCTGAACAAGCAGCACAGCTCATTCCTTGAATTAAAAAATTGTCTTTCATATAATCACCATAATTATTATACCCAATTTTGTGGTATAATATCAATATGAAAGGACGTGATGATATGGACGCAATAGAAATGCTATTGACAAGAAGAAGTATAAGAAAATTTAAAACTGATGAAGTGCCAAAGGATTTGCTTGAAAAAATAATCGAGTGCGCAAAGGCTTCACCAACAGGTATGAATAAACAAGAAAGACTTTTTACTGTTGTGACTAAAGAAGATGATATACAAAGATTGGCTTCCGCCATTGCAAAATCACTTGATAGAGATGATTATCACATATATTATGCAAAGGCCTTGATCATAGT
Source organism: Fenollaria sp. (assembly GCF_057222035.1). Lineage (NCBI taxonomy): Bacteria > Bacillati > Bacillota > Clostridia > Eubacteriales > Fenollaria > Fenollaria sp. Next base: position 37,156 of record NZ_JBXXYC010000008.1, on the reverse strand, counting down.
GACTGTGCCTGAAGATTTAAAATTAGGCGACGCAGACACATCAACTGCTATGCAAAATATTTACTTAGCATCTCACGCGCTTGGACTTGCTTCTGTTTGGATCAATCAATTAAGAGGCAATAAAGATGAAGGCGTAAGAAAAGTTTTATCTTCATTTAAAATACCAGAAAATCACATTTCTTATGGTATGATGGCTATAGGCTACGCTGATGAAGTTCCTAAAGCAAAAGAAAGAACAAAAAAGGTAGTTTATCTATAATGAGAAAGAAAATTGGTTTTATTAGCGACACACATGGCGGCATAGACGAGACGCTTAGAGCATTTGAAGTGCTTAAAGACTGTGAAATTATATATCACTTAGGCGACGTTTTATATCACGGACCAAGAAATGCTCTTCCAAGTGATTACAATCCAAAGGATTTAGCAGCGTATTTAAAAGAACGTGATAATATTATTTACGTGCGTGGCAATTGTGACAGCGACGTCGATCAGATGGTTACCGATAAAGATCTCACACAAAAAGCTCGTATTACAGATATCAATGGACTAAAGACGCTTCTTATTCATGGCTACGAAGAAACAGAATTTGCTAGAATAGAATACGCCAAAGAATCTGGAATCAAGATGATAGTTACTGGTCACACACATATAAAAGTTTTAGACGTAAAAGACGGAATAATCTTATTAAATCCTGGCTCAACAACTATACCAAAAGATGGCAAAGCATCTGTTGCCATGATGGACGACAAAAAAATTATGCTCATAGATATTTATACTGGAGAAATATTAAAAGAATTAAAATACTAGATCAAAAAAGAAGTCTACGTTTAAATTACGCAGACTTCTTTTTCTTTATTAAAAATTTTAGAAAAACCATTAAATTAATTACTATAAAAATTATTATTATAATATTTTTAAATAGCTCTATGTTCATATCTATATGCATCGCATCTCTTAGTTCGTACATAGTTCTCATAAACTTGCCAAAAAATAAAATCAATGCTATAGATATAAATTCTATAATTAAAAAGACTTTTTCATTTGCTCTGTCTATAAATAGTGAAGCTATAGCCGCAAGTGCAATAAAAGCGTAGTATATATGCCTTGAATGCACCCTCATATCAAGCCAAAGGCTTAAACTAATAAGGCTTGACACAATCGATGCGGCTAAAATCCCGACTACAATTGCAAGGAGTAAATTAAAGAATTTTTTCAACTATTTTACTGTGTATGTGATTGCTACTGGAGTTCCATCTTCTGGTGCTTTGTCAGCATCTACAGAAAAAGAAACTTCTTTTGTTTCTTCGATAGCACCTAGAGGGTATTCGCCGTTACTTGTGATACCTACGAAGCAAGAGTCAAGACAAGAGATACAGCCAGTATTGTATTCCTTTGATGGATCAATGTTTCCTGAGAATCTCATGTCAATAGCTTTTCCGTTAGAATCTTTAACTACATCATCAATACCTACTGAACCTTCGTGTCCAGCCCAGCATAAAGTTACTTCAAGCTTGGAACCTTCTGATTTAGTAGTAGATGCGTTATCAGCTGTCATGTTATTACCTGCTTCTGCACCTACTTCTACTAATGCGTTGTAAAAGTCTGTTGGTGATACGTATGATGAGAAGATTGATTTGTCGCTTAACTTACCATCTTTACAGATAACTAAGTGTCTTGTAGCTTCTGTTTCAAATTTTCCGTTGTACTTAGTGTAGATTGTTACGCTCTTAGCATCTTTATCCACCTTTAGTGGATTTTCTTCTGTAACGCCATTTAATGTTGCATCGTCGCAGCAATCAGCATCTTTATCATCTGTTTTTTCATCTGTTTTTTCTTCTGTATCAGTTGTATCAGTTGTTTCAGTTGATTCAGCTGTCTTAGTTTCTTCTGGTTTAGTGTCTGTTTTTGGTCCGCAAGCTACTAATAATAATGAAACCATCAATAGCATTGCTAAAAATTTAATTTTTTTCATTTCTTTTTCTCTCCTTTTATATAGGCTTTCTAAAATTAACACATATATTATTATAACACTAATACATGTAATTTATTATTGAAATGTTTTATAGTTTTTTATGCTTTTTTATAAAATTATCAATATTAAATTAAATCTTGCTATTAATGCGCAGAAAAAAGGACTCTTACGAGTCCTTTTAAAATTTATTAAGATCTTTTGAATATGTCCATTACCTTAGATATAACATTTTCAGCAAAGCTTTTTGATTTCATCTTCTTGTCGTAGATAGAATCTTTTACATTGCCTAGTATGCCATTAACGGCTGAATAAGCGTTGTTTGCTGTGTTTGAAACTTGCGATGTAATTCTATTAACAGTACTAATCGCGCTATCGGTAATACCCATAGCTGTATTTGTTAATCTAGAAACATCTGATGTGACACCGTTTATGTTGTTCATGATGCCAGCGATATTTGGTCGTACGTCGTTAACTAATCTACTTACATCATCAGTAACGCTCTTGATGTTTGGTCCAAGATCTCTAACAAGATCCTTTGTTTCAAGTGTTATATCTTTTATATCTGGTCTTATGTCATCAACAAGTCCATTGACATTACAAGTAATGCCGTTTACATTGTTCATCACTTCAGGAAGTTTAGCTACTGTTTGTCCGATGTTAAGTCTGTTTTCTTCCATCATGTTCTTCATAGTGCTAATTGATGAAGCAATTTTAATGAATAGATAAGCTAATGAACCTAGTGCTGCTATGCCAAAAACTATCAGCACACATTTTAATATATACATTGCGTCCATTATATCACCTATTTCACAATATTCTTAAATGCGTTTTCTACATCCTCTTTAATTTCTTTAGCTTTGTCTACTGCTTCATCTTTTACATTTTCAGCAGCATCTTTAGCTTCATCAATCTTTTTATTTGCTTCATCTTTTAGTTCGTCAGCCTTTTTAGCCGCTTCGTTCTTTAATTCTTCAGCTTTCTTAGCTGCTTCATCTTTAATTTTGTCAAAATCTATGCCCATATTATCACCTATTTCTTAGCCTTTTCTACTTCTTTTTCTACGTCCTTTTTAACGTCATTAGCTTTCTTTTCTACTTCTTTCTTAGCATCGATAGCCTTATCTTCAGCTTTGTCTTTTAGTTCTTTTGCTTTGTCAACAGCTTCGTCTTTAAGTTCTTCAGCTCTTTCTGCTGCTTCTTCCTTAAATTCTTTAGCTTTTTCTAAAGCGCTTTGACCTAGTTCTTTTGCTCTTTGAGTAGCATTAGCAATGCCTTCTCTCATGTCATTATAAGTTTCTTTGCTCTTTTTAGCGATCATCTCTCTAGTTTCTTCACCGCTTCTTGGTGCAAATAAATAACTAGCTACAGCACCTGCTGCTAATCCTAATAAAGTTCCCATGGCAATGTTGCCAGCGTTCTTCATTCTTTCTTTTCTTTCTTCTTCTCTTGCTTTTGCTGATATGAAATCAAATAATCCCATAATATCACTCCTTTTTAATATTTTGCTATTATTTATATACCCAATAATATTAAAAGATAAACAAAAAGAGAAACTAATAAAAAATTAGCTTCTCTAAAATTTTTACTTATTATATTGTAGTCTATATAAATCGTAATAAAGTCCCTTCTTGTCAAGAAGCTCTTGATGTGTACCCTCTTCTCTGATTGTGCCGTTCTTGATGACGATTATCTTGTCGACGTGCTGTATAGTCGAAAGTCTATGCGCTATAGCGATGGATGTTCTTCCTTTTATAAGTTTTTTTACTGCGTCTTGAATTAATAGCTCTGTCTCTGTATCGATGTTGGCTGTTGCCTCATCAAGCACAAGTATCTTTGGTTCATAAACCAAGGTTCTCGCAAAACTTAAAAGCTGTCTTTGACCTGACGATAGTGTCGACGCTCTCTCCATAACAGCTTCATCGTATTTACCAGGAAGTTTTTGTATAAATGAATCAGCGTTTACATATTTTGAAATTTTAATAATTTCTTCGTCTGATATATCTTTATTGAGCTTGATATTGTCTCTGATAGTTCCTGAGAACAAGAAAACATCTTGCAAAACGACTCCAATGTTCTTTCTTAAATCTTCTTTTCTTACGTCCTTTATGTTTATGCCATCAATTAATATCTCGCCCTCATCTATATCATAAAATCTTGTTAATAATGATATGATGGACGTTTTACCTGAACCAGTTGGCCCAACAAAAGCAACTGATTCACCTTTTTTGATCTTAAATGAAATATTTTTAAGAACTGGCTCGCCTTTGATGTAACTAAAACTAACATTTTTAAACTCAATCTCGCCTTGAACATTATCAAATGGCACTGGATTTTCAGGATTTTTAATCTCGCTCTCATCATCAAGTATTGCGAAAACTCTTTCAGCTGAAACCATTGCCGATTGAGTGATATTATATTTTTCAGTTAAGTCCATGATAGGCACAAAGAATTTCTTTAAGTAGTCAATAAATAAATATAACATACCAAAATACATTGTCTCGTTCAAAACTTCTTTTGCGCCGAAGTATATAAGGCTTGCTATGGCTATGTTTCTGATGATATCAATCGCCGGTCTATATATTGAGAATATCTTGACCCTTCTAAGCATAGTGTCTCTGTAGTCAGCGTTTGCTTCATCAAACTCTCTATTTATTTTATTTTCTTTACCAAAAATATGGATTAGTCTCATACCAGAAATATTTTCACTTAGTTTTGAATTGATTAGTGATAATTTTTTTCTTGATAAGGCAAGTATCTTTCTAATTTTTCCTCTAAAATATATTGATATTGCAAATATAAATGGCAGCGTGATAAAACTTAGTATACTTAGTTTTAAATCCATCGACATCATAAATACCATGATGCCCGCAAGCATGAATATATCTTTAAACAGTGTTATCATAACATCTGTATACATCTCCGCCACAGCTTCGATGTCATTGGTTAGTCTTGTGGTTAATCTTCCGATTGCGTTTCTATCGAAAAAGCTTAGTGACCTTGATAAAACATGATCAAATACTTCTGTTCTCATGCTATATATCATTTTTTGCGATGCTATGGTAATTGACATCGTTTGCAAATAATCAAGAACAAAAGTTAATATCACTGCTAATAAAAATATTAAGCTTAATTTGTTAATAGCTTTGAAGTCTTTATCTCTATAAGCCTTAAACTCAGCGCTTGATACTTCATATATTGCTTTTTTATTCTCATCACCTGATTTATAAAGATATGCCCTTTATCATCTTGTCTTAGATGAAAAGCTTCTTTGTTTTCATATTGAGCTTTTTCGTCTTTCTTTAAATCTGTCTCTCTAATGAAATAATGAAGATCATTTGACATATTTTCTTTAGTATTTTCAATCCTGATAGTTTTTTCAGTCGCCTCAGGGTACTCATACATCTTAATTTTTTCAATCTGTATGTGCTCATCGATGGCAACTTTGATTAAATATGGGCTTACTAGAGCTAAACCAGTTAGCGCAACTATCATCAAGAATGTTATTACTAACTGAAATGTATATGGCTTTGCGTATGAGAGCATCCTTCTAAAGGTGTGTTTGGAATTTTTGCCTTGATAAGCGATATCGTCTATGTTTCTTTCCATTATTCATCACCTCTATTTATCTTTTGCTCAAGTAATTGATCTTCATATAATTTTTCATATCTGCCGCCAAGCTTAACTAGCTCATCGTGTGTGCCTCTCTCAACTATAGCTCCATCCTCGATAAATAGTATTTCATCAGCATCTTGTATAGTTGAAACCCTATGTGAAATGATGATCTTTGATACATGTCCTTCATCTTTACTTAAATTTTCTAATATTTCTTCTTCAGTTTGTGTGTCAACAGCAGATAAAGAGTCATCCATGATTAAAACATTCTTTTCTTTTGCCAAGGCTCTCGCAATAGAAACCCTTTGTTTTTGACCTCCAGATAAAGTTACTCCTCTTTCGCCTAAGATAGTGTCAAAACCATCTTTAAAGTCCATGACATCGTCGTAAACGCCAGCTATCTTTGCATATTTCTCAATCATTGCCATATCAAGCTCTTCTTCGTAGTGAAACTCAATATTTTCCTTAACAGTTTTTGAGAATAAAAAGTCATCTTGAGGCACATAAGAAATATTTTCCCTTAAAGAATTGAGCGTAAGGTCCTTAATATTGTGACCATCAACAAGAATTTCTCCCTGATCAACATCATATAGCCTTAGTAAAACGTTCACAATACTTGACTTGCCGCTACCAGTTCTTCCGAGTATGGCAAGTGTTTTTCCCGGCTCAATCTTAAAGCTTATATCTTTAAGTGCATAAGGAAGATCTTTAGCGTATTTGAATGAAACATTTTTAAATTCAATCTCGCCTTTGATATTATCAAGTTCAATAGCATCAGCTCCATCAACTATTTCTGGCTGAGTTTTGAAAATATTTGTAAGTCTATCCATGGATGCGGCGCCCTTTTGCATGAAAACTATAACCATGCCAAGAGCTCTAGCTGGCCACATCATTAGTCCTAGATAAGCGTTAAAAGCAATAAATTCGCCTAAAAGCATAGTGCCCGCCATAACTTCTTTTGCTCCGAAGAACAATAAGAAAAGATAGCTTAAATTGCTTAAAACTTGTATAAATGGGTTGAAAAAGCTTTGTAATTTGGCTAGTTCAATGTTTTTGTCATAATACTTTTGATTTTCTTCTCTAAATAATTTTTCATTCTCTTCTTCTTGTCCAAAGGCTTTAATAATTCTAATTCCAGAAAAATTTTCTTGAGCTCTATCAGTTATCTTGCCGTATTGGGCTTGAACTGCTTTGAAGTGTGAGTGAATGACTCCGCCAAATCTTGTTACTAATAATATAATTAATGGTATTGTGAATAAAACTTTTGATGCAAACAAAACATTTGTAGTCACTATCATCATAATAAGGTTTAGTATAAGTAAAAAAGTTGAGTCGATAAACATGATGATACCCTGGCCAAGAGTCATCCTAACAGCGTTGATGTCGTTTGTTGCAAGACTCATTAGGTCACCTGTTTTGTGCGTATTAAAAAAATTTTGAGAAAGACTGGTTAATTTCCAAAAAAAATCTTTTCTCAAATCATAGTCAACTCTCATTGAGTTACCAATAATGAAATTTCTCCAAAAATATCTCGCTACAGCAACCATCAGTCCTGTTACTATGGTTAATATGGCATACTTAGTCGCCGAGGCCATAGTCAAAACTCCCCTTTGATAATCGTTTGCGAAGTACTTAAGTATTTGAGGTATGTACAGCTGAACAACGTCGATGAACAGTAGGAAGAATATCCCTAATATGTAACCCCACTTGTACTTTTTGAAATATTTTAAAAGAGGTTTTAGTGATTTAAACATAGTGCGCCCCCTTTGCAAATGTTTTTTTCATAAATTTTTTAAATATTTCGTGTCCCTAAATATATTATATCACTCCTTGATTCTTTGTCAAGGAGTGATATCAATTTTATTTTATCAATTTTACAAATGTATTGGATAAGGTCTTCTCTTCTTATATATATATAAATATTTAAAACCTTTCTCTTTTAGATACTTTTCCGCATCTTTTATACCATAAGCAAGATCTTCTTTATAATGAGCATCTGAGCCAACTGTGATCAGCTCTCCTCCCAAGGATTTATACATATCAAGTATATCATCTTGTGGATGAAAGCTCTTCATATCAAAGCGAAGCGCAGCCGTATTTATCTCCAAGGCTTTTTCTTTATCAATAAGCACCTTTAATATCTCATAAACAATTTCCTTAGCTGCATCTGTAAACTTATATTCAATGTCTTTGTATTTATAGTATCTATCAATAAAGTCTATGTGAGCAAGTGAGTCGAAGCTATTAAAATTCTTCAAAACCTCTAGCATCTCTGTGTAGTAGCGCACTTGACCAGCTTCATAATCTTTATCAAAGCTCTTTTCCCTAGAGAAAATTCTCTCGCCATCTATGCTGTGAATTGAACATAAAATGAAATCAAATGGATTTTTGCTTAATTCATCATACTTATCAATCAAGCCAAGCTGAAGACCAAACTCAACTCCTTTTAAAACTTCTATCTCATTTATGTATGTGTATTTTAATTTATTTATCTCTTTAATATAGTCCTCAATATTAAAAAGAACGTTTTTACTTTTATCTTGGTCAAGCGATAGGTCTATGTGATCAGTAAAGCAAATCGCTTTCATGCCCATCTTTATAGCCTCTTTGACCATGTCCTCCGGCGGAACCTTGCAGTCAACTGAAAAATTTGAATGCAAATGAAAATCGTACATCTATGCCTCCTATAAAAATTTATCTTTTAAATTATTCCAATAATTATTCTTTGAAAATACTATTCTATATATTTTCTTATAGCTCATATCTATCTCAATAGTCTTAACATCTTTGAAAATGACTTCTTCACCATCGTTAAGAAGTACTATCTCGCCTTCATATCTCTTCTTTGGCTCAAGTCTAACTATAAAATTTGGTGGTATGACTAATGAGTTTTGTAGTGATCTAAAAGCCTTCGAGTTTATCGGCGCAAGTGGCGTCATTTGAAGACACTCAAGCTTCGGATGCACTACGCTTCCACGAACTGAGTAGTTATACGCAGTGCTGCCAGCTGGTGTTGATACAATGAGTCCATCGCCAAAAAATCTTTCTAAATGATCAGAATTTATAAATACATCAAGCTCAACTGCCTTTGAATAATTTGCCTTGACAACCATTTCATTAACAGAAAACAATCTTTCTGAGCCGCCTTCATAAGTAACGTTTGTCTCGATTAAGTGTAATGACTCTTGCTTAAAATCTCCTGCGATATAGCTTTCTACAAATTTATCGACATCGTCAATTGAAAGCTCTTGAAAAAAACCTAAGTGACCAGTATTAAAGCCAAGAAAAGGCACTTCAGGAAAATCATTTTGATGAACATTTCTTAAAAAAGAGCCGTCTCCCCCTATTACGATAGAAAGTTCAGCGTCTTTATTAAAATCTCTTGAACAAATAAAATTATTCGCATGAAGTTTATCTTCAAGCTCTAATAATATTTTTTTGCTAAGTTCATCGTCTTTTGCAAGTATATTTATAATTCTCTCACTCATTTCGTCACCTCTATAATAATTAATTATACAACAAAATTAGTATTTTTTCAATGCATATAGGCCTTTACTTGTAAAACTTGTGAAAATATAATATAATTATTCTGGTGATACAATGATTAACGATGAATACAATATTAGCTTTGTCGCGAACAAATCTTATGATAAGATAAGTGATATGATTGATGAACTTAAAATTTCAAAAAGACTTTTTAGGCGTTGCTACTTAAATAAAGATATATTTGTGAACGAAAAATTTAGGCGCAAGGACCTTCCAATTGCAAAAGGCGAAATTTTAAGAATATACATGCCCGAAGAAGAGACTGAACCTGATAATTTTAAGTGCGATATAGATATAATTGACGAAACAATTGACTACATGGTCATAAATAAAGAGAAAAATATTCTTGTTCACGAAACAAAAAATAATCAAGGCAACACTCTTTATAATGCACTGATAAATTTATTTCAGTCACGCGGCATAAAAAGGCGTGTTCGCCTTGTCAATAGGCTTGACATGAATACAACTGGACTTATGGTGATTGCAAAAAATCCATTTGCCCACTATAGTCTTATGCAAGAGATGGAAGATGGCAGCTTTAAAAAGAAGTATCACGCTGTGGTTGACGGCTCTTTTCCTTATGATGAGATTGCAGTAGAGAAAAATATCAAAACTGATGAAGCTGATCATATAAAAAAGAAGATTTGCGCTGACGATGAAGGTGATTATGCAAAAACCATATTCAAAAAAGTAAAAGTGGGTGAAAAATTTTCTATAGTCGAGGCTGAGCTCATCACAGGAAGGACGCATCAGATAAGATTGCATCTAGCTTACTTAGGGTTTCCAATAGTTGGCGATACGCTTTATAACAGCAAAACTTATGATGGCGTGGATAGGCAGCTGCTTCATTCCTTTGAAATAAGTTTTAATGATCCAAGAACTAATGAGGAAAGACACTATGAAGTAATTGACCACGCTGATATAATAAAATTTTCTAAAAATTTTGTGTAAATCACTTGCATTTTAAAAATATTTGAGATATAATATATTTAAGATATCCTGTAGTGCGCGCTTTTCATATTAATTTAACCGACAATAATAATATGGGACCGTGATTTTTTTGCAATCGATAATATGCCTTAAGTGGACATTAGACGTTGTGAATAACGAACCCACCTCGTATATGCGGGGATAAATTACTTATGAAAAACGGCACATAATGGGATTACATAGTAAAAGGTCAAGCAATTGCTTGACCTTTTTTACGTGTATAAGATTTTTATTCCTAAAATATTTTCTTATCAGAATGTTTTTCATCTATAGCATTTCTATAAACGCTTCGATTCTTGTATTTAATTGGCCCAAGTCTGAATCTGAATAATCAGTTTCTACTTGGATATAAGGAGTTTCTTTTTCTTTTGTGACAAAGTCTCTAATTGTCTTTGTTTCTACTTGAAATGGTGTGCACGCTTGTAAGTGCATATCAATAACACCTTCGACTTTATAATCATCTATCATTCTAGATAATAAATTTAATCTCGGTGTATTAGGGCTAATACATGCGCAGCCAATATTTAGATACTTTTTAGCAAGTGCATCATATATATCCGGATTGTCTAAATCAACGTTTTCGTCAATTGCCTTAGCTCCCCCACAATTTTCATAAGCAACTACAATTCCGCCGTTATTTTCAACAGCTTCGATAACTTTTTCAGTCGCTCCACCTATTGGGCAGCCTGTGATAAGTATTCTTTTTTTGCCTGTGATATGTTTATTCTCACTAAATATCTTTTCTTTAAGTTTTTTAAGCTCATCAGGTACAGCCTTCTTATCAAATTCAAATTGCACTCCATTTAAGACGTGCCACAAATCTAAACCCATGATAGGAAGTTCATCGGCCTTCATTATTCCATAAAAGTCTTTAACTGCACTTCTCTCAGCATTTTTAATTACAGTTGCTTCTCTAAGTTTTTCTTCTGTAATCTCTACGCCAAATTCTTTTGATACAAATTTAGCAAGTTTTTTTATCTCAGCCGTCCACAATTGAAGGCTCTCAGCGGATCTTTTTTGTGGAAGCTCCATAACATAAACATTTTTTATTTCGCCTAAGTACTCATACATCTTCTTCTTGCCGTCGCAAGTAGTTTCTCCGACTATAAGGTCTGAGAAATAGAAGAATGGGCACTTATCTGTTATGGCAAAACCATAGCTTGCTTTTATAAGCGGACAAAGATTTGTCGGTAAATCTCTTTCAGCATCTTTAATTGTTTCATCAGATGTCGAGCATAATGAAACAGATGTTGCTCCTGCTGCAAGAGCTATCTCTTGAGGGAAAAATGTGCAGAATATACCTATGACTGGTATATTTTTATCCTTAATCTCTTTTACTTTTAAAAATGATTCTCTTCTCTTATCTTTAAATTCATCAAAAATCTCGGGTAAATCTTTTCTAATATTAATCACGATTGTCTTCCTCTCTTTAGGTCTTTTGAATATATTACTATGCTTCTTCTACTTTGTCAAGCTCGAAGTTCCATTTAGTCTTAAGATCAGCATATCTAACAAAGATTGATATAACTGCAAATACTAAAAGTATCATTGGATACCAAATATATGGAACTAACTCAACTGGTGATACAGCTCCTTCAGTAAAGCCTGAAGCAATAAGGATTTGTGCACCATAAGGGATAAGTCCTTGTGTTATACAGCTGAACATATCAAGAAGTGATGCTGTTCTTCTTGGGTCAACTTTGAATTTATTAGAAATTCTCTTAGCGATAGGACCGCAGATGATGATTGATACTGTGTTGTTAGCAAGAGCAGCGTTTGAAATCATTGTTAATAGTGCAGTAGATAGTTCTGCTGAGTTTTTGCCCTTAGCCATCTTAGCTATCTTTAATACTAGCCATTCAATACCGCCGTTAGCTCTAACCATGTTAGCAAGACCGCCAGTTAACATTGAAAGTAAAAATATTTCAAATTGTCCTGAGAAGCCTTGGAAAATATTTTGGCAAAGTTCAAGTCCATTGTAAGAACCAGTTCCAATACCAACAGCGCCAGCGAAAACTATACCAAGTGTAAGTACTACGAATACGTTAACACCACATAGAGCAGCTATAAGTACGAATAGATAAGGTAAGATTAAAACAAAATTATATTTTAAATCTCCTAGGTCGACAGGACCTGATGATCTACCTACTATTAATAAGATAATTAGTGTAACTATTGCAGCTGGTAATGCTACTTTAAAGTTTGCTCTAAACTTATCTTTCATATTAACATTTTGTGTTCTAGTCGCAGCGATAGTTGTATCGGAAATAACTGATAAGTTATCACCAAACATGGATCCACCAACTAGTGCTCCTAAAACTAAAGCTATTGGTAGACCTGCTTTTTGCGCGATACCTACAGCGATTGGACCAACTGTAACTATAGTTCCAACTGAAGTACCTGTTGCAATTGATAAGAAGCAAGCGATTACGAATAAACCTGCTGTTATGAATTGAACTGGTATTATGCTTAGACCTAAGTTAACAACTGAGTCAACAGCTCCAGATGCCTTAGATAGTGTTGCGAAAGCACCAGCTAAGATGTAGATTAGACACATGATGATGATGTTGTCATCACCGCATCCCTTAACGAATACGTCAAATTTTGAGTCTATCGATCCCTTAAATAACAAGAAGGCAACGATAGTACCGATAAGTACAGCGATAGGTGATGGTATTTGGTAGAATGCCATTTCTACACCCATCTTGTCTAAAATGATTCCTGATAATAAGAAAAAACCTATAAATACAATGAATGGTATCAGTGCCAATCCATTAGGTTTGATTGATGTTTGTTCGTCCATCAAAAATTCCTCCTACTTTTTAATTTATTTTTAATAACTCCTTAGCAGCTTTAACGGCTTCAATCGCATCGATAGTATATTTATCGGCGCCAATCTTGTCCGCGAACGATTGTGAAATAGGTCCTCCGCCTATCATAACTTTATATTTATCTCTTATGCCTCTTTCTTCAAGAATTTCAACAACTCTTCTCATATTTCTCATAGTTGTTGTCATAAGTGTTGACAAACAGATGATCTCTGCGCCATGCTCTTCAGCAGCATCAACAAATTTATGAACTTCAACATCTCTTCCTAAGTCTATAACTTCAAAACCTTGTGTTTGAAACATTGTTTTAACTAAGTTCTTGCCAATGTCATGCGTATCTCCTTCAACAACACCTATAACTACAGTATGATTATGCTCTAGCTCATTTTTTTCTAAGTGTGGTTTTAATACATCGAGTGCATTGTTCATCGCATCTGAACAAAGTAGTAAATCTGTTACAAAATATTCCTCTTCTTGAAAAGCGTCCCCCGCCCTCTTCATTCCAGGAACTAATCCATGTAAAATCGCATCGAGTGCATCATAACCTTCATCAAGATAGTTCTGAGCGACTTCGGCAATTTTTTCGTCTTCATACTCATAGACATAATCGTCTAGAATTTTGTAATACTCTTCTTTTGTCATATTTACCTCCTATTTAAAATATGAACAGTCAATAAAAGCTTTTTGGTAGTTTTCATCATAACTTAGCTCCAAAAACTTTATCTTCTTGCTTAAACTTAAAAGATTTTCCCTCTTTTTCTTTGATAATGCTACGCTGATCGCGCCATCAAGCGAAGTATTTTTAAGATAAGAAATCTTTTCTTCTGATATCTTCGGTATAAAATAAGTATCTAATAGCATGTCCTTTGATAAGTGATAACCAAATTGACCTGCGATGAATAAATCATCAACTTCATCAGCGCTCATACCAAGCTTATTAAATAATAAAACTATGCCGGACATAATCGCACTTTTTGATAACTGAATATTTCTTATATCTTTCTTAGTCATGTAGATATCGCCTAAATCGATAACAGTTTTTCCATCCACTTCCTTTAAGAATGGTCTTCTCTTGTCATCTTCATCAAGGTCTTCTAGTTTAATTAATCTTCCCCTGTAATCAATTAAACCTATCTTTAAGGCTTCACGTATCGCAGCTAAAACACCTGAACCGCAGATGGATTTAGCTTTTTCTTTGCCAATTACGACGATATTTTTATTTCCGCTATCAAGATCAAAGAAAACATTTTCAATCGCGCCAAGCTCAGCTCTCGAACCGAATTCAATATTCATGCCCTCAAGTGCTGGTCCAGCCGCACAGCTGCTAGCGTAGTAATGATCTTTATACTTAAGTACTAGCTCTGTATTTGTACCTATATCTATAAACATGATGTTTTTATCAATGTGCTCTATATCTATGTGATTAACGCCGCTAAGTATGTCGGCTCCAACATAAGACGAGATCGATGGTATTGTAAATGCTTTTGTGTACTTACCAAGCTTCATGCCAATCTCTTTTGCATCTATCTCAAAATTAAAATAACTTACAATTTTATAAGGTGCTATGCCGAGACTAGTTGGATCGACTCCCATAAGTATATGCATCATAACTGAATTAGCTGAAAAAACAATTTCATATAAACTATCTATATCGAGTTTATATTTTTTAAATATTTTTAATATTGCTTCTTCGATGGCCTTGGTGATTTGCTCTTGCATCTTATAAAGATTTTCTTTTAAATCGATGGCGGCGCTCATTCTTGACAAAACATCTAGTCCGAAACTTATCTGTGGATTGACAAAGGATGCTCTTTCAATAACTTTTCCGTGACTTAGGTCAAGAACAGATATTGCAACGCTTGTAGTTCCTATATCGACTGCAGCCGCATATATCTTGTCATCACTTTTATCACGAATGGCAATCAATTCATCGTTTAGATATATCGCATGCTTCTCGCCTTTTGAAAAATTTGTGTTTTTCAAAACATTAAATGAGATATGTCCAAAAACTTTTTCGTACTCATCTTCCCAAGAGCTGTCAGTGTCTCTATTATCCTCAAAAAAATGAGTCTTCATAGTAAGTACTGAATCACTTGTATCAAAATTATCTATATCGGATGTAAGTAAATTTTCTGCCTTGCCTTCATCGAAAAAAGCTAGGTCTATATCCTTATCTACTTTGTACTCACATGAAAGGACTGTCTCTTCACTTAAACCATCTATTATTTTTACTTTGCATTTTTTACAAGTGCCCATGCCATTGCACGGCGCTTCGATAAAGTAACCATTATCCCTCAATACATCTAATAAAGTTTTTTCTCCATTCGTTGTAATTACATTGTCATCACTTAGTATGTGAATTTTAGGCATCTTCTACTCCCTTTAATATTGCTTTAACATTTTCAAGTGGCGAGCCCATGCCCAGTCCACAGGCTGGTGCAATGATGTCCACGCCATCTTTTACTCTGTTTTTAGCAACTTTTGAAATTTGTTCTGGTTTTTGATTTTCGATTAAATATGTTGACACATTACCCATAACAGGCTTGTGTATATGTTCTTTTGCTTTTTTTAGATTAACAATAGCATCGAAAGAATAAGCATCCGCATGAATTTTTTCAACAATATCTATAACACTCTTCATATCGCCACAGATGTGTATAATTATCGGCACTTCCTTATGTGCTTTGATTTTATCTATGATGTAGTTAACATAATGAATCAAATACTCTTCAAAGTACTTTGGTCCAAGTATCTCAGCTGTTCCGCTTGGATCAGCGATTGCGATTAAATCTGCTCCTGCATCTACTTCTTTTATAGCAAGATCTGCTATCACATCAGAAATATAATTCATAAAGGCTTCAAAAGCTTCTTTATTCTTTTTAAGTCCAACATAAACCTCTCTTGCTTCAACTACGCTAGTTGCGACTGAGAATGGTCCAGTGATATTGCCAATAACAGGGATATCATCATTCTTAAGAAGTTTTATCGCGCCGATTAAAGCATCTTCCCTGCTAAATTCGACCTTAATATTCTTTAATTTATTTATATCTATCTTATCCATGGCATATTCAATGATGTGAGCTTCCTCTTCATTAGTGCCATAGACGCATTTTGCGCCAAGCATCTCTGATTCAACACTCATGCAGAATGGAACAGCATAATTTTCAAAAAGATTCTCTTCAACTACAAATTTGGATAGCTTAGCCATCTCGTCAGCGTTTGAATTTGCTTTTGCAAAATCAATGCCATGCTTTTCAATAAGCTCTGTTACACATGGATTCATCATACCTCCTGGGCAGATAACTGCTGGTCTATCAGCCTTTTCACCATGAAGTATCTTTAATAATCTTTCCTTTTTATTCATAATTTCCCCCTAAAACCGTAATCGCTTTAACTTTTCCTAAAATTTTAAAGCATCTATTAGTAAAAATTCTATAAGATGAGTTTATAAGCGCTTCTTGATAACTCATCTCGTCACATTCTAGCTTCATTTCATTATATAGTCCTAAATCTGACAAGGCAAAGCCTAATTTAGGACAGATATGTAATTTAAAATTTGTAAAATTTAATATATCATTAATAAGAGGGTAATAAAAATCATTCACTAGTTCTTTAACTATCTTTGGTCCGACAGTTTCAACGCTTAGTATAGGATCAGCTAGACAAATGATTTTGACCTTATTTTCATCAAGCTTTAATAATAAATCTAAAACATTTCTTCTATAGTAAGCATAAATTTTTTCTTTATCTAATTTTTTTCTAAATGCAAGAAGAAATTTTGATATATCTATCACTTGAGAAATAAATGACAAAAGACCGTTTAATTTAAAACAAATAGGAGCCTCTTCACCTGCTATGGCTTTTTCCATGGTGATAAAATGCTCCAAATTAAAATCAAAATCTTTTAAATTATATAATTCATCAATGCTGTCAAGCTCCATGAATCTTCTAAGATTAGCGTTTTTATCAAGCATCATGCCAGCTAATTCGCCTTCCATAGTACCTACAATTGGATAAAAAATTACATCAAAACCAAGGCTCATTCTTTGAGCCACATCTTTATAAAGATTTGCATCAGTGAATAAGTCTTCTTCGTTTATATCCAAATTTAAATCAGTATACTCTTTTTCATTTGTTGCAGTGCATGAGTACACTCTAATATCTCCTATCTTTTTCACGCTCTCACCGTTATTTATTATATAACAGCTTGAAAACTTAAGCAAACCCATGTAATTAAGGGGTATTCATGAAATTTATACAATAAAAATGTGCATATAGCTTAGCTACACGCACATTATTATAAAAAAATATTTCCATTTTCGAAAGTCTATAAAAAAATACTATACTAATTTTGATGTATCCATAGGCATTTTACCGTAATACCTGCCCCACTTCATGAATGAATCAATGTTTTCTATAGGACTGTTCTTTGGAATTTGGCAGCCAGTGCACAAAATGTATCCTTTTGGTGAGTCCCAAGCCTTTGCAACGCATTTTTTAACTTCTTCTTTAATAATATCGTCGTTGCCTAGATAAATCGCATCAACCGGCGGAACATTACCTGTGATAACTACTTTGTCACCCATAATTCTTTTTGCTTCGGCAAGGTCTTCGCAGTTATCTATAGAGAAGTTGCCAACACCAGCGCTAACAACATCTTCCCAGATATCTTTTGATTTGCCACAGATATGAATTGTGGGAGCGCCACCGCAATATTTTTTAACATCTTCAACATTTCTCTTAAAATATGGCAGAGAAAATTCTCTGTATTGAGCAGGTCTAATCATAGATGTTGATGATACTGGATCGCAAAAACCTGTTCCGAAGCCAATTTTGCCAAGAGCTTTGATATATTCAGCGTTATTTCTTGTGATTATATCCATAAGTCTGTGAAAAGCTTCTTTTTTCTTAACAATCCATCTAAGCATATTCTCAGTGCCAAGTACTGATGCGGCTACTGTGAACGGTGCAGTCATTGATGCACCTATATCAGCTACATCGCCAAGAGCGTCTCTAATTTTTTCAAGCGCTTCAAGAAGTACATGTAGATGACCATCCTTCCATGGATTGATAAGCTCGAGTTTATCGATGTCTTCTTCTGTTTTAACAACTGGCTCTCTTAAATTAGAGATATTGTCATCAGGATAATTCATTACCGAGCCCATGGCTTCAGCCATGCCCCTAAGTGTTGTTGACACACAGATGTTGTCATGATGAAAGCGATTGAATAAAGCAATTTCAGTCTCTGTGATTACATCAGATGATGTGTAATAATCATTAGTCTTTTTACCTATGTACCATGCCATAGTAACCCCCATATCTGGCACTACAGGTAATCTGTCAATTGCTTCGCCCTTTGAAAAGGCAATCATCCTTTCTTTTGGTGTCATTTCGTCTTCAAAATACATTAAACCATCTCCTATTTATATAATTCATTAAAATCGTTTAGGCTTTCTAATAATTTTGCTTTTATTTGATTAAATCTGTCTACTTTAATCTTCCCATCAAGAGCATCCTTCACAGGAATAACATTGTAGTGGCTCTTACCATTCACACGGTACTTGTCAACCCAAAGTGGATGCGCTTCGAATTTTTCTATGCTTACGCCGTCTTTGTCCTTCTTTACTATCACTTCCATCATAAGCTCACTCTCGCTAAAGCGCTGACCCATGCCCTCTCTTCTCTGATTCGATACAAAATTACCCATAGAGTAGCAAACATAAGTTTTTTTGCCATGCGCTTCGATAATATCTGATTTTTGTATAACATGTGGGTGCGAACCTAAAATCAAATCCACTCCCAAAGCATTTAACTCGTTTGCGACCTTGATCTGACTTTGATGCGGCTTGTGCTGATACTCGTTGCCCCAGTGCATATAAACAAGTTTTACATCAACATCATTCTCATTCATATAAGCAATATCTTTTTTAATCTTATCCATGTCGATGAAATTTATCGCATAAGCCTTGTCAGTTCCTTGAACTTTTTTCTCAAAGCCATTAATTGAATAAGTATAAGCCGATATACCAAATTTAATGCCATTGACCTCTTTTATCAGAGGCATATTATTATTGTCTTTATACGTGCCGATATTGTCCATCTCATATTTTTTAATCGTGTCAATAGTTTTGTTAACACCAGCGAAGCCCTTATCAAAAGCGTGGTTATTAGCAGTACAAATCACGTCGAAGCCTTGATTTTTAAGAGCTTTGATACTATCTTCAGGCGATGAAAACATTGGATAAGTAGTGAGCTTGCCATTGGCCGAGACAGTTGTCTCATAATTAATCATAGCCATGTCAGCATTTTTAAAATTTGGTAAATATTTAAAATATTCATCAAAATTATAAGTGCCATCACTTTGCAATGCACCTGTTAATTGCGGTCTGTGAAGCATAAAATCGCCAGCTGCAAATATTTGCACTTTGCTTGTCTTTATAGGCTCTTCTTTTTTCTGAATTATAATCGGAATTTCTTTTACATCATAAACATAAGTTAAAGACTTGTCCTTGTTAATTTCTTTTGCTTTTTGCTTGCAAGCGACTGGCCCTAAAACTATATTTATGAAACAAAGAAGAAAAATTGTAAATTTTCTAAATAACATCTAAGATCTCCTCTTCATAACATCTTCAACAAGCATAAACAGTCCAAGCGATAGAAATATATCGCCAATGCTAATTATAGTCCTAAAGCTAGTGAACTTACCAAGTGGAATAGTGTCAGCAAGCGCGTTAAAAGTTTTTCCGCTCACAGCTAGTGTATGCGTCATCGATAAAGATTTTTCTAAAAAGCCAAGCTCGCCAGCAGAACCGTTATATACAAGAGCTTCCTTCACCACCGGCATAAAGCCTCCATAGTTAATCATCGCTATCAAATTAAGCGCAAGACCGATCGCCACTATGTTAAAGGCAAAGTACTTGTTATTAGCAATCGCAAAAAATATCATTACAAAAAATGTAAAAATATTTATATAAGGATATATCATGATCAATTCGCGTCTAAAAATAAAATTAAATCTCGTGATATAAACAAGAACAGCGATATTTATAATAGCTGTTAGCAATAAAAACCATGTATACCTTAAATTCATTTTAAATAAATTATTTATCCTTCCGCCATTGATAAGCGAAATAACTATGGCGAAGATAATTACAAATAAAGCCATACTACACCTCTTTCTTCACTTGGATAAGAAGTCTTTCAATCTCGAAATTAATCCTATCCCTTATGTATATAGCATAGAGCTTCTTCTCATTAACCTTTGTATAATAAACACTAAAGAGCATGCCGATGACTATGGCGCTCAAAGCAAAAGCAAAAAATGTTTTTAATGTAACACCAAAAATCTCTTCTATCTTGAAGTACTTTAGTGACTTAGCACTTAAGAAGAACGTCATAAAAGATATGGCAACCGGTAAAAGTATCCTCGACAGAGGCGCAACAAAGCTTCTAAAATCAACCGCCTTGTACTTCGTCTCCAAATAAACACTTATCTTAGCCGCACTTAAATTTAATGACTTAAGCAAATCATCATCATAAACAAAAACATCATTTACAATCTCATTAAGAGCTTCTTCCTTAACCTTGCCATAAATCTTTTTCTTCAAAGCACCATCACTTGTCCAAAAAAGAGATTTTATTTCTTCTTCAAAATCTTTTTTATATTTTTCAATACAATCCTTCGTCTGCATATAACTCTCCTTATACCATCATTAATATTATATCATATAATATCTGTTTTACACTTAAAGATTAATCTATACATAGTGGGTCTTGTATAGATTAAATTTATCTATATTATAGCATAAAAAAACTGAGCTAGTAAATAGCTCAGTCCATATACAATATTAAATTATATAAATCTTCTCCACTTTTCTCCAAGTATCTCGTTTGCGCTGCTTGTTACGACGAAGGCTGTTGGGTCCGCGTCATTAACGAACTCTTTTAGTCTGATGTACTCGCGTGTTGAAACTGCTGTTTGTATCAAAACGTTATCCTTCTTTGAATAAGCGCCCTTATATGGGATAAGGTTTGCGGATCTATCTAGGTCTTCTATGATAAACTTTGATACGAGTTCGACTTCTTTTGTATTGATGTAACAAAGCTTACTTGTGTTAAGACCGCTGATTGTGATGCTAACTACTGCTCCGTTGATTATAACGCCCATAACAGAGTAAAGGAAGATGTTCATACCAAAGGCAGAGCCAGCGAAGATACTAACGACAAGGTCCGCAACAACACAACCTATACCTAAGTCAAGTCCTAAAAACTTTTGCATAATCTTGGCAATGATGTCTGTGCCGCCTGTCGATGTGTATTGATTAAGCACCATGCCCACGCCTATACCTTGAATAATCATGCCTAGTGTTATTACTAAGAACAAGTCATCTGATAGTGGCTTTGGATTTGGAAATATTATTTCAAATAGCCAAACAAGTCCTGATAAAGCAAGTGTAACAACTATGGTTCTTGTACCAAAATCCTTACCGATTAAGATGAATCCCATCATGAATAAAACTATGTTTACTAAGATAAATAAGGGCCCAACGCCAAGTGGTATGTAGTGACTTAAAACTATGGCGATACCTGATGCGCCTCCTGATGTTAGGTTCGATGGCACTAGGAAGAAATGTATCGCTGAGGCAACTAGTATTATGCCTATGATGATGAGTACTATCTCTTTCCAGTTGTATTTGTGTTTGATTTTGTCTTTCTTTAAATTTTGCACTTCATTGACTATGTTCATATTTTTCCTCTTTTCTATAGATATTTCTTATATATGTTTATTAAACATGAACTCAATTATATCACAATATAGGTAGTTCTTCAAGCATTTTTAATTTGATTTTGATAATATTTATTTGGATTTATACATAAACCCCGCTTTACAAAAAATTTTATTTGATATATAATAAATTTATCATAAAAAAAGAGGGGGTATTTTTATGAAATTAAAAGGAACTAAGACATGCGAAAACCTTATGAAGTCATTCGTTAACGAATGTCAAGCTTCTATAAGATATGGTTATTACGCATCTCAAGCAAAAAAAGATGGCTATGTACAAATACAAAACATCTTTTTAGAAACATCTCAAAATGAGGAACAACACGCTAAAAGATTCTACAAGTTCTTAAAGGACGAGCTAGATGGCGAAACTATCGAAGTATCTGGTACTTATCCAGTAGCGCTTCAAGATACTTTAGCTAACTTGAAGGCTGCTGCTGAAGGCGAAAATGAAGAGTGGACAAGTATCTACCCTGAATTTGCCAAAATTGCAAAAGAAGAAGGCTTTAATGAAATAGCCGCTGTATTTACACACATAGGTGAGGTTGAAGAAGCTCACTACAACAGATACAAAAAGCTTATCGAAAATATCGAAGCTGGCAAGGTATTCAAAAGAGGCGACGTTTACATATGGAAGTGCTTAAACTGCGGCTTCTTGTATGAAGGCAAGGAAGCTCCTAAGAAGTGCCCTGCATGTGATCACCCACAAGCTCACTTCGAAATATTTGTAGAAAATTACTAAAATTAATTTTGAGTAAAAATAATGATGTAGATTTTTTGTCTACATCATTATTTTTATATAAATTCTTAAATTTTAATTAAATCTTCTTCTCAACCCATTTACCTTGTTTAAATCTTGTGCTCATAAAGATGTATCTTGAGAATTGATCTGATAAAACGCCCATCCATATACCCATTAATCCTAAGTGGAATACATTTACAAGTATATATGTTGACACGCTACGAATTATACTTACGCTGATGATGGATGCGATAAGTGTGTATTTTACATCGCCTGCCGCTCTTAAGCAGCCGCCATAAATTATTTGCGATATTTGGCAAATAACTATGACTGTTATGAAGCGGCCAATCATTACTCCGTAATTAATAACTGCTTCATCTTGGAAGAATGCTCCGAAGATGTATTTACCGAACAATAATAAAACTGCCGATAAAACGAGCGATATAACGAAACCAACTTTTTGACAAGTTTTGCCATAAGTTACTGCGTCGTCATATTTTTTCGCTCCAAGTGCTTCACCTGATAAGGCAACGGCTGCGACCTGCATTCCATCTGCAAAGGCAAAGCCGATGCTTAGTACGTTCATGCCTACATTGTGTGCTGCGAACTGATCTGTACCAAGTGATGCTGCCATAAGAGCTGTTGATAAGAATCCGACTCTCATCGCAAGATTTTCAGCAAACATATTTAGTCCAAGTTTAATTATTTTTATAAGTGCTTCAAATGCTGGTTTTATTTTATAATTAATTATAAATGGCAAACTTACATAAGAACCCGATTTGAATAAAGATCTGATACTCATGATACTCGCAACAAAAGTGCCTAAGATGGTTGCTATCGCTGCGCCTCTTACGCCCATGGCTGGAAAACCAAATTTACCATTGATTAGTATGTAGTTAAAAGAAATATTTACTACGCTTGAAACTAAATTTGTAGTGAAGGCAATTTTAGTGTTGCCACTACCTCTTTGAGCTGCGTTTATAACTATGCTAATAATATTAAATACGCTAAATCCCATGATGATGTCGAAGTATTCTATCGCATACTTGTGTGTATCTGTCTTGCTTCCGGCTAATTTTAGTATTGGGTCAGATAAGGTTACCATGACAGTCGTTATTATTAAACAAAGCAGCATAGCAAGTATAAATGCTGTTACTAAAACTTCATTCGCAGATCTTCTGTCCTCTTCGCCTTTTCTTCTCGCAACGAGTGCTGAGACAGCTATGCTTATCGAGAAGAATATCGCAAGCCCAATAAATTTTGGCTGCGTTGTGAGTCCAACCGCTGAGATGGCGTATGTACCTAAACTTGATACCATGTAAGTGTCGATGATGCCTGCTAGTGCTATAAATACACTCTCAAGTACCGATGGCCACGCTACTTTAAAAACTCTTTTCAAAAATTCATTATCTATCAATTAATCACTTCCATATCTCATATATATATCTTTTTATAAAACATTTAATTTATTATAACATATATTTTTAACTCATACAAGGAAATAGCTGTTTTTATTTAGAAAAGCGAAATATTTTATTAATTCTATAACAATATCTAGGTCTAGATAAATAAAAAAAGAAGCTCACAATCGTGAACTTCTTTGCATAAATATTTAATTAAAACTTAATTACTTCTGGATCTTTGCCATGACTCATAAGGTTCATCACGGCATCTTTTAAATAGAAAACAGCTGTATCATCATCGTCTGCGGCGTACTTGCCCTTACATGCATCTACATTGTCATTCACAAGTTTTTCTCTTGCTTCACGTCTATCATCTTCAACAAGCTCTGCAAATACTCTGTAGTAGTCCTTGCCAATAGATCTTGCTATAGCTACATGTGGATTAGCTTTGATCTCCTTATATACATTCTTGTGCTTCTTAGTAACAATGTATATCTTGTCCTCAAACTCGCAGTGCACGTCAAATGGTCTTACATTTGCCTTGCCTTCAGCAGCTGTTGCTAAATAAAATTCATCTTCACTTCCTAGTATCTCTAGTACTCTCTTAATATTTTCTTTCATATAAATACCTCCTCTATAGGTTTATTTTACCCAAAGAGGAGGTATCTCTAACTAGATATCTAAAATTTTAATTCCTGTCTCGTCATCAATTTTTCTTTGATAAGCGTTTTCACACTCATCGATGCGTATCTCGCATGTGCCGCTTATGATGCACTTATTAAGGTGACCACCAACAGTGATACCCATACCAAAAGTTAAGCCGCCAGCAAGCACCATGCCGTCTGAAATCATGATGTGTAGGTGTATATATGACTTATCGCCGTCTCTAGTGATATTGCCATTCAAAGAAAGAATTTCAAATTCGCCATCGTATTTGTATTTGATATACTCTCTCTTTTTTACGCTATAAACACCTAGCTCTACTTCCGAGCAAGCGCCTATACCACTTATAGTAGCTGCCTTTAAATCTGTTTCTTTAACAAATTCGTTTAATTTGTCTAGAATTTCTTCGCCTCTATCGATCCTAACGATATATGATTTGCCGTCTTTGATGTACTTCATAATTTTGCTCCTTTTATATTAATATAAACTTCCTACTTTATTTGTAAATAATTCTTTCTTAAAGAATGGTTCTATCTTGTCTTTTTCGCCTTCATCATAAATTGGAAGCATTTCCTTAAACTCGTTGTTATCAAGTCTATTGTCAGAATAAAATTCATAATAGTTCATTACAGAGCCGCTGCCTAGATAATACTTGCCATTAAGTCTATAAACTACATATATAGTCGAGAATCTTCCTGAACCTACTTCTAAGAATGATCCTTCTGGCTTATCAACCACGTTTGAGCCAATTCTTTGAATGTCAGCAACATTGGCTGTGTCTCTATCAACTGGAGGAATTTCAAATTCCTCTCCGCTTTCATCTTTGTTAAACGCTATAAAGATGTTTTCCATCTCTCCGCCAATCACTTTAAGTCTTTCATTATCTTCATCGCTAGTAGTTTCGTCCTTTAGCTCTTCTATACTTACCTTGATTAAAAATTCAAGCATATCATCAAAATCTTTTAATCTTGCTTTTTGCTCATCATTTAATAAAGAATATTTTTCATCCGCATCCATAGTTAAGCCCACTAAGTACTTAACTCTTCTATATAGATTAACATTTGGTTCAACATAGTGTCTCATGTCCATAGGTTCGTCGCCGCCACACTCAGCGCCAAATTGTTTTGCATACAAAATTGTATCATGCTTTAATTGTGCCCAAGATGCAAGTGCTGTGTTTAGGTCTTTGTATTGCCATTTTTCACTTCTCATGAAATCTGGATAACCTTCACCATATTCGTTATTAAATGCTTTTAAAACCCATAGCCATGTTCTATAAATATTTGCTTTTTCTTCTTTATCTGTTCTCGCATCAACCATAGCCTTTGTTTCTTCGTATTTTTCCTTAAACTTATCCCACTTCAAATTGTCTTCGTTAGTAAGAGTAAGTCTCTCAGCAAGACTATTGCCAAGAAGTGCCATAAGGTCTACGCCCGAAACAACTGGTCTCTTGCTTTGCGAATCAGTGTCAACTAAGTTTTGTAGCCAAGTGTTGTCAACAACAGCTCTTTGTGGCAAGAAGGCAAAAACTTTTCCTGAGTCTGGCTTTATCTTTGGAGCTTCTTTATTAGCGATATCATCAGCAACAGCATTTACAACATTTTTCTCAAGTATTGCCTCTACTGAATTATCTTTAGTAACTTTACTTATGCTCTTGTATATATCTATAGGAGTAGTGTCTTCAGTATTTTCAACTAAAAAACTAATTGGCTTATATATGTCTTGCCATAATTTAAAACTAGCTTCATCCTTAAGCATAGCTCTTGAGATAAGTATAGCTTGCTTAACTGCTTCTAGATTTATGGACTTATCAGGATTTTCTAAATGAACTAGCTCTTGTGAATAAAGCATATTTACTCTAAAATATTTCTTTAAGTTTTCGTTCTTAGTATAGTTGCCGCGAACCTTAAATTGAGAGTAATCAATTTCATTTCCTGTTATGTTTGATACAGCATTTCCTTCTGCCTTGATATTGTCAAGCTCTTTGTCAGCTAAGTCTCTTACTTCGCTTGGTACTTCGCCATCATATTTAGCTTCAAGTAAATCAAGCGCACATAAGAATAATGCTGCGTTTCTCATAAGTATTTCTTTTTCTTCGCCCTTTGCTTCTTTGTAATCACTTAAAGCATTGTCCAAGCAATTTTTTGATAGAGCCATAAGCTTTTGCTTTAATGAATTCTGCTCCATATCCTCCATCATGCCAAGATAGATGATGTGGTACAAGTGAACAATGGAGTCAGTAGTTACAAAATTGTTACTACCCATATATTGATTAGTTTCATAAATGCTAAATGGCTGTTGTATTTTTTCGTAATCAATAAAAAATCCATTATCCTCAAGATTTTTCATCATTCTATCATTATATTCTTTAGTGTATTCAGTGTATTCATAAACAAAGCCATTAATCATCTTAGACTCTTTTGGAACGTCATAAGGCTTAACATTTGCTTCGATATCAATGTCTTCAAAGTCCTTTACTTCTTCAGTGTTCAATAATTTTTCCGCATCGTAGCCAAGCAAAGCATTTAAATCTGCTTCACCTACTTCATTTTTTTCATTATTACCATTCTCTTTACTGTTCTCATTATTCTTGTCTTTGTTTGTTTTGTTAAATGGCAAAGCGCATGCGCTTAAGCTCATCACCAAGATTAAAATTATTGCTAATAATCTTTTTTTCATTTTAATTCAATACCCTCCTTTGAAAATTTAATTTCCCTTTTTATATTTATACCCTCTATATATAATTTTTTATCTTTCACTAATTTTGTTGGACGAAAATCTATCTTTCTAGTCGCAATTCGCTCTATAAGCATATTGTACTGCTTGTAAATTCCGATTGAGTAAACGCCTTTATATTTTTCTATAGAGACGACTTCATCAAATCCATCGCCATCAACATCAAACAGTATAAAATCATACATGGGGTTGATTAGCCTTGAGCAGCGAAACTTTGGCTTCAAATCCAAGTCCACTACTTTGTATAAAAAGACTCGCTTTGATGGCGTTCTATGCCAAGGAGCTATCGAGTAAACGCCAAAAGCGATATCAAATTTGTTCTCGTCATTGACTCTGCCTAGGTCAACCTTGTATATATTTAGCTTGTACTTGCCCTCAAAAGTTTTTGTCTTAGATAAATTATCTTTTGTAAAAGTAACTTTATTATAAAACCTCGCAAATATTGGTTTGGCTAAAGTCATCTCTACTTCGCCAAGTTTTTCATCTATAACTTTGTATTTTTCAGTAGTCTCTATGCGTGAAAGAGCTAGAAGTGCTAGCAATATTACAATCGCTAGAGCAAATATTTTCTTCTTCATTATTTATTTAAATCTACAAAATGAACTTCGTAACCCATATTCTTAAGCATTTTAAATAAATCTTCAGTCTTGAAGAATAATGTCTGTGTGTTAATATTTGGATGAAAAGTCATTATCTCTTCATTTAATATAGCCTTGTCAAAATAGAATTGAACTTCTTTTTCTTCATCATTAATTAGTCCAAATGGTGAGACGCATCCCGCTTCATTGCCAAGTTTATTGAATAAAGTCTCTTCCGAAGCCATCTTTATTCTTTTTTCACCTACAATTTCAGCGAACTCCTTCATATCAAGCCTATCCTTGTCATCCATAACAAGCATGTAAAAGCGTCTCTTCTTTTGATCAGTCATAAACATAGTTTTTGTTCTGCATCCGATTTTACCCTCGATATACTTGTCAGCGTCTTCAGTCGTAAATGCTGGTGGATGCTTAACTGATTCATATTTAATACCGTTGTCCTCAAGAACTTTGATAGCGTCCTCGTATTTGTTCTTCATATCATCCCCTCCATTATGTATACATTTTATCACAATCAAGCGCAAAAATCAATTATCAAAGAAACATTATGTACAAAAAAGGACTTAGTGCAATTGCCTCAAGTCCTTTAATCAAAATATTTTTTATTTATTATCTTTAAAATGTTCTTTAGCAAAATCCATTTCTTGAACTAACTCCATAGTGCCAAGATATTTACCAGCCTCATCTCTTACTGCCATGTATAAAACGTAACAGTCATGTCCTTCCTTATTCATCCATATACCAAGCTGATCCTTTGCCCCGCTCTTAAACATAGCTATTATTTCTCTAACCATGGCTTCAATCTTTGGTGGATGACAGCTGTATACATCACGTCCAATGGCTGTCATTGGTCTTTTGAATAATTTTTCTCTTCCATTGTCATTAAAGAAAGCGTTTATATCGTTCGCATCAACAAAGGTAATCTCGTAAGGCATCGTATTTAAAAGCGCTTCAAGCTCATCAAGTCTAAAGTGTCCACCTTTTAGTTCAATCATAGAACTTTGATAAGATGACTTCACTTCGTCAGTATCTAAAGTCTCTCTCTTCCACTCATCATCAGCTCTAAGGCCTCCGCTGTATGCTTTAAAATCTTCATATATATTGTGCCACTCTTCATCAGTAAATTTATCTTCAATAGTAGGAAACAATATGTTTTCTTCCTTATAAATCATTTCTTTCGCTCTTTGAAGATTTTTCTTAAGAGCTTCAGCCCAAGCCTCATCCCTATTATTTGTATCAAGTTTTTTAAATGCATCCCTAATTTCGTCATCAACAGACCACATAACATCTGATGGCCCAGGAATATTGTATTTAACCTTAAGTAGTGGATAAATTAAATCGCCCTTCTTTGTGTAATGCACACGAATTTTTCTAAGATTTTCAATATCAACACTTTTATAATCATTTTTTTCTAATAGTGAAAGCGTTTTATCGATTAAATCAGCGATTACATCATTCTCTTTATGCAAATTATATATAGGATGTCCCACTTCGTCAATAGCTTTAAGTTTTTTTCCTTGTTCCGTCTCAGTCGCTCCATGAAATAGAGCGCTGTGCACATCACAAAGCTTTTGCACTTCTTTTATTGGTACACCAGAGGCGATAATTTCTTCTTCTGCCTTCATTATCTCTTTACTGTCAACGTCAGAAAATTCTTTAGCAAAATCTGCCCTAACGCTGTCAATATCTTCTCCTTGACTAAGCCTTTCGATAAACGTCTTAAGCTTATCAAGTCTAGCTTTGTCATCATTACTTATTTCGCTCTCTTTAATAGTATATCCATGTTCAATAAGTTTTTCTTTTATATGATCCATGCTAATGTTTTTAACAACAGAACCTCTCTTTAAAGTCATAAACTTACCAACGCTGTTAAGCATAAGTTTATTTTGTAACTCTTTAAAACCAATTTCTATTAGTACATCTTTAATTTCTGGATACTTACTTACTAAATCAGCAACAGTCATATTCAAATCAATTATTTTTTCCATAATACACCTCTTTCACTAATAATAAATTTTTACTTAGCGTTCGCTAACTATTTATACCCCATTATATATTTTTTATTAACATAATATGTGATATAATAAATATAAGGATGGTGATGAGATGAAAAACAAAATTAAATTATTTTTCTATAATAACAGAAGGTGGATTTATTGCCTTGAATATATTTTTTATTCAATAATTCTGCTTGCAATTGTAACCTATATTGACAGCAGCTACTCGGGACTTACTAAGTATGTGCCGCACATCATGCTATCAAGTGTCGAGCTTGCAATGACAGTTCTTTCGTCACTTGTATCGGCCCTACTAACTATAACTACTTTTACATTCTCAACAATATTAACAGTTTTTACACTTTATCATAACTCCTTCACGCCGAGAAGCGTTGAGAATTTTTTAGATAAAAAAATAACTATGAAAGTCTTAGGCATATTTATAGGCGGCTTCGTTTATTGTCTAGTGAGCTTAAACTTTATGAAGTCTGGTCAGGATCAAAGACTTGTTATCGCCGGAACCATAGGTGTTATCTACGCTATATGGGGTGCGATATACTTTGTAATCTTCGTGCAAAATGTTTTATCAGGAGTTAATTATAGCAAGCTTTTGGAAAATATTGCAGATAAAACTGATAAGATGATAGACAAAGAGCTTGAAGACCGTGATTTTGAACTGCTAGAAAAGGCTGAGTGGACTAAGAAAGAAAAAAGAATTTCTGCGCCCGAATCAGGCTACCTTGAAATTATTGATATAGAAAAAATTAAAAAAATAATTCAAGATGAAGACATAGTATTTACCATAGAAGTTTCTAAGGGCGACTTCATCACTCAAAAGCAAACGCTTGGCTACTTGAGCAAAGATTCACTTGACGATGAGACAATTGAAAAAATTCAAAAACAATTTCTTTTCACCGAAACAAGAATTTCTGATGAAGATTATAAGGTCGGCTTAAGAAAGATAGCCGAGATCGCTGCTCGTGCTTTATCACCTGGCATTAACGACCCAAACACAGCTATACACTGCACAAGAAAGCTTTCTATACTTCTTTCGCATCTTGCTAAAGTCGACTCGAACCATCACTATATCAAAACTGATGGCAAGGCAAGAATTTATTATACAAGCAAATCTTTTAAAGATGTCTTAATTGAGTTTATGCACCCACTATTCACTTATGGCAGTAGCGACGCAAGCGTTGTAAGAGCAAACTTCCAAGGACTTTTAATAATTAAACTTACTGCGAGTGATAAAAATAAAGAAGTCGTTATGAATTTAGCAGAAGATTTTTATCAATCAGTTGCAGATAATTTCAAGAGAGAGGCAGACCTAAGTCTCTTCATGGAGATATATCAAGAGATAATGACCGGATCAAAAGAAGAAAAAGAGATAGAAAAAGAAGAAAAAGAGGAAGAGAAAGAAGAAGAAAAATAATTTATAGATAAAAATAAATATATAGAAAAAATATAAGGCTGCTCAAATTGATGAGTAGCCTTAGTTTTTTATTTGTTTTATTTTTTATTTATAGTCACTTGCCTATTGACCTCGTCCCAAAGAATGTCTTCGCCGTCCTTAAGTCCAAGTGCTCTTGCAATGTTCGCTATAGGAAGCATGGTTCTATGGTGAACGATTTCTGACTTAAGATCGCTTGTGTATTTTATGCCATTAACAATAATTAGATTAGTATCTATAGGTATTTCAACCCTTAATCCTAAGTCAACAATGACAACAGTTTTTGTCTCATTTAGCCAAAATACTTTGTAACCAAGAGCTTCGGCTAAATATCTTAGAGGAAGCATAGTTCTGCCGCGCTTGATATATGGAGCTGAGTCCATGTTTTTAACTGTGCGTACGCCATTCATGACTTTTTCAAGCGTTTGTGAACCAATCGTGATAATGGTTTTTGATTCATCAGATTTTATTTCTTTTTCAGACTTAGATTTTTCCTCTTCATTTGTATTTTTATCTTCATCATATCTATCATAACGCCAATCTCTTCTATGTCTTTTATTTTCAATAGGTTTTTCTTCTTCTATCTCAGGATAAATGGCAGGAGCTAGCTCTCTAAACTTAGCATATATGCTCACACCGCCCTTTGGCATTTTGAATTGATTTGCAATCATTGGCACTAAGTTTTGATTTTTGTCAAGAATAAGTATGCTTTCAAGCTCATAGCCATAGTCTGGCACAGCTTGCACTGTGACAAGCTCGCCCTCCTTTGCCTCAGGCGGATTAATAATAATTGTTCCGTTTGATGCTTGAGTCAATTTTATTTCATAATTTTTGTTTTCATCTTCTGGATTTGGGACTGTTAGCTTAGCTTGCCAAATTGCTTTTACTTCTGTTTCTTTATTTATTTTTATTTTTGTCTTAGCTGGATATTCTTCACCATCTACTTCCCAAGCTTTAAACTCTTGTCCCTCTGGTGCTGTGAATGTACATTTAGGTAATTCGAACTCTTCTCCTTTTTTAATTTCTTCTGTTTTTGATTCGTTTTTACCATTATTATTTGGATCTATTGTAACTGTGAATTTTTCTGTTGTCTTGTCTTTCCAAATCGCTTTTATTGTTGTTTCTTTATTTATTTTGATTTTTGCCTTAGCTGGATATTCTTGACCTTCTACCGACCAAGCTTTAAACTCTTGTCCATCTGGTGCTGTGAATGTGCAATCAGGTAGCTCAAAGTCTGTTCCCTTTTTAACTGTTTTTTCAGGCATTTCTCCTGTGCCTTCATTATTGTTAAAAGTAACTTTATATTCAATATCTTTCCAAATCGCTGTTACTTCTGTATTTCCGTTAACTGTAATTTCGTCGCCAACTAATTTTGTTTCGTTACCAATTTTCCAGCCAACAAATTTTTTATTTTCAGGTGGAGTGAATCCATTTTCAGGAAGAGTGCATTTTTCCCCTTTTTTAATTTTTTGCGCTTGCATAGTTCCTTCAGCGCCATTTGAATTAAATGTTACTGTATATTTTACTTCGCCATTGTTTATTTTTAAAGTGTACTCGCTAGTATTTTTTGAGTTTTTTGAAATAATTTTAAAGTTTAAAACATTTTCTCCCTTATTTAAGCTAGATTTTTCAGTTCTAAATCCATATTGACAGTCAGCAATTTTTAATTCTGAACTATTTGCTTGTATTTTTATATGCTTATTAGAATTTTTTAAAAGATCTCCTGGTTCTCGATGATTTTCATTTTCATAATATGGCACATAATCTTCTGTCTGCAATGTTAAATAAAAATCAGTATATCCTTCCTTAAGATCAAGTTCGTATTCTTTAGTATCATCTTTAATTTTTACTGCATCGTAAAAAGTTTCCCAAACATTATCCTTCATAGCATGGACTATGATATATCTTAATTTGCTACCATCATCCGAACCATCTTTAAATTGTGCCTTAATTTCTGCTTCGCTATTAGGCATAGTAAACTCACCCATAATTCTATATGGATCATCTAACACAACATTATTACCATTAACAAGCCAATGATCAAAAATCATACTACTTGTACCTATTTCTGCGTAGTATTTTACAATATCTCCATCAAAAGCCTTAGGCAGATCTCTATTTCCTCCAGTAGCAGATACATTATGGGCATTATCTCCTATTCCTTTTTTAACTTTAAAGACATAGTCACGAACTTTTAATCCATTGGATGATTTTACATAAAACCAAAAAGTATTATCTTGTGGTCTTAAACTGTATTCTTCAGTATAATTACTATCTCTTACAGGACACATGTTCTTGTCTTTTGCTTCTATTACTTGATCATCACTTGCTTTTTCGAAGAAAAACTGTACTAACTTGTATTTTATATCCAATTTTATAATGTAAGTTCTATTGCTAGGGTCAAATTCTGAAGTATATTTTTCATTTGTCCATTTTTCACCATCATATACCCTTAAAATAATATTTTTCAGTTTAGTGCTATCGTCAAGCTGTGCTGCGGCTTTAAGTAAATTTTGATTCATCGGTAATAAACTCACACATAAAATTAAAAGCATTGCAAGCGAAATTATTCTTTTAAATTCCTTCATTTCCCGTCCCCTCCAAAAAATAAAATATATTAAATTCATAAAAAAAGCGCTAAGCAAATTAATCGCACTAGCACTAAAATAAATCCACTTTTGAGTGGATCGATATATCATTGATTTTAAAACTATATATTGACATAATAAAGCCTCTCATCAATTATATTTATACATCAATAATATAACAAAGTATTGATTCCGTCAATATATTTTATTTAATTTGTGAATATTTTCCATAAAATATTTAAAATACATTATTCAAGTAAAAGTGTTTCAATGTTAAAAACTTTTATTTATATTAATATTGTTCTCTAAAGAAAATATAATTATTTTCTTATATCTACTATCTAACATCTTATATACAAACTCTTTATGAATATCAGAAATTTGAGGTGTATCATTAATCACTTGCAACACCTTATCTTTGTCATATCTTTCTACAAACTTTTTTAAAGCATTATGACAATCTACATTGTCTGTATTTTTTAAGTAATTGTAATAATTTAATTTAGCTCCACCTATTTTTAATGCAGAGTTAGGAAAGACATATACTCTTTCGTCTATCTGTTTTTCATCTTCTAATACAATCTTCATTTGATCTTCTGCTAATTGTGGATATAAACAAGAGCCACAATCAAATATAGGTGCAGGTTTGCACAGTCCCGTTTCATTATTATAGAGATATCCCCAGTTACCGTTATGCCTATCAAAGTTGCCGAGAAAAGCATCTATAATAAACTGATCCCAGAAAAAAGTTTTAAGCTTAACTACTTGAATTAAGTTTTGTTCTTCAATAGTTGTTAGAACTTCTGATAGCTCTGCATCTGTTCCGTTTGTTGAGCTAAAAACAATATTATTTTTTAGTGAGGCAAAATCATAAAATGTGTATTTACCGTTTTCTCTAAAGTCTTTACAAGCTACCACCATTTTGCCATTGAATTCTCCTAAGATAGTTTTTTGAACTTCATATCCAAACTCATCAATTATATTACAGCTAAGATATTCGCTTATACAACTATTTGAATATTTTATATTAGGATTGTCTTTGGCTAAACCCGCGGTCTTTATCATATATCTTTCATTATTATATATTATACAAGCTTTCTTACCATTGGCTCCATTATAGTTTACTGATAAATCTATATCACAATTACTAAAGTCAATCATTGTTCTTTCACCATTCCTAAATATTCTTCTCTCAAAATCCAAGCAAGTTCGCTGGATATTTCTCTATCAATCTCCGCAGAATTTATCGAGCCATAAATTTCTCCCCAATACATTGCTTCTAATATATCATCTTTGTCTTCTTTAGCTTTTAAAAAGCCATTGATTGATACTTGTAAATGCATAGGTAAAGTTTTTATTTCTATATCCATACTTACCACCTCTTTTTTATATTATATCATATTTTAATTTTTTATTCACACAAAATATATAATTTGATAATCGCCTTCGTTAATCAAATATCCTTCGCTCTTTTAAATAAATTAAAAGGCCCACAAGCAAATAAATAAGGAGAAACACCTGTGAACCTAATAAACTAATTTTTTAAAATTATAAATATATTTTATTTTGAATAATGAGAACAAATTAAAGCATTTAACATAGTTCCTAGAATAATGGTTCCCAAAACAATGATTATAGCTGCATCTTGTTTTATTAAGCCTTTAAATATCAATACCGATTCAGCTAAGAGTAAAAGGCCTAGCAATAATATCGATAATCCAGTTACTTTAGCTAAAAGGTCTTTATCAACATTTGAATTTTCTTTATATCCAGCTAATAGCTCCACCAACTTAAACTTCCATAGCATTGCGCCAATAATTATTAGTGTAAGCCCAGCTAATAACGATGCATAAGCCATAATAAACCTCCAAGTCAAAATTGAAATTTGTTTATCCAAATTTGCGAAAATACTTTCCTTCTGTATCGTTCAATACCGTGAGTCACGAGATAGAACGGTTTATTTAAAACTCTATCAACGCCAAAACCCATTTATAAAATTTGTGAGATAAAACGGAATTATTTCGCGAAGTGCAAAATGTTTAGGAGTGAGGCGTAGTAAATCTACGCCGCAGCGACTAAATCATTCGAACAAGCGAAAGAAACCGTTTTAGCCATAAATTTTATTCCCACTCTTCTTTTCCAAACGTCCAATATATCTCAAACCATTCAAAATACAAGATTCTATTTTTTCTAATACCACTAAATCCATCTAATTATAGGACGTTTTCAAATTTTTAGTCCCGTCCCAGTCCCAGTACCGGAGAAATATTGTTTTAATATAATATCTATTTTTGTCTTCTAAGCTATTAACCGTTATTTTTTGGATCTAAACTTAATAAAATAGCATTAATGGCGACGATGACTGTTGACACAGACATTAGGATTGCTCCAAATGCAGGGCTTAATGTGATGCCAATAGGAGCCAAAATTCCTGCAGCTAGAGGGATAGCTATAAAGTTATAACCAGCTCCCCAAAATAGGTTTTGTTTCATTTTACGAGTTGTTTTGTGTGCTAATTCAATGAATGATTCAATATCACCTGGATCAGATTGAGTCAAGATGACATCAGCTGAATCTAAAGCCACTTGGGTTCCAGCGCCTACAGCTATACCAACGTCTGCTAAAGCAAGAGAAGGGGCATCATTAACACCGTCACCTACCATGATAACTTTTTTTCCTTCTTCTTTAAGTGTTTTTACTAACTCATATTTGTCTTGTGGAGATTGATTTGATCTATATTCAATCTCTAAATCTTCTGCCGCGCCTTGAGCTGCTTTTTCATTATCACCTGTTGCCATAATTGGCTCTATATTGTTCTTTTTAAGAACTTTAATTAACTCTTTGCTCGTTGGTTTTAATTCATCCCCTAAAGCTACAGCACCAATAGCATCATCGTTTTCTACTAAGACACTGAGAGTTGCTCCTTTTGGAATATCAATATCCAGATTACGTCCGTATGCTTTTTGGCTGATTAATTGATAACTATGGCCCTTGGCTTTGCCTTCTACGCCAGCACCGGAAATCACATCAATCGAATCAAAATATGCTGGACGTATATCTTGTTGCTCGGCGAAACTTATAATTGATTGAGCAATTGGGTGGCTAGATCCTCCTTCAATACCAGCCAGTAAGGCAATGATTTCCTCTTTTGTATATTTATCATTAAGAAGTTTTACATCTAATACTTTAAACTCACCAGTTGTTAAAGTACCCGTTTTATCTAAAATCATCACATCTGCATCTTGAGCT
>NZ_JBXXYC010000007.1:0-105002 GCF_057222035.1 Fenollaria sp. | reverse complement strand
GATTATGGTATACGCTATGGTGTTTGGAGCACATTTATTTCCCTATTCATGGTTGTATCAATCAAAGGGATATACAGTTGCTGCAATTTCCATTCCGATGATTTCTTTGATTTTAGGATGTGCATTTAACGGCACAACGGTAGCTGTTGCGGCATGTATTATTGAGATAGTATTTGCTTGTGTATTACATATGGAATTAAAGAAAATGGGAGATAACTAAAACAAATCCCAGTTTGTCGAGCTAAATAATTAAATAGAAATGAAAGAGATGATAGATAATTAAACTCTATCGTCTTTTTTTATACTCAAAATTAGGAGTTTAAAATGGTAAGGATAAGAAGTACCACTTAAAACAATTAAATATATAAGACAGCTAGCGATTGATATAGGTTCAGTCGCTTTTTGATGCACTTCGTCTAAAACGGCATCGTGGAAGGATGGGGTTCTTCTTTCTTCAAAAAATCACTATAAATTTTGTGCTTTCTTAGAAAATATAAATTAAAAAACTTTAAAAGCTTTCACTTTGGTGAGAGTTTTTTTAGTGCTTTATTACAAATTTATTAAAAATCACGAAAATCCATTTATTTATACTTGCGTGGGTATATAATATATATAGGTAAAGTAATAAAAAGTGATAAAAGGAGGTTTATTATGAAAAAGTTTTTATCATTTGTTCTAGTATTTGTGCTATTTTTGTCCATGTCTATGAACATTTCAATGGCTAAGTTTGACGAGACTGGTGCTAAGGAAATTGAATTTCCTCTTGATGTGGAGCCTAAAGACTATAGCGTAAGGATAGGTAAGAATGAATATCCAATTAAAAATGCTACTATACTATTTGTTAACGGTGAGCTTATTCCAAAAGTAGAGATTCTTCTTGAAGATGATACGCCTCTTATTCCTATAAGGGCACTTTCTGAGAAACTTGGCTACAAGATTGAGTGGAAGGCTACTGAGAAAAAAGTTATATTGTCTAAAGATAATTCTAATATCGAGCTTTTCATCGGGAAAAACACAGCACGTGTTGACGGCAAAGACTATAAGATGGAAAAACCGGTCAAGATTAATAATAAAGTAACATATATTCCACTAAGTTTTATAGATAAGGCTATGGGACTTGAAGTTGTTGATACTAAAGAGATGGAGGGGTTATATCCTAAGTATTACGAGACTCAAATACCGTTATCACCTGAAAAAACTATAGTTACCGCTATGAGAAATATCTTTATTGACGAAGAGCATGAGTATTTGAATAAATCTACTGGAGAAGAAACTATGAAGCTAGTACAAAAGAAGTGCATAGAAGGCCTTAAGAACTTTGAAAAGAGCACAAGAGAACGCATTGAAAAATCTAAGGAAATTCAAGAACGTTTTGATGGAGTTTTTAAAGACATTAAAAGGGAAATAGATAGAATGATTTATTTGGGAGAAGTTTCAAAATTTTACAAATACACTATAGGTGTTTATGATATTTATTACGACAGAACAGATGGCAAGATTTATTTTGAGATACCTTCAGCAGGTCCAATCATTAAGGAAATGGATGTGAATGATCCAGATTTATATACGGCGACATTTGTAGCTGGCTAGTGCTTTCGTGTTAAAATTACAATCTTTGTTAGTTTCGAATAAATATTATAAAAAGGCTTTCACTTTTGTGAGAGCTTTTTTAATGCTTTATTACAAATGTGTTAAAAATCACGAAAATCCATTTACTTTTGATTGAACGGGTATATAATATATATAGGTAAAGTAATAAAAAGTGATAAAAGGAGGTTTATTATGAAAAAGTTTTTATCATTTCTTTTAGTATTTGTGCTAGTTTTGTCAATGTCTATGAACATTTCTATGGCGAAGCTTGATGAGACTGGTGCGAAAGAAATTAGTTTTGGAACTAGTAGGGGACCTGAAGATGCCATTATACGTATCGCTGACAAAACTTATCCTATTAAGAACGAAACTATATTATTTATCAACGGAGAAATAATTCCTGAAGCTGAAGTCGTTATAGATGGCGGCAAGGCCATGCTACCACTAAGGCTTATTGCTGAAAAGCTTGGATACGAACTTGGTTGGAACGGTGCTGAGAAAAAGGTTACGCTTAAAAAAGCTGATAAGAGCATTGACATTACTATAGCTAAAAATGAAATGTCTAAGCTTATCAAGAATACTACTTATGTAAGTCCAGATTTTGTAGAAAAGAATCTTGCTGAAAGCGCTGTAGTTACTGAAAGGATTGGCGATGACTCAAAAGAATTTTATGATACTAAGATGGCTATAACTCAAGATAAGACTATCGAAAGAAGTCTTAGAAATGTCATCATTGATGAAAAGCACGAGTACAAGGACAATATTAGCTCGGATGACGCGATGAAGCTAGTAAAGGAAAAATGTCTTGAAGGCCTAAAGAATTTTGCGAAGACTTTGAAGGAAAAAACTAAGGAAGATCCAAATAGATTTGACGATGACATAAAATTAATAGAAAAAGATATCAATAGAATGATATACATTGGCGAAGTATCTAAGTTTTATAGATACACTATAGGACCTTATGATGTTTTATATGACAGAACAGATGGTAAAATCTACTTCCAAATATATCAAGATGAAACTAGAATTAAGGAAGTGGATGTGAATGATCCGAATCTGTATTTAAACATCTTTATCATTGGTTAAAAATATTAAAAGCTTTCACTTTGGTGGGAGCTTTTGTTTTTTACATAATTTGCAAAAATGATTTTTTGGTATTATAATATAAGTAAGCTTATTAGGGGGTGTCAAAATGACGGAACTTAATAAAACAAAGTCAAGAAGCAAAGTAAGTAAGATATATAACTACACTGTTTTAGGTATATATGCTTTGGTTTTGCTAGCGTATATAGTTTTTAAGCTTTTGGGTGCTGATGAAAAGGCAGCTGAAATCTTTCTTAATGGTGTATTTCTGAGTTTAATATTTGCTCTAGTGGGATTAATATTTATTAAGAAAAACGCTTTTACATGGATAAATATTATCTTGCCTGTGGTAATCAATCTACCATACTTCTTATGTCTTATAGCCGTTACGCATGGTTTGGATTGGATGGGCGTTACATTATATTACGCTGAACGCGTAATTAGCTCACCAATAAATTTAATAAAAGCATTTTTCTAATTTGCGCATAAAAATGCAGCTACATATCATATCATGTAGTTGCA
Source organism: Fenollaria sp. (assembly GCF_057222035.1). Lineage (NCBI taxonomy): Bacteria > Bacillati > Bacillota > Clostridia > Eubacteriales > Fenollaria > Fenollaria sp. The sequence goes on along the minus strand of NZ_JBXXYC010000007.1, from coordinate 101,807 downwards.
TTAATTTTTATCTAATTACTTGCGGATATATTATCTATGGCTGTTCTATCTGAAATATCGCTTAAGTCAATCGGGCTTGAGCTTGACTCTGGCATATCGTCTAAGCTGCCTTCCCAGACTGATTTTATTTGAACGTTTAAGTTCTCATCTCCTAGTTCGAAGCTTATATCGTCAATGCTGCTATCACCGGTACCTGAGGACACACAAAAGTAGGATAATGTATCTTTACTTTCGCTTAGGCCGATGTCGCCTCTAAAGCCGCCTGCTCTAGCTACTCCTATTGGCACAATCTCATCTGAGCTTAGCTCTTTTGTAAAGTCTTTGTTTGGATAATAAAACTTGACGTCTGACATACCATAGTCATAGTCTTGATAAACTAAAAGTAGTGGGTAGTCTAGATTGTTTAGCTTTACGAGTGAATATGTGTAAGTGCAATTAAATCCGTCATCTTTTGTGGCTGGATTAAATTTCTCTGGGTTCATATTGTCCAAAACACTTGTGTATACTTGCTTTACTTTTTCAAGATTCTCATCTTCTTGAGCTAATGCATTTTCTTCAGCATCTTTACTTTCTTCGTTGTCTTCGCTTTCTTCATCATCTTTGCTTTCTTCATTATTTTTGCTTGATTTATCGTTTGCGCTTTCTGTAAGATTCTTATCTTCAAGTGTAGTATCTTGTTTTGATGAACATGCTGTTAGGCTTAAGATAAATGTAAGGTTAATTAGAAGAGCTATCATTGTTTTTTTCATCATAAGGTCTACTCCTTTTCATAGATGTTTTTATATATCAATTCTAGCATATTTTTCTTTGTTTTACAATAAGTTTATATCAATAAAACCCTCTTCACCACGTGGCAAAGAGGGTATATGATTATATTAAATTACATCTTTGGATCGGCTTCGTAATGCGTGTGTAGTAGCTCGTGTGCTAATTCGCCGCCAACTTCGCCAAGGTATTCTTTATAAAGTTGTATGATTTTTGGATTGGCGTGTGATTTTCTTATTGCTTTACCTTTATCTATATTATAGATGGCTTCAGCTCTCCTCTTAAGTATTGAGATGTCGCCGTTATGAAGCGGTTGACCGCCTCCGCCTATACATCCGCCTGGGCAAGCCATAACTTCTATCGCATCGTATTCTTTTTCGCCTGACTTAACCATGTTTAGTAGTTTTCTTGTATTGCCAAGTCCGTTTGCTACGGCGATTCTGATTTCTCTTCCATCTATATCAACTGTTGCTTCCTTGATGCCGTTAAGGCCTCTAAGTGCAGTGAATTCAATCTCTTTAAGCTCTTTTCCTGTTATAGTCTCGTAAGCTGTTCTGCATGTTGCCTCGATAACGCCGCCTGTAGCTCCGAAGATTGCGCCTGCGCCTGTTGATTCACCCATTGGATCGTCAAATTCTTCGTCTTTAAGGTCTTTAAAGCTTAGTCCTGCTTCTTTGATCATTGCGCCAAGCTCATTAGTTGTGATAACTATATCAACGTCGCTGTGGCCCATGCTCTTAAGCTCATCTCTTGCTGATTCGTATTTTTTAGCTAAACAAGGCATTACTGATACGACTACCATATCCTTAGGATCTATGCCAAGTTTTTGGGCAAGATAAGTTTTTGCAACTGCTCCAAACATTTCATGAGGGCTCTTGCATGACGATGGTATATCGATCATATCTGAGAATTGTTGCTCCATGAAGTTTACCCAACCTGGACAGCAGCTTGTAAGTATCGGCATCTTGCCTCCCTTTGTAAGTCTTTCTACAAACTCGTGTGCTTCTTCAACTATAGTTAGGTCGGCTGCGAAGTTTGTGTCAAAGACTTGGTCAAAGCCTAATTTTTTAAGTGCACTAACCATCTTACCAGTAACTATAGTGCCTGGCTCCATGCCAAATAGCTCGCCTAGGGCAACTCTAACTGCTGGAGCAGTTTGAACAACAACGTATTTCTTTGGATCTGCAAGTGCTTTCCATACTTTTCTTGTGTAGCTCATACCATGAAGTGCGCCTGTAGGGCAGACTGTAACGCATTGTCCACAGAATGTACATGTTGTTTCGAACATGCTTCTGTTAAATGTTGAGCCGACGTGGCAGTCAAAACCACGGCCAACTTCAGCAAGTGCGCCAACTGTTTGCACCTCGTTACACATTGTCTCGCATCTTCTGCAAAGAATGCACTTTTCTGGCTCTCTAATCATAGATAAGCTTCTGTCATCTATAGGTATATGTCTTCTTTCCCCTTGATATGGAATATCTCTGATGCCTAGGTCTTGCGCTAGTTTTTGTAATTGACAGTTTAAGTTCTTAGCACAAGTCAGGCAGCTGTTTGGATGATCCGATAAAAGCAGCTCAACTATAGTTCTTCTCGCGTTTATGGCAAGAGGCGACTCAGTCTTTATATCCATACCTTCTTTAACAGGTGTTGCACACGCTGGAAGAAGCTTGCTGCTTTTTGCGTCTTCAACCATACAAACCCTGCATGAAGCAAGTTTATTTACAAATTTTATATCATGTAATTCCATGTGGCAAAGTGTAGGTATCTTTACGCCAATGGTTTTAGCAGCATCAAGTATTGAAGTTCTGCCTTCAACAGATACATCAACGCCGTTAATTTTTAAGTTTGTTATCTTAGCCATAAGTACCTCCTATACCAATACTACTGCCTTAACTGGGCAGACGTTCTTACAATTGCCGCACTTGATACACTTAGCTGTGTCAATAATGTGTTTTTCCTTAACTTTTCCTTCAATACAGTTAACAGGGCAGTTTCTAGCACATTTTGTGCAGCCGATACACTTGTCAGTGATGAAGTAGTTAAGTAAATTCTTACACTTCTTAGCTGGACAAGTCTTGTTTTCGCCAACGTGAGCCATGTATTCATCTCTAAAGTATGTTAATGTTGAAAGTATTGGGTTAGGAGATGATTGACCAAGTCCACATAGTGATGACTTGCTCACGATTATGGATAGATCTTCAAGTTTTTCTATATCTTCTTCAGTACCATTGCCTGAAGTTAATTTTTCAAGCAATTCAAGAAGCCTTTTATTGCCAATTCTACAAGGCGTACATTTACCGCATGATTCGTCAACTGAAAATTCTAGGAAGAATCTTGAAACGTCCACCATGCAGTCATCTTCGTCCATAACAACCATACCGCCAGAGCCCATGATTGAGCCTATAGCCTTAAGAGATGCAAAGTCAACCTTTGTATCAAATAATCTCTCAGGTATACATCCGCCAGATGGTCCACCAGTTTGAACGGCCTTAGCCTTTTTGCCGCCTTGAATACCTCCGCCTATATCAAAAACAATCTCTCTAATAGTAGTTCCCATAGGCACTTCAACTAGTCCTGAGTTAGCAACCTTACCAACAAGTGAGAAAACCTTAGTTCCTGACGAATCTTCAGTGCCGATGGATCTGAACCAGTCTGCGCCATGATCAATAATTTGAGCAACGTTAGCAAAAGTTTCAACATTGTTGATAACAGTTGGCTTGCCCCAAAGACCACGTTCAGTAGTTCTGTACTCTTTATTTCTTGGCATACCACGTTTTCCTTCGATAGATTCCATAAGAGCAGTACCTTCACCACAAACGAAAGCACCTGCACCTAGACGAAGCTCTATTTGGAAAGAAAAGTCACTGCCTAAAATATTGTCTCCTAATAAATTATTTTCATTTGCCTTTTTTATAGCAACTTTTAGGCTTTCAACAGCCTTTGGATACTCAGCTCTAACGTAGATAAAGCCCTTTTGAGCACCAACAGCATAAGCGCAGATGGCCATGCCCTCTAAAACGCTGTGCGGATCTTTTTCCAAAACAGACCTATCCATGTAGGCACCTGGGTCACCTTCGTCAGCGTTACAAATTATATATTTTATACCTTCTGGCTGAAGAAAAGCTGCTTCCCATTTTCTTCCAGTAGGGAAACCCGCTCCACCACGTCCCCTAAGACCAGAAGCTTTTATTTCACTAATTATATCTTCTCTTTTTGAATTAAGCGCCTTCTCTAATGAGAAATATCCGCCTAATGCTATGTATTCATCTAAGGACGCTGCATCAATAATGCCACAGTTCTTTAAAACAATTCTGTGCTGCTTTTCAAAAAATTCGCCCTTTTTAGTAATCTTGTCACCGTCAATATTAAAAGAGCCGTCCTTTTTAAGTCTATCAAGAAGAAGATCCTTAGTTTTCTTTTGAATTTCTAATAGATTTTCCTTATTCATATACTTACTCCTTATACTTATTAATAATTTCTGTGACTTGACTTTCTTTTACATGGTCATAAATGTCATCACCAACAGTTACAACAGGTGCTAAAGCACATTCACCAACACATCTAGTCTCAACTATAGAGAAAAGTCCATCAGCTGTTGCCTCGCCCTTAGCTACATTTAATTCCTTTAAGAAGTCGTCCAAAAGCTTATCAGCACCCTTTACGTAGCAAGCAGTACCTAAGCAGATGCATATAGAGTGTTTACCCCTTGGTTTAAAAGTGAATTGACTGTAGAAAGAAGCAACGCCATAAATTTCACTGCTATGCTTATTCAATTTAAGCGCCATAAAATCTACAATCTCTTCAGGTATGTATCCAAAGAGTCTTTGTGCTTCTTGAAGAACTGGCATGACAGCACCTCTGTCGCTCTTCTTTTCTTCGATAAATTGTAAGAACTCGTCGAACTTAGCACGATCTTTGTTAAAACAAAACGCCATAATTTACCTCCCTTAAAATTTAGCTTATTAGTACTAATATTTTATAATAAAAACGATTTTTTGTCAATGATATAATTACTATATTAAAGCATTTAGATAAAAACTTAATAAATATATTTTTTATTACACATAAGATAATAATTTTCGTTATTAAAAAATAATTATTAAAAATATTAATACTTATTTAATAAAATTATAAAATAATTTATATCAAAGCATAGATATGAAAATAAATTTATTTTATAAAAAATTATTGCCCTATATATAAAAGGAAGAGAAAAAATATAAAAAAATAAAAAATAATTAAAAAAACCCTTGACAGACAAGAGCTTATTATGTATAATATATGAGTGCTTAAATCAAATGGCTATGACTAAGAAAGGTTGCGCATCATGTTTTTTGTTGCGTGATGTGGTAATTTCCCTAGTTTCATGCAAGTTTGCTCGAGATGGAAGCAGGCGATTGATTGGCATATTTTATTTACGCTTAGAGAAAACGCACGGATGCGTGTGTAAGAGTTGACTCTCTAAGAAGTAAAAAAATATTACATGGAGGTAATCAAATGTCAAGCAAAAAACAAAAAATCAGAATTAGACTTAAAGCTTACGATCACACACTACTAGATCAATCAGCTCAAAGAATTGTTGAAGCTGCTAAAAAGACAGGCTGCAAGGTATCAGGACCAGTTCCACTACCAACAGAAAAACAAATCGTAACAATTTTAAGATCAGTTCACGTTAACAAAGATTCAAGAGAGCAATTCGAACAAAGAACTCACAAGAGACTAATCGATATCCTTGAACCAAATGACAAAACTGTAGACGCACTTATGAAGATGAACGTGCCTGCAGGTGTAGATATAGAAATAAAACTATAATCTATAAGATTTTATTTAAAATCCGCTGTAAATTATGGAGGTGCAGTTAATGAACGGAATTTTAGCAAAGAAAATTGGAATGACACAAGTTTTCGAAGAATCAGGAAACCTAGTTCCAGTTACAGTTCTTCAAGCCGGACCTATGGTAGTTGTTCAAAAGAAAACTGTTGAAACAGACGGTTACAACGCTATAGTAGTTGGTTTTGGAGAAATCAATGAAAAGAATGTAAACAAACCTCGTAAGGGTCAATTCAAAAAAGCTAACGCTAGCTACAAAAGATACCTTAGAGAGTTTAAAGTAGAAGATGTAGAAAAATACAACTTAGGTGATGAAATCACAGTTGAAATCATGGATGGCGTTGAATTTGTAGACGTTATCGGAACATCAAAAGGTAAAGGTACTCAAGGTGTTATAAAAAGACACGGCTTCGGCAGAGGTAGAGAATCACATGGTTCAAAATTCCACAGAATGCCAGGTGGTATGGGTGCTGCAACATGGCCAGGAAAAGTATTTAAGGGCCATAGAATGATGGGCCGCATGGGTAATGAAAGAGTAACTGTTCAAAACCTAAAAGTAGTAAAAGTAGATAAAGAAAACGGAATTATCCTAATCAAAGGTGCTGTACCAGGACCAAAGAAAGGTTTAATTACTGTTAGAAAAGCAATAAAGAAATAGCGCTAAAGGAGGATTAAAATGCCAAGTTATAAAGTTTTAAACATGGAAGGTAAAGAACTTGAGACAATTGAATTAAATGATGACATCTTTAATCAAGAAGATAACCCTCATCTTATTTACCAAGTAGTAGTTAATCATTTAGCGAACAAACGTCAAGGAACTCAAAGCACTTTAACAAGAGCTGAAGTTAGAGGCGGCGGAAGAAAACCTTGGAAACAAAAAGGTACAGGTAGAGCAAGACAAGGAAGTACAAGAAGTCCTCAATGGAAGGGCGGCGGAGTTGTATTTGCACCAAAGCCAAGAAGCTATGGATACAAACTTCCTAAGAAGTTAAAGAGATTAGCTTTAAAGGTAGCTCTTTCAAACAAAGTTCGTGATAATGAGCTTATTATAGTAGATGATATAAAATTACAAGAAGTTAAGACAAAATACGCTTTTAAAGCACTACAAAATCTTAACGCAAAGAAAGCATATATAGTTACTAAAGATAACGATAAAGACACACAAAGAGCTTTTAGAAATATACCATTCACAATGATTAGTGAAGCAAGAAACATAAACGTATATGATATAGTAAGACATGACAATATGATACTTACAAAAGCTTCTTTAGAAACTATCGAGGAGGTGTTCAAATAATGCTTAATCCACATGATATAATCATAAAACCCATAGTTACAGAAAAGTCTATGAGCGATATGGAAGAAGGTAAGTACACTTTCAAAGTAGACAGAAGAATAAACAAATCTGAAATCAAAAAAGCAATTGAAAACGTTTTTGGTGTAAAGGTTGAAAAAGTAAACACAATGAACATGCAAGGTAAGTTAAAAAGACAAGGCGCACATGAAGGTAGAAGACCAAACTGGAAAAAAGCCATTGTTACACTTAAGGAAGATTCAAAGAGAATTGAATTCTTTGAAGGCATGTCAAATTAGTGATAGGAGGGAAATTTAATGGCTATTAAAACATATAAACCAACTACTCCGTCCAGAAGAATGATGGCATCACCTGCTTTTGAGCTTATCACAAGAGCTAAACCAGAAAAGTCACTTGTAGAAAGCATTAAGAAAAACTCAGGTAGAAACAACACTGGTAGAATCACATCTCGTCACAGAGGCGGGGGAGCTAAGAAGATATACAGAATTATCGACTTTAAGAGAAATAAAATAGGCGTTGTTGGAACAGTAGCTCACATCGAGTACGATCCAAACAGAACAGCAAACATCGCGCTAATTCAATACGAAGACGGCGAAAAGAGATATATCCTTCATCCAGTAGGATTAAATGTTGGAGATAAAATCGAAGCAGGAGAACATGTCGACATCAAAGTAGGTAACGCACTTAAATTAAGAGACATCCCAGTAGGTACACTAATCCACAACATTGAAATGAAACCAGAAAAAGGCGGACAACTAGCAAGAAGCGCTGGTTCATACGCTCAACTTATGGGTAAAGAAGGTAACTACGCACAATTAAGATTACCATCAGGCGAGATGAGAGTTGTTTTACTAGACTGTATGGCAACAATCGGCCAAGTAGGTAACCTTGACCACGAACTAGTTAACATGGGTAAAGCTGGTAAGAAGAGATTAACAGGAAGACGCCCTCACGTAAGAGGTTCAGCGATGAACCCAGTAGACCATCCACATGGTGGTGGTGAAGGTAGAGCACCAATAGGTAGACCATCACCAATGACACCTTGGGGTAAACCTGCTCTAGGACTTAAGACTAGAAAGAAAAAGAAACATTCTGATAAGTATATAATCAGAAGAAGAAACGACAAGTAGGAGGGTTTAAATGGCAAGATCGATAAAAAAAGGACCTTTCGTAGACGAACACTTAATGAAAAAAGTTGAAGCTATGAATGAAGCCAACGATAAAAAAGTTATTAAAACATGGTCAAGACGTTCAACAATCTTCCCAGAATTCATAGGACACACAATAGCAGTATATGACGGCAGAAAACACGTTCCTGTATATATAACAGAAGATATGGTAGGACATAAACTTGGAGAGTTCGTTTTAACAAGAACTTTCAGAGGCCATGTTGCTAAAGGCGACAAGAAAGCAAACGTAAAATAATAGAAGGAGGATATAAATGGAAGCAAAAGCAATAGCTAAATATATTAGAATATCTCCTAGAAAAGTTCACTTTATATGCAACGAAATTAGGGGAAAACATATTGATGAAGCTCTTTCTATTTTAAAGTTTACACCAAAGAAAGGCGCAAGAGAACTATTAGCAGTACTTGAATCTGCAATAGCAAACGCTACAAACAATTTTGACTTAGATAGAGACAAACTATATGTTAAGGATGCACAAGCAACTGATGGACCAAGAATGAAAAGATACAGACCAAAGGCTCACGGTTCAGCTTATCCAATACTAAAGAGAACTGCACACTTATCAGTTGTAGTATCAGACGAGAAATAAGGAGGTAAGAAATGGGCCAAAAAGTAAATCCACACGGACTAAGAGTCGGAGTTATAAAAGATTGGAGCTCAAATTGGTATGCCGACAAGAAAAGTTTCTCTGATAATTTAGTAGAAGACTATAAGATAAGAGAATATTTGAAAAAAGAGCTTTACCAAGCAGGAGTTTCAAAATTAAAAATCGAAAGAACAAGAAAGAAAATTAAAGTTACTATATATACAGCAAAACCTGGTATCGTAATCGGTAGAGGCGGAGAAGGTATAGAAGCACTTAAGAAAAAAATCGAAAGACTTACTACAAAGACAGTTTTAGTAAACGTTGAAGAAGTAAGAAAGCCAGACTTAGATGCTCAACTAGTAGCAGAAAACATTGCGTTCCAACTAGAAAGAAGAATCACATTCAGAAGAGCAATGAAAGGCGCTATCCAAAGAACAATGAAAGAAGGAGCAAAGGGTATCAAAACTCAAGTTTCCGGAAGACTTGGTGGAGCCGACATGGCTAGAAGCGAAGGTTATTCAGAAGGAACAATACCTCTACAAACACTTAGAGCAGATATTGACTATGGTTTTGCAGAAGCAAACACAACATACGGCAAGATCGGCGTAAAGGTTTGGTTATACAAAGGAGAAGTACTTCCAGAAGTAACTGACGAAAGAAAGAAAAACTTTAAAAAGAGAAGTCAAGACGACAAAAAGAAAGACTTCAAAAAGAGAAGAAGAAATAACAACCAAAATACAGGCTTTAAAGACAGAAAAAATAACAATAACAGAAGAGGCTTTAAGCCAGAAGCTAACGAAGCACAAAACGCTAATAACGAAAATTAGTAAGGAGGAAAACATACTATGTTAATGCCTAAAAGAGTAAAGCATCGTAGAGTTCATAGAGGCAGAATGAAAGGTAAAGCATATTCAGGTAACACAATTACTTACGGTGAATATGGCCTACAAGCACTAGAACCAACATGGATGACAGCAAACCAAATAGAAGCTGCTCGTCGTGCGATGACAAGATATATAAAAAGAGGTGGAAATGTTTGGATTAAAGTATTTCCAGACAAACCAGTAACAAAGAAACCTGCAGAAGTACGTATGGGTTCCGGTAAAGGTGCTCCAGAGTATTGGGTTGCAGTAGTAAAACCAGGTAGAGTATTATTTGAAATGGGTGGAGTTTCAGAAGAAATAGCAAGAGAAGCACTAAGACTTGCAGCAATGAAACTTCCTATAAAAACTAAATTTGTAGTTCGTGAAGAAGGTGGTGAAGCTAATGAAGGTTAAAGAAATACGTGATTTAACAACAGAAGAACTAAATCAAAAAGAAAAAGAGCTTAAAAAAGAACTATTTAACCTAAGATTCCAATTAGCTACCGGACAATTAGAAAACCCAAAGACAATTTCTCAAGTTAAAAAAGACATTGCTAGAGTGAAAACAATTGTCAGAGAAAGAGAACTTTCTCAAGTAAAGGAGGCTTAAATCAATGGAAAGAAATCTTAGAAAAGTTAGAACAGGTACAGTAGTTTCTGATAAGATGGAAAAGACAATAACTGTTGCAGTTGAAACAAAAGTTAGTCATCCTATATATAAGAAGAGAGTTAACAGAACTACTAAATTTAAGGCTCACGATGAAAACAACGAAGCAAGAGTTGGCGATTTTGTAAAGATTATGGAAACAAGACCACTATCTAAGACAAAAAGATGGAGACTCGTAGAAATTATAGAAAAAGCAAAATAGTCCTTTTATAGGAAGGGAGGTTAATAAATTGATACAATCTGAATCAAGAATGAGAGTAGCTGATAACTCCGGAGCCAGAGAGGTACTAGTAATTAAAGTCTTAGGTGGCAGTAAAAGAAAGTATGCCGGAGTGGGCGATATAGTGGTTTGCACAGTTAAAAATGCAACACCAGGAGGCGTTGTTAAAAAAGGAGACGTTGTTAAAGCTGTTATAGTTAGAACAACACAACCAATGAGAAGACAAGATGGATCATATATAAGATTTGATGATAACGCAGCAGTTATCGTAAAAGAAGATAAAAATCCTGTTGGAACTCGTATATTTGGACCTGTAACTAGAGAACTAAGAACTGGTGGTTATATGAAGATAATATCACTAGCTCCAGAAGTTCTTTAATGAAGGGAGGTTAAATTATGCACGTTAAAGTAGGCGACAAGGTAATTGTTATTGCCGGTAAAGATAAAGGAAAAACAGGTAAAGTTTTAAAAGCATTACCAAAGAAAGACCGTGTTGTTGTTGAAGGAATAAACATTCAAACAAGACACCAAAAAGCTCGTGGACCTCAAGAACCAGGTGGAATTATTAAATCAGAAGGAGCAATACATGTTTCTAACGTAATGGTTTATAATGAATCACTTAAAAAAGGTACAAGAGTAGGCTATAAAGTTTTGGAAGACGGCAAGAAAGTTAGATACATGAAAGCCGACGGAGAAACATTAGACAAATAAGGGAGGTAGAACGGATGGCTTCCAGACTGGAAACAAGGTACAAAGAAGAAATTGTGCCTCAAATGATGGAAAAATTAGGATATGATAATATAATGCAAGTTCCTAAGCTAGATAAAGTTGTTATCAACATCGGTTTAGGACACGCTAAAGAAAATCCAAAAGTTCTTGAAAGTGCCTTAAAAGAATTAGAGTTAATAACTGGACAAAAACCTGTTATTACACACGCTAAGAAATCTATAGCTAACTTTAAGCTAAGAGAAGGCATGAAGATCGGATGTAAAGTAACATTAAGAAGAGACAAAATGTACTACTTCTTAGATAAGTTAATGAACATCGCTCTTCCAAGAGTAAGAGACTTTAGAGGTGTCAGCAGCACTTCATTCGACGGTAGAGGAAACTATGCATTAGGTATTAAAGAACAATTAATCTTCCCTGAAATCATATACGATGAAGTAGATGAAATCAGAGGTATGGATATCATAATTGTTACTACAGCAAATACTGATAAAGAAGCAAAATTATTCTTAGAGCTTCTTGGTATGCCTTTTAGAAAGTAAAAGGAGGAAGTAGATGGCTAAAAAATCAATGGTTGCTAAGCAACAAAGTAAACAAAAATACAAGGTAAGAGAGTATAACAGATGCAAGATTTGCGGAAGACCTCATGGTTACCTTAGAAAATATGGAATTTGCCGTATATGCTTCAGAAAATTAGCATATAAGGGAGAAATTCCTGGCGTAAGAAAAGCAAGCTGGTAGAAGGAGGAGTGATGTAATATGATGACGGATCCAATCGCGGATATGCTTACAAGAATCAGAAATTCTAACTCACAAAAACACGATTCAGTAGATATTCCGAAGTCAAGAATTAAACAAGAAATCGCTCAAATACTTTTAGATGAAGGATATATAAAAGGCTTTGAAATCGTAGATGACAAAAAGCAAGGCATAATAAGAGTTGAACTAAAATACCTTCCAAACAAAGAAAGAGTAATTTCCGGTATAAAGAGAATTTCTAAACCCGGACTTAGAATATATGTAAATTCAAACGAAGTGCCTAAAGTATTAGGTGGATTAGGTATAGCAATACTTTCTACATCCCATGGTCTTATGACAGACAAAAAAGCTAGAGAAGACAAAGTGGGCGGAGAAGTAATCTGCTATGTATGGTAAAATTAGCTAGGAGGAGTAATAATGTCAAGAATAGGTCTTAAACCTATTACAGTACCTCAAGGCGTTGAAATTAAAGTTAATGACGGAGTAGTTACTGTAAAAGGACCAAAGGGCGAACTTAAAGAAAACATCTGTAAAGATCTTACAATCAAGATTGAAGATGGCATCTTACATGTTGAACGTCCAAATGATGAAAAGAAAATAAAAGCTCTACACGGCCTAACTAGATCACTAATCCATAATATGGTTACAGGTGTAACAGAAGGTTTCTCAAAAGAACTTACTATTATAGGTACAGGTTATAGAGCACAAAAGAATGGAAATAAATTAGCCTTAACACTTGGCTTTTCACATCCACTTGAACTAGAAGATCCAGAAGGAATCACAGTTGAAGTGCCAGAACAAGACAAGATAGTTGTTAAAGGACTAGACAAACAAAAAGTAGGACAATACGCTGCATACATCAGAACATTCAGAATGCCAGAACCATACAAAGGAAAAGGTATTAGATACACTGACGAGTATGTAAGACGTAAAGTTGGTAAGACTGGTAAGTAGGAGGATAATTAGATGATAAACAAAGAAGCAAAAAAAGTAAGTCGTCAAAAAAGACACTTAAGAATCAGATCTAAGATTTCCGGTACTCAAGAAAGACCAAGACTATGTGTATTTAGAAGTGATAAACATATATATGCACAACTAATAGATGACGTTAATGGTGTGACACTTGCTCAAAGCTCAACACTTGATAAGTCTTTAAATTTAGAGAAAACATCAAACATTGAAGCAGCTAAAGCTGTTGGAACAAAAATTGGTGAAATCGCTAAAGAAAAAGGCATAGAAGAAGTAGTATTTGACAGAGCAGGTTATATCTACCATGGTAGAATTAAAGAACTAGCTGAAGCAGCTAGATCAGCAGGTCTTAAATTTTAACGAAGGAGGGGAATTAATGGAACACTTAATTATTGATGCAGCAACTCTTGATCTTGAAGAACAAGTAGTTTCTATAAACAGAGTTGCAAAAGTAGTAAAGGGTGGTAGAAACTTTAGATTCTCGGCCTTAGTTGTTGTTGGAGACAGACAAGGACACGTTGGTGTTGGTATGAGTAAGGCACTTGAAGTACCTGAAGCTATTAGAAAAGCAGTACAAGACGCTAAGAAACACCTAATTGAAGTTTCGATAGTTGATACAACTATCCCACACGAAATTAAAGGTGTTTATGGCGCAGGTAAAGTATTCTTAAAGCCAGCTCCTAAGGGATCAGGTGTTAAGGCATCTTCTGCTATCCGTGCCGTATGTGAACTTGCAGGTATTGAAAATATTTCTGCTAAACGTCTTGGATCAAACAATCCTCGTAACATTGTAAACGCTACAATCAACGGACTTATGAACTTAAAGAGAGCCGAAGATGTTGCTAGAGCAAGAGGAAAGTCTGTAGAAGAATTATTAGGATAGGAGGTTTAAGTATGAACACAATTAAAATTAAACTTAAGAGAAGTTTTATAGGTAAACCTTCTGATCATATAAAGGTAGTTAAAGCTATTGGTCTTAGAAAGATAGGCCAAGTAGTAGAAAAGAACGATACCCCACAAATTAGAGGGATGATACACAAAGTAGACTACATGCTTGAAATCGTAGACTAATTAAGGAGGTGTAAAGATGAAGCTAAATAATTTACAAGCTCAAGAAGGCGGAAAGATCGGTAAAAAAGCTGCTCGTAGAGGTAGAGGTATTGGATCAGGCCTAGGTAAAACTGCTGGTCGTGGTACTAAAGGACAAAAGTCTAGATCCGGTGGAGGAGTAAGACCGGGCTTCGAAGGTGGTCAAATGCCATTATTCAGAAGATTACCTAAGAGGGGCTTTACAAACATATTCAGAAAAGAATATGCTATAGTTAACATCTCCAGCTTAAATGTCTTTGATGATGGTGAGACTGTAGATACACAAAAACTTATCGAAAGAGGCTTAGTTAAGAAGAGCTTAGCAACAGCTAACGGCGTTAAGGTTTTAGGTAACGGAGAACTAGAAAAGAAAATCAATCTAAACGTTGAAAGAATAAGTGAAAGTGCTAAAGAAAAGGTTGAGGCAAAGGGCGGAAAGGTAGAGGTGAAATAAGATGTTTAAGACTCTAAAGAACGCATGGGCAGTTAAAGAGATTAGAATGAAGATTTTATTCACTCTTGCTATGCTTTTCATTTATAGACTTGGAAACTTTATTCCACTTCCATTTGTAAACAGAGATGCTCTTCAAAGCTTTTTCGCTGCAAATGACTCAAGCCTTTTAGGCTTTCTAGATATGATGGCAGGTGGAGCGTTATCAAGATTAAGTATATTTGCATCAAACATATATCCTTATATCAACGCATCCATCATCATACAACTTTTAACAGTAGCTATACCAAAGCTAGAAGAACTAGCTAAGGAAGGCGAAACTGGTAGAAAGAAAATTAACAGATACACAAGATACCTAACTATAATATTAGCTATAATTCAAGGTATTGGTACTGTATTTGGACTATTAAGAGGAACAGTTATAGGTGGAACATTAGCTAAAATGCTTATGGTTCTATGCCTAGTAGCTGGTACACAATTCTTAGTATTCCTTGGTGATCAAATCACTGAAAAAGGTGTTGGCAACGGTATTTCCCTTATCATCTTCCTAGGAATCATCGCAAGACTTCCTGAGACTGTAAGCCAATACTTCAACTTAACAAAAGCTGGACAATATAACTTAATTAACGTTATAATTATGACTATCGCTATGATAGCTATAGTTGCTTTCGTTGTAGCAATACAAGAAGGCGAAAGAAGAATTGGTGTACAATATGCCAAAAGAGTAGTTGGTAGAAAGATGTATGGCGGTCAATCAACACACATCCCTATCAAAGTTAACATGGCAGGCGTTATGCCAGTAATCTTCTCAACATCATTCCTTGGAGCATTCCAAACTATAGGAATGATTACTGGAGGTTCATTTGGCAAGTTTATGGAGACATATTTAGGATACAATTCAGTAGCATTTGCGGTATTAAACGTAATACTAATCGTATTCTTTACATTCTTCTATAACGAAATTCAATTCAATCCAATTGAATACTCTAAAAATTTACAACAAAACGGTGGATTCATCCCTGGTATTAGACCAGGTAGACCAACTAGCGACTTCTTAGCAAAGATTGTTAGAAGAATTGGTCTTGTTGGAGCTATATCACTTGCAATACTTGCTACACTACCAATAGTGCTTGGAGCAATCTTAAAAATGCAAACACACTTTACTGGTACAGGTATCATAATCGTTGTAGGTGTTGTTATTGAAACAATCAAGCAAATCGAAGCTCAAATGATGATGAGACATTACAAGGGTTTCTTAAGCTAGGAGGTAGGAAATGAGATTATTAATTTTAGGACCTCCAGGAGCTGGAAAAGGAACTCAAAGTGATAAGATAGTTGAACATTATAAAGTAAAACACATCTCTACAGGAGATATGTTTAGAGAAAATATTAAAGGCGGTACAGAACTTGGTAAGAAGGCAACTGAGTACATGGATAAGGGACTTTTAGTTCCAGACTCACTTGTTAATGACATGGTTATGGATAGATTATCAAAAGATGATCTTAAAGAACATGGCTTCTTACTAGACGGTTACCCAAGAAATATAAGCCAAGCAGAAGCACTTAAAGACATGCTTACTAAGCTTGATATGCCGCTAGATGCAGTTATCAACATAGAAGTACCTTCTAAATTTTTAATCGATAGAATCACTGGAAGAAGAGTGTGCCCTAAGTGCCAAAGAAGCTATCACATTGCCAACAATCCTCCAAAGGAAGAAGGCATTTGTGATTATGATGGCGAAGCTCTTATTACTAGAAAGGACGACAACGAAGAAACTGTTAAAAACAGAATCGATGTTTACGACAACGAAACAAAGCCTTTAGTAGATTTCTACACAAAAGAAGGTATTATATTGAATATCGATGGAACTCTTTCTATTGATGAGACTTTTGAATCGATAAAATCTAAATTGGGTAAATAGGTGAAACGATGGAATCTACAAAAGATATTGTAGTAGGACAGCTGGTTAAATCTAAATCCGGAAGAGATATGATGAGACTGTTTTTAGTATACGAGGTTGTTGATGATGAGCACGTGCTTTTAGTTGACGGCAAACTAAGAAGGCTAGAGAAGCCAAAGCTTAAGAAAATTAAGCACTTAATCGTATATCATACAATAGTTGAAGATTTTCAAAAGAAAGTTGAAGAAAATTCAAGATTAACAAACAGTCAAATAAGAAAGTATCTAGAACCTTTCTTGATAGAGGAACATTAGGAGGACAAAATGGCTAAAAAAGACATTATAGAGCTTGAAGGCGTAGTAGTTGATGCATTACCAAACGCTATATTCAAGGTAAAGCTTCAAAATGAACATATAATTACATGTCATATCTCTGGAAAATTAAGAATGAATTATATAAGGATTTTACCCGGAGATACAGTAAATGTCGAACTTTCTCCATACGATTTGGAGAGAGGTCGTATAACTTGGCGTAAGAAGTAAGGAGAGATAAAATGAAGGTAAGACCATCAGTTAAAAAAATTTGTGATAAATGCAAAATTATCAAAAGACACGGAAAAGTTATGGTAATTTGCGAAAATCCAAAACATAAACAAGTACAAGGTTAATAGGAGGTGTAGCTTAATGGCAAGAATTGCAGGTGTTGATATCCCTAGAGATAAAAGAGTTGAAATATCATTAACATATATATTCGGTATAGGTCTTTCAACTTCACAAAAAATATTAAGTGAATGCGGTATAAATCCTGATACAAGAGTTAAGGATTTAACAGAAGCAGAAGTAAATCAAATCAGAGACAAGATTGATCACATTAAGGTTGAAGGTGACCTAAGACGTGATGTTGCTCTAAATATAAAGAGACTTCGTGAAATAAACTCATACAGAGGAATTAGACATAAAAGAAATCTTCCTGTAAGAGGACAAAGAACAAAGACTAATGCTAGGACTAGAAAAGGCCCTAACGCAGGTAATAAGTAAGGAGGTAGAGTAAATGGCAATTAAAAAAGGTACAAAAACTAAAACTAAAAGAAGAGTTAAAAAGAACATAGAAAAAGGCCAAGCTCATATTTCTTCATCTTTCAACAACACAATGGTAACTATTTCCGATATGCAAGGAAATGTATTATCATGGGCTAGTGCTGGACAATTAGGCTTTAGAGGTTCAAGAAAATCAACTCCATTCGCAGCACAAGAAGCAGCTGAAACAGCAGCTAAAAAAGCTATGGAACACGGTCTAAAAACTGTAGAAGTTTATGTAAAAGGACCAGGAGCTGGTAGAGAAGCAGCTATAAGAAGTCTGCAAGCAACAGGACTTGAAGTTAACATGATCAAAGATGTTACGCCTATACCTCATAACGGTTGCAGACCACCTAAGAGAAGAAGAGTATAATTATATATATACTTTTAGTCTAAGGAGGGGTTAATTGTGATTGAAATAGAAAAGCCACATGTACAAGTACAAAGTGCTACAAGTGACGGAACTTATGTAAAGATGATTATAGAACCTCTTGAAAGAGGCTACGGAGAAACACTTGGTAACTCATTAAGAAGAGTATTACTTTCTTTATTACCAGGTGCAGCTGTAAACAAAATCAAGATAGAAAACGTTTTACACGAATTTTCTACTATTGATGGAGTATTAGAGGATGTAAGCGAAATAATATTAAATATTAAGAGCTTAGTTCTTAAATACACAGGAGATGAACCGCAAAAACTACTTATCGATCAAAAAGGACCGAAAGAAGTAACTGCAAAAGACATAGTCGCATCACCTGAAGTTGAAGTTATAAATCCAGATCATCACATAGCAACTATAAATGAAGATGGAAAATTAAGTATTGAAATGGACCTTGTAAGAGGCAGAGGCTATGAACTAACAGATATATACAGAACTGGCGACGAAACAGAAGCTGAAATAGGCATTATCCCTATAGATGCATCATTCTCACCAGTAAAGAAAGTTAATATATCGATTGACAATACAAGAGTTGGACAAATAACAGACTTTGATAAATTAACACTCGAAGTATGGACTAACGGAACTATAAAAGCAGTAGACGCTGTAAGTTATGCAGCAAAGATCATTACAGAACACATGGGACTACTAATGGAATTATCCGACGGTATTGAAGATGTTGAAGTTATGATAGACGTTCCTAACAAAAAGAAAGACAAAGCACTTGATATGCAAGTAGAAGAACTTGATCTTTCAGTTAGAAGCTACAACTGCTTAAAGAGAGCTAATATTAACACAGTTCAAGAGCTTGTTAGCAAGACTGATTCAGAAATGATGAAGGTAAGAAACCTTGGAAAGAAATCACTTGAAGAGGTAAAGAATAAGCTTGCAGAACTCAACTTATTTTTAAAGGAAGAAGAATAGGAGGAAGCTTATGGCACAATACAGAAAATTAGGCCGTAGAACTGACCATAGAAATGCTATGCTTCGTAACTTGGTAACATCACTTATAAAAGAGGGAGAAATAAAGACTACAGTTACACGTGCAAAAGAAACAAAGAGAATGGCTGATAAGATGATCACTCTTGCTAAAAGAGGCGATATGCATGCAATCAGACAAGCACAAAGCTACATCTATGACAAAGAAGTAAGTAAAAAATTATTTACAGAAATCGCGCCTAAGTACGCAGACAGACAAGGCGGCTACACAAGAATATTTAAACTTGAACCAAGAATTGGTGATGGCGCCGAAATCGCGTTATTAAGATTAATATAAGTTAAAGATGTATATAAAGTGGGCTTAACTAGTCCACTTTTTTACGCTTAAATTTTTAGAATATGAAAGATTTAAACAAAAAAAGAATAGTTTCCACTTGGAAAGGCGGCAAAACTGAGCAGCTTTGCATAGTACCAGAAAATGCCTCACTTCAAGAGAGAAACTTTGATTTAAGGATATCATCAGCGACGATTGATCTAGAGCGCTCAGAGTTTTCAGACTTTAGAGGCTATAGAAGATATTTAATGAAACTTGAAGGAGATATAACACTTTTAATAGATGATAAAACTATCATCATAAAGAGAGATGAAGCCTTTGAATTTATGGGAGATGAAAAAGTTATCTCCCTAAGCAAAGAGCCATCACGCGACTTCAACGTCATCATTAAAAAAGATAAAAAAGCAGATATATCCATAAAAGAGAATGAAAAATTGAATACAAATAAGGGAGAATATATATTTTCCCTTGAAAAAGCTAAAATAAATGGCAATGACGTAGATAAATATGCCCTATATGAAACAGATGATGAAAGCATAAATTTAGAAGGCAGATTTATTTATATTAAAATTATTAATTAGTGCTAAGCACCAAGAATCTCGTTCATGTGAACGAGGTTCTTCAATTTACAATATAAGCTTATAAAAAAGGAGAACTAATATGAAAAAATCAAAACAAATACTAGCGTTAGTACTAGTTTTAATTCTAACAATAACACTATTCGCATGCAATAAAACAGAAAATAAAGAAGAAAACAAAGAGACAACAGAAACAACAGAAACAGGAAAGACAGAAGAAACAAAAACAGAAGATAAAGACGCCGAAGCAAAAGAAGGCGAAGCTGAGCTTCCTCAAGATGCACTAAAATTAGAAACAAAAAAAGCAGAAAATTTAGACGAAAAATATAACAACGCATACGCACTTATGGACACAGAAAATCAAGACAACAAGGCAAAGTACGATGCATTATATCCAAACGATCCATACAAGATAGACGTAAACGTTAAAGAAGCAGATGAAGCAAACAAGGCAAACTATCTAGGACTTCTAGAAAATTTAATCTATATGGATAGAAAATTAGATGAAGTGACAGAAGATAAACCTTACGATACAAATAGAAATAAAGGCGAAGCTGTTTTAACATATGTACTTTCAAACGAAGATGGCAAAGATCCAGTATTTTTCGCAAATAGAGACCTATACAACTTCTTAAAGCTTGATTTAGAAACAGGCGACAAGCTAAGAATTAAAGATTGGTCACTATTAATCGATGAAGCAACACACGTAATCTTAGGATACAATCAAAAAGACAGATACGAACTAGGCAAAACATACGAAATCGACTACTTCGGCTCAAAGCTAAAAATTATGCCAGTTGGAGTAGCTAAAGAAGGCACAAGCTATGTTAATGGTAAGGGCGAAGAAATATCATTAGATAACACAATCATCGCTCCACTTAAATATGGCGATTCAAAAGAAATGCTTAACGAAGAACAATATAAAGAAATAATCGACAATGCATTGATATTATCACCAGAAGCAGATAAGGCAATGTATTTAGGTAATTATTTGAGAGGCGCATACAAAGCAGTTCACTTAAGTGATCTAATTTTGCGTTAAAATCGCGCCTAAGGCTCGTGCATTCGCTTCCTTCCTCAACGTACGTATTTGTACGTAATCGGTCGGTCGCTCATTGTACTTCGCCTTATCCATCGATTTTTCCAGCAAAATTGGTGAATAAATAAAATTCAATCAAACCAATAATGAAAAAGCATGTGGGCTATATCTCACATGCTTTTTTTATTTCTTACTACATGTTTATCACTCATCTTAGATATAGCTAATTAGCCACCCGTAACATAATTTAGCGTATTATACTGTTTTAATATTTCTTGCAATGGGTATTTATACATAGGTGATTTTATGAATTTTGAATCTATTATAGATGAAGGTATAAATAATAATAAGGCGATGCAAGGCTCATTTTCGGGGCCATTGAATAAAGACGGATCTAAAATTAAATTTAAGACTATAATCATGAAGGGCGAGGAGCATTTACAAATTGAAAAATTTATTGATAAAAAAGCTTTTCATGAGAATATTGCGATGAATAAAGCAAAAGAAAAAATTATCGCTCTAATGAATGATTACAAGCAGCTCTTTATAACAGTTGGTTCTGAGTCTTATCAAGTTTTTAATAACAAAGGCAAAATTAAGGCCTTAAGCACAAAAACTGATAAAAAAGCGAAGGCGCTTAGCCATGACAAAAAGAAAAATTACATAATTAATGAGGGTGACAAGGTCGATTTTCTAATTTATTTAAAGGTTATGAGTGAGGACGGCAAGGTCTACAATAGCTACTACGATAAATTTAAGCAAATTAATAAATATCTTGAAATTTTGACAAGGCGCTCGATAAGATTGATACATCTAAAAAGATACGCATTTTAGATTTTGGCTGCGGCAAGGCATATCTGACTTTTGCGGTTTATTATTATCTTAAGAATATCAGAAAACTTGATTTTTACATCGAAGGACTTGATTTAAAGTCTGATGTTGTCCGTGATTTAAATAAAATTAAGGATGCCCTTCATTACGATGAAATAAATTTTGTGTGCAAGGACATCAAAGATTATGATAAAAAAGACAATATCGACATCATGCTTACTTTGCACGCCTGTGATATAGCGACTGACATCGCTCTTAAGAAGGCGGTAGAGCTAAATGCGTCACTTATACTATCGGTTCCGTGCTGCCAAAAAGAGCTTTTCTCAAAGATTAAATCTGATGAATTAAATGGAATTCTTAAGCACGGCATACTTAAGGAGAGAGTCGCAGCCATTGTTACTGACTCACTTAGAAGCCTTTACTTAGAAAAGCATGGCTACAAATCTGAAATTATTGAATTCATAGACATGGATCACACACCAAAAAATCTTATGATTAGAGCCTTTAAGGACAAGGTAAATCCACTCGCGATAGATGAATATGAAAAAATAAAACATTTATTCGGCTTAGAAAATATTTTTATAGAAGGTTAGAAAATGATAGAAAATTTAATTTATTTTATAAATAGACCAAACAGAAACACGCGAGATGCTCTATTTAGAAAGAAGACAGGCTACTTCGTTTCAATCACAGGAATTGTTTTTAACATAATTTTAAGTGTGGCGAAGGTACTTATTGGCCTTTTCGTTCACTCCATCGCCATCATGGCGGATGCGGTTAATAACATTTTTGATACGATTTCATCAGTGGTTACACTGCTTGGATTTAAATTATCAGAAAAGCCCGCTGACAAAGATCATCCTTACGGACATGGTAGGATTGAGTATATATCAGGACTTTTGATATCCATCATAGTTATCATCATAGGACTTCAATTCATAAAGTCATCTGTTTTAAGAATTTTAAATCCAGATATAGTTAAATTCGACCACCTAAGCTTTTTCATAATGATTTTATCAATACTTGTCAAGGTTTTCATAACAATTTTGAATAAAAAGGCAGGAGATATGATAGACTCTAAAGCGATGAAGGCAACTAGCATTGACTCACTTGGTGACGTTTTTACAACCATGGTTGTTATAGTGCCTATGATTAGCTCATTGTTTACAAAGGTTCAAATCGATGGTTATTTCGGCGTTATCGTTTCACTTATGATTATTAAGAATGGTATCGAGATGATAAAGGAAACTATTGGCCCGATTCTTGGCGAGGAGCCAGATAAGGAACTTGTTGAAATGATACATAAAGACCTTGATGCAGAGCCACTTATCAAGAACGTACACGATTTTCACGCACATAACTATGGCCCTGACAATGTTTATATCTCTTTTGATGTTGAGATGCCAGCGCATCTAACAATTGAAGAAGCTCACAATGTCATAGATACTTGGGAGAGAATTCTTGAGGAAAAATATAACATTACCATAATTATACATGTCGATCCATATTTGGAAGAGGACAATTACAATGAAATTTACAAAAAAATAGAAGAAGCAGTCAAATCTGATGGCAGTGTAGTTGCTCTACATGATTTTAGGATAGTTAGCAGCAAGTCTGGCAAAGATTTATTACTTTTGGATCTTGTTTTAAATGATATGCAAGGCAAGGACAAGGAGGCGCTTGCCGATGAGATGAAAAAACGTTTTGAAAAGGAGGTTTCAAAGGATTACGACTACAGATTAAGAATAGTACCGAATTTTACTAATATAGGGGATGAGTAAATGATTAGAGATAAAATTATTGATTATATACGAAGTGGAGAAAAGTCTGAGAAGGATTACGCTATAGGTTTTGAGATAGAAAATTTCATAGTTGATAAGGACAATAGGGCTGTAACATACTGGGACGAAGGCGGCATCAAGGATATACTTGAAGACCTTATTAATATTGGCTACGAAGCGATTTATCTAGATGGTGTTTTGCTTGGCGCGAAAAAAGGCAAAACTGAAATTAGTTTAGAGCCGGGCAGTCAATTTGAGTTATCCATAAAAAAGACTTGGCGTATCAAAGATCTTGAAAGTGAGTATTTTGCGCGCATGGAAGAGATAAAGGACGTGGTAGAAAAAAGGGGCTATCTTATCTTACAAAGAGGCTACCATGTAAAAACTAAGATTGATGAGATAAAGATACTTCCTAAGGAGCGCTACGACCTTATGTATAAGTATTTCTCAGAGACAGGGACTATGGGTCACAATATGATGAAGGGCACAGCAGCTTCCCAATCGTCAATCGATTACAAAGGCGAAGAAGATTTTAGACGCAAGATGAGAGTATACAATGCATTGAGCCCAGTTTTTTACGCAATTTTTGAAAACGCAAATATTTTCGAAGGAAAGCCTTATAATGAAAATGGTTTAAGAATGAGTATATGGAAAAACACTGACAAAGACCGCTGTTCAATCATAAAAGAAGCTTTTGACGATGATTTTTCATACGCTTCATACGCTGACTACATTGTGAATAGACCATGTATTTTTATACATAAGGACGGCAAAGACATTTACACAGGACATACTAAGATTAAAGACATAGAAGGGATAGACGAGATAGACGAGGACCTTGTTGAACATGTACTCAGCATGTTCTTCCCAGATACTCGCGCGAAAAAATATATCGAGATAAGGATGATGGACGCAGTTCAAATTGAGTACTTACTTGGCTTAGTCGCTTTAATTAAGGCGACAAGCTATCAAAATTTGGATGAAGTCTATGAAATGATTAAGGATGTGACTTATGAAGACGCTTTAAGGGCGCTTGGTTCATTCAAAGAGCACGGCATAAGAGGCAAATTAAAAGAAAAAAGCTTTTTAGATATAGCAAAAAAATTAATTTCACTTGCTAAATCATCTCTAGGAGATGAAGCACATTATTTAGACGCACTTGAAAAAGTGATTAATTCAGATAAATCGATAAGGGAGGTAAATTTTGAAAAATATGGATTATAATACCATTGGCAAAAGATACATTGACATAGTTAAAGAAGACCCTGAGAAATATTATGAAGATTATAAAAAATTATTAGCGAAGGTCGCAAAATCAACTGCGAAGTATAAAGGCGAGCCGGTTCCTGCCATTTATCAGCCATTTTTCGTATCAGAAGAGGACGAAGAAACTTTTAAATATATTTCTGATATGATGATGAGAATTTCTGACAAAATTACTAAGGCATACGTTGCCATATCTGCATTTAGAAATACTTTTGATTTTGACAATAAAATGAAGCAATTGCTTATACACAAGCCGCTTCTAGCTACATTCGTGCCAATTTGTCGCTACGATATATTCTATAAATCGCGCGATGAATTTAAATTTTGCGAGCTAAATACCGATGGCTCCTCAGCCATGAACGAAGATAACGAGGTCGCTCCATTCATGCTTGAGCTTGAAGCGATGAAAGAGATGGAAAAGCGCTATGGATACGAATTTTCTTATTATGAACTTTTTGATTCGTGGGTAGATGAATTCAAGGAGCTTTATAAAGAAACTACTGGCAAAGAAGATTTTAATCTTGCCATCGTCGATATCATGGAGAGCGCATCGCATGAAGAATTTGAAAAATTTAAAAAAGCCTTCGAAAAGAAGGGCATTAAGACAATTATTTGCGATGCGAGAGATATTAAGCGTAAAGATGGCCACATATATGCGGGAGATTTTAGGATAGATGCTGTTTATAGAAGATTAGTTACTTTTGAAGCGGTAGAGCATTGGGACGAGATACAAGAATTTATAGATGGCTATTTAAACGATGAATTCGTGATGATAGGCTCATTTAAGAGTCAAGTTATGCATGACAAGAGGATATTTATCAAGCTTTTTGAAGACAGAGTAAAGAAATTTTTATCAAAGGATGAGCTTGAATTTATTGAAAAACACATTCCTTATACAGCCATGCTGACAAATGAAACTTTTGAAGAAGTTTTAAAGAACAAGGACAAGTACATCATCAAACCAGTTGATAACAACGCATCAAAGGGTGTTTATGTCGGCAAGGATCACTCGAAAAAAGAATTTGAGGCGATTTTGAAAAAATTTGTAGGCACAGGATACATTTATCAAGAATATATCGAGCCATACAAAAGAGATGTCATTCTTTTTGATGAAAAAGGCAATTTAGAAGTGAAAAAGCTTAAATCCATTGTTGGTCTATTCATATATAATAAGAAGTTTAAGGGCCTATACACTAGATATGGTGAAGAAAACATCATTTCGAGCTTGCACCAATATTATCTTGGTGTAAATATCAAAGCAAAGGAGTCTTAAGATGAAAAAGAAAATAATTTTAATAATATCTATGCTAATGGTTTTGGCAATGATATTTACAGGATGCAATAAGCCTAAAACTGATGAGCCAAAAGAAAATACAGCTCAAGACAATGGCGAGATAAGTGAAGAAGATAAGAAAAATGATGAGTATGTTGAACTTGTTAAAAAAACTAAGGGCGTTTCGGGCCTTATAGAAGGCGATATAATTGCTCAATACGTCAAGATTGCAAAAGCAGAGGAAGAAGCTGATAAACTTACGCTAATACTGTCTTATACTGAGCTTGCTTATATTTATGAAGATCACGTTTTTACAAACACAGCTGGTATGCAAATGCCTTTAAAACTTGTTTATGAGAAGAACGGGGACGATTACGAGCTAAAAGAAAAGATTAGCCCTGAAGATGGAGACGGGTTTTATGATTCTTTAATGAAAATGGTGGACTCGGATAAAGAACTTGCTCAAGAGATTACTAGTCACAGCATGAGCGAAAGTTTTGGCGATATTATGAAAGATTTATACAAAAAAGCTGAAGAGGCAGGCTTAAAGGACTTTACGCTAGACCTTGACAATGTTCCCGGCTATCCAAAGGACGAGTCTTTATTCTTAGAAGAGGTTCCAAATGAGCCTAAGAACACAATTGTTATAGTCAATAAGGAGGATTATGAAAAAGCAAAGAAGAATGAGGAAAAAGAGAACTGGCCGCATGTAGAAGGCTTAGTTTACGATAAAGAAACAAAGATTGCGATAAAAGAAATTATCGATGATTTTACTAAATAATAAATAATTTTAGCCTTTCTAATTGAAGGGCTAAAAAAATTTATTGAAACCCTTGTATTTTTATTGACATTGGGGTATAATAAAAAGAAAGTCAAATACAAAGACTAAAAGAAAGGAGCGCAAGATGAAAGAATTTGAGTTAAAAGTCATGAGATCTGAGTCATCTAATGGTTTGTACATAGAGCTAGGTCAAGGGGTAATTGATTTTACTCGAGCTATCAAGGCAAAGATATACTTATCTGTTGATGACAAGAAGGTTGAAGCAAGCATGATTAAATTTCCAAAGGATAAATATGTAGTACCACTTAAAGAAAGACAATTAAAAGTACTTAAGGTCGAAGAGGGTAAGACATATAAGTTCGCTATTGAAAATAGAAGATAATTTAATAAATTAAGTCCATAGATGCGTCTATGGACTTTTTCTTTTTCAAAAATATAAATAAATTTAAAATGATTTGATTTAAATAATTCAAAAATATTTTCATAAACAAAAAATATTTTAAAGCCTTTATAAAAAATCGCAAGAAAAAAGGCCTCACCTATGTGAGACCTTGAGATTCCCCTATGTCTAGTTTGGTTGTGGGGCATCTACTGGACAAACGCTGTTACATTGTCCGCAGTCGATGCATTTATCTGCATCTATTATGTAGATTTCGCCTTCAGCGATAGCGTCAACTGGACACTCAGGTAAACATTGTCCGCATGCTATGCATTCTTCGCTAATTTTGTAAGCCATTCATTATCCCTCCCTTGTATTTTAATTATAATTTATATATGTCCATTTGTCAAGTGATTAGTATCACATCAGATACTTTTTGTAAATAAATAGCCACAGCACTGCCATGGTAGGCATGAGAGTTAAAAATTTAATCTTTTGCGTCTTATGTCTAAAGACTAGCATAGAGACCACTCCAAGTGGCGCTCCGCCAATCAGAGATAGTCCTAAAAGTACTTTCTCAGGCGTTCTGTGCTTGTAATCACCGCTTGCCGCCTTGAATTTATCGAATCCAAATGCCAAGAAGCAAATTACGTTTATGCCATAGAATAAATATTTAAGCATCCTATCACCATTATTTATATACCCAAAATTGTTTGTTTTTAATCACAATAAATGATATAATATTTATAAGGAGGCTTTTATGGATCAAGTATCGGGTACAAATTTTTACATATATCAGGATAAGGATGATTTTTCTTTTGGTATAGATGCAGTGCTTTTATCTGATTTTACCAATGCTAAGAAAAATCACATAGACCTTTGCACTGGTAACGGCATAGTCGCTTTAAGGCTTGCATATATCTATGACGATATAAACATCGTCGGAGCCGATATTGATCATAAGGCGATAGAACTTTTTAAAAAATCTATTGAGATAAATAAACTTGATGAAAGAGTCAAGGCTATGGAAGTGGATATAAGAGAAATAGAAAAATATTTTAAAAAAAATACTTTTGATAGCCTCTCAGTTAATCCGCCATATTTAAATCCAAAGGATAACATAGCTTCTGGCGATTACAAAAGGCAAGAGCTTTTACTAAATTTGGACGATATAGCAAGAGCTGCGAGCTATTTACTTAAGCCATGTAGCAAAATATTTATGGTTCACAGACCAGCAAGGCTTGTGGATATAATTTTAAGCTTTAAAAAATATGACATTAATCTTAGAAAATTAAGAGCGATAAAACCATTTGCAGAGAAAAAGGCGAACATGATACTTTTAGAGCTAGAAAAGTCAGAAAAAGAGGGTTTTGATTACATGAAGGAGCTAATCGTTTATAACAATGATGGCTCTTACACTGACGAAGTAAAGGAGATTTACTATGGAAATGAATAAAGGCACTTTATATATAGTCGCGACACCCATAGGTAACTACGAGGACATAACTTTGCGTGCGCTAAACGTACTAAAGTCTGTTGATTACATTGCTTGCGAGGACACAAGGCACACAGGAGTTTTACTTAAGCACTATGAAATAAAAAAGCCGCTCTTTGCTTATCACAAATTTAACGAAACTGACAAATCATCATATATAATCGAACTTTTGAGCGAAGGAAAGAGCATTGCCATAGTCTCAGATGCGGGATCACCTGGCATATCTGACCCTGGAGTGATTGCGGCGCGTGCTGCAAGAGAGGCTGGATACACCGTTACAGCCATACCGGGAGCTACAGCCTTTGTCACATCGCTTATGGCGAGCGGCCTAGACCTTAGTCACTTCGCTTTTATTGGCTTTGCGCCTCAAAAGGACGCTAAGCGCAAAAAATTTATGGAAATCTACAAATCATACACCATGCCGCTCATTTACTACGAAGCGCCTCACAGGCTCATAGCCTTTCTAAATACTGCGCTTGAAGTTTATGGCGATAGAATGATTTTTATAAGCCGCGAGCTAACAAAAGTTTTTGAAGAAAATTTATATATGCGCATAAGCGAGGCCATAGCCCATTTTACAGAGAATGAGCCTCGTGGCGAATTTGTCATCACTATTACTGGTTTTGATAGTGATGATGATGGCGAGACAATTGACATAAACGAAGCTGCAAGAGCACTTATAGACGAAGGCCTAAGCATGAAGGATGCGACAAACAAGTTAAAGGAACTAGGTTTTAAGAAGAACGAAGCCTACAAGGCGCTGCTTGAGATAAAGGAAGAGTAATATGTACGAAGAATTGCTCATAAAGATGAGAGATTTAAATAATTTAATAAAAGAAAAGTCCGCAGGCATAGACAAGAGGGGTAGAGAGGGTCTTAAGAAAGATATTTATAATGGTCTTGCAGATAAATACATGATAGAAGACGATATAGACCTTGAAAAGCTTGCTGATGAAGGCGGTCTTTGGGCTGTGGATGGCTCGCTGGGTAGGATAGGCTCTCTTTATCCGCACTACATCAGCGTTATAGACGCTCTTGTGATATCGACAAAAAAAGGTTTTGAGCACAGAAAGAGCACTATATACTCGCCAATGCAAGGACAAGTGCAAGAGGAGGACGAATTTTCATTTGAGTCTGAAATGTATGTTAAAAAAGAGATGGCAAGACTTGAGGTGCGCGTCACAATTGAGGCTCTAGAGAAAGAAACGCCTAAGATGATATTTATGGACGGCGGTTTTATTCGCTACATCATCAGCTGTAAAGAAGATTTTGAAGAGCTTAAAAAAATTTGCATAGAGCGCGGAATAATTTTAGCTGGGGTCATCGAGGAGATAAAGACATCAATACTTGGTAAAGAGCTTGATTTGAAGGCCTATGATAGAGAGATACTCTTTTCGCTACTTGATTATAAAGAGGCGATGCTTATAAAGGATGAGATCAATAACAAGGCTGAAGAAGGCATAACGAGTGCCTTTGTTCGAACATCGATGAAGCCTTATGCCATCGGCGTAGATATATCGACTGAGCAAAAAGATGCTATGAAGGATGTACTCAAAACTATGATAATGCTGACGCCAAAGGATTCAAGAGGCATACCTATAATCTTAGATATAGTTGATAAGAAGGTCAAAATTACAGATGAACTTAAACAGAGGGTTCTAGTCAAGGAGCTTGACAAGGACGTTTACGATAGATATTTTAACGAAGTGAGGAATTTTAGATGAAAGTCTTAGGTTTAACAGGCACAAGCGAGGTTTATTTGGCCTCGAATGAGAGAAATTTTAGAATAAATGAGTTTTTGCTCGTTGAAGACAAGGTTAAAAATTATATAGGCGAGGTAGTTGAAGCAAATACCTTCAATCGCTTTATGCCATTTGAAAAAGAAAATGATTTTGTTGATCAAAGCGTGATTGATTCCTTGTATAAATTGGGCTATGATGTGAATAATGAAGTCATCTACTTAGCTAAACTTAGGCTTTTAGAGGAAGCGATGTACCCAATCATGGCAGGCTCTTCCGTTAGAGTGCCAAAATTTGATGAGATCAAAAATCTTATCATCAAGTCATCACCTAAAGATGGCTTAGTTCTCGGAGTTATCAAGAATACTGATGACCTTTATGAACATGCTGACGAAGAGCTAAAAAATATTGTATATACATTTGAAAATGGCGAGAGAAAAAATCAAAATGATCTTCCATACATCTTCAATGTGAGTGAATTCAGTCAATACCCACACATAGGTGTATTTGGAGGCTCTGGTTCGGGTAAATCATTTGCTCTAAGAGTAATTATCGAAGAGCTTATGAAAAAGAGGATACCGACTATAGTTTTAGACCCTCACTATGAGATGGATTTTAAGCTAAAGACTTATGACGAAGCGCCTGACTACAGTAGTTTATATCAAAGCTTTTTACTTGGCAAGGACGTTGGAGTTGATTTTAAGGACCTAAACGTGGGCGAGTTTAAAAATTTATTAAACGCAGCTGGCGCAATGACAGATGCGATGGATACCTCAGTTGATGAAGTTTTTAAGAGGGGCGAGAGCCTTGACTCATTTAGACTTAGACTAAGCGAAATACTTGAAGCGCTTGATAGAACTGAGGATGCTCTTAAGATGGATATGCAGACAGCCGAGCTTAATGGCGATGCAGCCGAAGCAGATAGGATAAAAAGATTACAAGGCTACCAAAATAAATATAGCCGCAAATTAAATGCATCGAGCTTAAAGGGAATTAGCTGGAGATTTAGAAGACTTATTCAGGACAATGTATTTAGCAGCGATTCGGAAGCTTTAGAGGCAGCGCTTAGAAGCGGTAAACTTATTTCATTAAAGGGATCGACAAGATTACTAGAAGTTTATTCATCATATATACTTAAGAAATTTTATTATAAGAGAAGAGCCTATATGGACGCGAAATTACTCGGAACAAACGATGAAGACTACTTCCCACCATTTATCATAATCACAGACGAAGCACACAATTTTGCTCCGAAGGCCTTTGAGAGTGCATCAAAACCTATTCTTAAAGAAGTTGCTCAAGAGGGAAGAAAATACGGTGTCTTCTTAATTTTGGCAACACAAAGGATAACGCTGCTTGATGATACTATCACAGCTCAGCTCAATACAAAATTTATACTAAGAACAGTTAGAGAATCAGACATCAGTACCATAAAAGAGGAGACAGACATCAGTTCAGACGATGCAAAGAGGCTTCCTTACTTGACTACAGGCGATGCCTTTATATCAGAAGCCTCCTTTGGTAGAACCATATTCACAAGATTTCGTTTTGCCGACACCAAAGCCATAGACAAAGTAAATCCATTCTTAGAACTAAAGGGCGAGACAGAAGATAAGATGCTGGCTGTATTTGAAGAGATAAAAGACATACTTCCAATAAGCGATTTTAATCTAACTCGTGAAGCGGCTAGACTTGAAAAGACAGTCGGCACCATGAGCACAGAAGAATTTAAGGATATACTTGAACGACTAGCCCAAGACGGATATATAAATAAAAGAACAAATCCATTCGGACAAAATGAATATATAGAGAAGGAATAAATATGAGAATATTTTTTTTAGCAGCAGAAGTGAGTCCCTTCGTTAAAACAAGAGGACTTGCTGAGACAATGAGGTGCCTTCCACAAGAGGTCGCCAAAGAGGGCAACGACGTATACGTTTTCATTCCCTTACACAAGCCAATAAAGAGAGAATATCAAGAAAAAGTTGAGTTCATGTCATCCTACGGAGTCATGATGGGCGACGGCATTATTTACGCAAGCGTTTTTAAATACGAAGAAGCAGGCGTTAAATATATTTTTATAGCCAACGAAGATTATTTTGAAAGAGACAGGATATATGGCGAGTTTGACGATGCCAAGCGCTACATCTTCTTTACAAAGGCAGTTTTGGAATTTATCAAGACCTATAGCATTAAGCCAGACATAATTCACGCGAACGACTGGCATACAGGGCTTGTGCCGATTTTATTAAAGCAGTACAAGAAGAGCGACAGCTATTACAAAGGAATTAGAACAGTTTTTACCGTTCATAATCTAAAATATCAGGGAGTTTTCAATCAAAATATCATAGCTGGCATAGTCGATACAGACCTTGAAGTACTAAAGGATCAAAATTATGAGTTCATCGACTCAATCAATATGCTTAAGGCAGGTATCGTCTCATCTGATATAGTTACTACCATAAGTAAGTCTTTTAGAGACGAGCTAATGGATCCACATTTCGGTGAGGGACTTGAAGAAGTTTTTAAGGAGTATAGCTATAAATTTCATGGCATTGTCAATGGTATAGACAACGAAAAATATAATCCGATGACAGATGAAGCCTTATTTAAAAATTACGATGTAAATGCTTTTAAATTAAAAAGATATAATAAGGAAGAAGTTCAAAACTATTATGGACTTAAAAAAGATGGAGACAAGCCTCTAGTTATTATGATCAGCCGTATGAAACGCTCAAAAGGAATTAAGCTTGTAATTGGTGCGATTGAAGAGATGATGAAGCTTGATTGCAATTTCATCATCATGGGAACTGGATTTAAGAGCTACGAAGAAAAATTTAGAGAGCTTGAGGAAAAGTATCCAGACAAGATGGCGGCGAGAATTTATTATAATGAGAACGAAGCGAGAAGATTATACGCAGCATCGGACATACTCTTGATGCCGTCAGAGCTTGAGCCTTGCGGATCAGCACAAATGATTGCCATGCGATATGGATCACTTCCTTTAGTTAGAAAAGTTGGCGGACTCAAAGACACCGTCATTGCGTATAACGATGATAAAGAGCATGCCAATGGCTTTGCCTTTGAAAATATCGACCAAAATGAAATGTATGAGGCACTGAATAGAGCCTTGAAATTATATTATCAAGATGAAGATGAGTTCAATAGAATTTTGAAAAACGCGATGAGAGTTGACAATGGCTGGAAAAAGACAGCGGAGGAGTACTGCAAACTATATAAGAGTTTATGTGAAGAATAAAAAAATTTCGCATTCAAGCGAGCCCTTGAGCTCGTTCGCTTGTTCGGCAATGCTCGACTTATTTCGCATTAAGTTGAGCCCTTTTGCTAGTTTCGAATTGTTTTGTCGTTGCGGAGTGCACTTGCACACCTCACTCCAAAAAATTCTGTACAACGCAAAATCATCTCAACTTCTCTGCGAACTAAGCGTTTGAGTGACTTTGTATAGCGTTATTAAAAAATCGCTACGTCCAATCATCGCAATGCGAAGCATCAAGGTTCTCGGGACCCACTCTATGCGAAGCATAGTAAGTGGGTGAGGTTCTTCTTTTTCCGGCAAAATTAGTTGGGATAAAGTGATTAATTTATGAATCGCTTGTTCTGCGAAATTTGCAGATTTTATAAAATTTTCAATAAAAAGAATAAAATCACAAACCTCTTTGCTAGTCGAAGAGGTTTTTTATAAAAAATTATTCGAGCAAAAATATTTCATATAAATATATTCATTTATAAAAATTTTATAAAATATTTTTGAAAATATTAAAATATTTCTTTCATATTTATCAATTTAAAGACTGTGATTCAAGTCACAATGAATTATATTTTCACTTAGCTTGCAAATACTTTAATGAATTAAAAAATTTAGTCTATAATCCCAGACTTAAGCGCTTGCAAGCTTTTCGATTATGTGTTAAAATGATGATGTAATTAAAATTCGGGAGGTAAGTCATGGAAGAAATCAAGAAAAGAATAGAAGCAGATTCTATTGGTGAGAAGGAAGTACCAGTAGACGCTTATTATGGCGTTCAAAGTCTAAGAGGTAAAGAAAACTTTCATATAACTGGTAGACACATTCATCCAGAGATGATAGTTGCTCTAGCAGAAATTAAAAAGGCTTGCGCAATCACTAACCAACAATCACGCCTTATGTCAAAAGAAAAAGAAGAAGCTATTGCCAAGGCTTGTGATATGATTATCGAAGGAAAATATCACGACCAATTTATTTGCGATGCAATTCAAGGCGGAGCTGGAACTACAGCTAACATGAACGCTAACGAAGTTATCGCTAACCTTGCTAATGAGCTTATGGGCGGAGACCTAGGTACATATGACCACGTTCATCCAAATGACGACGTTAACATGTGCCAATCAACTAACGACGTTTATCCAACAGCTGGAAAGATAGCTGCTGTTAAGCTTGTTAACAAGACTATAGACCAATTAATGGATTTAATCAATGCTCTTGAAAAGAAATCAATCGAGTTTGACGACGTTATCAAGATGGGCAGAACACAATTACAAGACGCAGTACCTATCAGACTTGGACAAGAATTTCACGCATATCAAAGCGCTCTTCGCCGTGACGTCAGAAGAATTAAAAAGGCAAGAGATGTTCTAAAAGTTATAAACATGGGATCAACAGCCATCGGTACAGGCATAAACGTTGATGTTAACTACTATGTCAATATTACTGAAACACTTGCGAGAGTGACAGGACTTTCGCTTAAACAAGCAGATGACATGATTGACGGCACACAAAATCTTGACGGAGTGGCTTTCCTATCAGCAACAATCAAGACTTGCGCGATAACATTATCAAAGATGAGTAATGACCTAAGACTTATGAGCTCAGGTCCAAGAACTGGTTTTGGAGAAATAATTTTACCAGCTAGACAAAACGGCTCATCCATCATGCCAGGAAAGGTTAACCCAGTTATTCCAGAAGTAGCTAGCCAAGTTGCTTTCTCAATCATAGGTAATGACATGTGCATCACTATGGCGGCAGAAGCAGGTCAACTTGAACTAAACGCATTCGAACCAGTTATGTTCTACAAGCTTTTCGAATCAATCGAAACACTTGGCAATGCTTGCGAAACACTTAGAGTGAACTGCGTTGAAGGCATCAAAGCTGATAAAGACAGATGTAAAGCACTACTTGATAACTCAGTCGGTATGGTAACAGCCCTTGTACCACACATCGGCTACAAAAAATCAGCAGCCATCGCTAAAGAAGCGCTTAAAACAGGCGAATCAGTTACTTCAATCATACTAAGAGACAATATACTTGACCAAAAAGAAATAGATGAAATCTTCAACCCATTCCAATTAACTAAACCGGGAATTGCAGCGAGGGAGCTAATCCAAGAAAAGGGCGACAAGGAAGAAGACTAAAATTTCGCATTCAAGCGAGCACTTGAGCTCGTTCCTTCCTTAGCAATGCTCACGTACGTTTAGTACGCTGCGCTTGCTTCGTCAGTCCACGTCGCCCAATCATCTCGCTTGCTCTGCGAAATTAACTCGGGGTATTAGATTATTTTATAGATCGCTTACTTCGTCAGTCCACTTCGTCCCATTCATCTCAAGTGCGAAGCACCAAGGTTCTGGGGCACCCATTCAAAGCGAAGCTTTGTAAATGGGTCAGGTTCTTCTTTTCTTCGCAAAATTTACTCGGAGTAGACTGTTAGTGCTAATCGAAGTGCAAAATTTACTCGGAGTAAATAAACTATTTTAATAAATAAAACAAAATAAAAGATTTATGGGGAGCAAATGCATTAAAAATTTGTGCAAATGCTCCCCATTTTTATTTGCAAATTTGTGCTATAATATAAGTATAAAAAACATAGGAGTAGATTTAGATGAATAAAAATAATAAAATCACTGCAATAATTTGCGCGATATTAGCAGCCGTCTTTTATGCGCTTAATACACCATTCTCAAAAGTTTTATTAAAAAATATCTCGCCGACATTCATGGCGTCCTTCCTTTACCTTGGAGCTGGCATCGGCGTTGGTATCATGTATTTATTTAAATATAAAAACGAGGATAAGGACATGAGGCTTACAAAAAATGATTTGACATACACTATACTTATGGTGGTCTTAGATGTAATTGCACCCATATTTTTAATGATAGGTATATCAATAGGTTCATCTGCAAACGCATCACTTTTAGGAAACTTCGAGATAGTTGCAACAAGCATCATCGCTCTAGTGTTTTTTAAAGAAGATGTGTCGAAAAATTTATGGATTGCCATAGTATTTATCACGCTTTCAAGCATTATACTTTCATTTGAGGGTCAAGAATCTTTTAGATTTTCATATGGATCGCTTTTTGTAATACTGGCAACTATGTCTTGGGGTCTTGAAAATAACTGCACTAGAAAAATTTCAAACAAATCCTCTTATCAAATCGTGACCATAAAAGGACTTTGTTCAGGAATTGCTTCCTTAATCATATCCATAATTATAGGAGAGAAATTTCCTGAGATCCGCTATACTTTCTTTGCACTTTTGCTTGGCTATGTGGCTTATGGACTAAGCATATTTTTGTACGTGCGCAGTCAAAGAGATTTAGGCGCAGCTAAGACTAGTGCTTATTATGCAATCGCCCCATTTATTGGAACGTTTTTGTGTTTTCTGGTCAATGGTGAAGCTTTAAGTGCTTCATATTTTGTTGGGCTTATCTTGATGATAGTGGGAACAGTTTTTGTAGTTATTGACACTTGCTTAATTAAGCATACGCACTTGCATACACATACTATCACTCACACACATGATGGTTATACGCATACACATGTCTTGACACATGAGCACGAGCACAAACACTTTTTGAATGAAGACAAGGAAGGTCACAATGACTTTTTGAGCAGTGAAGAGCACATGAGATTGCATAAGAACAATTTATAGACATCATTGGGGAGCAAATGCATTAAAAATTTGTGCAAATGCTCCCCATTTTATTTTTTTGATTTATGCTATAATATATTTATAAAACACATAAAGGAGTTTATTATGAACTGGATCAACGCATTTGAAATAATTTGTTACATAATTGTCGGCATATTTTTATTTGATGTCATCAAGAAGAAAAATTGGAACGAGCTATACATGGTTATATCTGCGGCAATAGCGGGCTTTTCGCTTGAGCTACTTGCGGTGCGCCTAACAGACATTTATCACTACTCAAACCTTTATTATATAATGATAGGCATAGAACCATACCAATTCCCTTTCTTCGGTGGACTTATGTGGGGCGCGGTAGCCGTCTGTGCCTATAGACTTGCCAAAAAATTTAAACTCAGCCCACTAATGACAGCTCTTCTGTCAGGATTTTTCGTCGTATCGATGGACCTCCTACTAGATGTAGCAGCCATAAGGCTTTCAGGCGGATTTTGGGTTTGGGAAGGAAGAGAGATAAATTTATCAGTAAATCACCATACCTTCATGTCAGTCATATGGGTAAATTTTTTAGGATATATCTTTGAAACACCATCAATAATTTATTATTCTGAAAAATATTGGCACCGCAAAGAAAAATCCATAATCAAAAATGTCATCGCCGCCATAATCATAGGCCTTATGTCAGTAGCAACAGTTGGCGTTTTAAGCTTTATATCGCTTAAGCTAAACGATATAACAGACGAATGGTTTTCATTCATCGCATTTTTAGTTTTGTGGCTATATATATTTATAAGACTAATTAGAGAAATATTTTTAAAAAGAAAATTAATAAAAATAATATTTTATGACCCAGCACTGACAATATTTTGGTTCGCACTATACCTTTACTGTTTAGCGGGCCTTGCGCACTTAGGCATATTAGGTGCAAAACCTATATACGCAGTCTTTGCCTTAGCCTTATTTGTAGGAACGATTTTGCTTACTTTGATTAATTTTGATAAGAATCATGGAGATAATAAAGAAGACTTAAGCAGGGAAGAATATATGAGCTTTGATAAAAATAATTTATAAACATTAATAAATAATATAACATATAGAATATTTTAAATATGTTCTGGGTATATATACTATGGTGATGATATGAATAAAATAGATACAAAACAATATGTTGATGAATTTTATAAAAAGATAGCCGAGGACAATCAGGTTTCGGACGAAGAGAAGCAAAGGGCGGTCGCCTATTCACTCGGCTACACTGATGAGGACATTGAGCTTGGCGGCGACTTGGGTCTTGGCTGCGGCAATCCCATTCAAAATGCTAAGCTTAAAGATGGCGAGTGGCTACTTGACCTTGGCTGCGGCAAAGGGGTCGATGTATTCAAGGCGGCTCGTGAGATGCACGGAACTGGCAAGGCTGTGGGGATTGATAGGCTACCCGAAATGATTGAGCGTGCGAATTTCATTCGTGACAAAAGAGGCTTTGACAATGCCGACTTTTTAGTCTCAGACATTGACGATATCAACTTGCCTGACAATACCTTTGACGTTGTTATATCAAACTGCGTAATCAATCTACTTGAAGATAAGGAAAAGGTATATAAAGAGATATTTCGTGTGCTTAAGCCAGGCGGACGCGTTTCTATAAGTGATATAATTCAGATAAAAAAGCTTCCAGACGATATCATAGCTGATCCCATTTTTCACGCGACATGAGTAGGTGGATCCATCACTTCAGAGGCTCTGAAGAAAATTTTAGAAAAGGTTGGCTTCATGCCATTTACCATAGTAGAAGAGGACTTGACAGAGGAGTATCTAAATAAGTGGGGCCACGAAGGCCTTGATGAATTTATCAAGCGTGGCAAAATACTTGCGATAAAACCGCTTAATTAATTTAATAATTATGCTTATGGATGCTATTTAATAATGGCATCCATTTATTTGTAAAATATTTAACTCTTTAACAAAGTGACTTGACAATTAGCTTGCAAAGTGATACGATTGATACAGTGAATAGTTTATTATATTAACCCTCCCACAAACTTTTTCTCCTTCGTTTGAGGGGGGGGTATTTTAATTATTTTATAAATTTTATTAGGAGGTGTTAATATGAAAGCGATTTTTAACACATACAAACTTGTACGCAAGCATGCAGGCTCCACATACATATTCATTCTAATTGAATCTTTAATCACGGCGCTTGTTAGTCCAGCGATAATTTACGCTACGGCTATGGCTGTCGACTCGATTCTTAATTATGTACATGGAGAACGTAATTTGTTCCCAATTATTTTATTGATACTTTTATTTGCTTGGGGAGAGGTAGCTAAGTTCATTCGAAACATTTTAGATATAAAGCTTGAGCAAAAACTTGAACTTAATTTAAACATGGCTGTAATGAATAAACTGGATAAAATATCTTTGGAAGAGATTGAAAAGTCTGGTTTTCAAGACAAGCTAAACAAGGTGAAGGACCGTCCACACATGGCTCTCATCGAATTATTCAACTCATCCATAGCCATAGCAGCCATAGCTGTGAAAGTTATGGGTATTGTCTTTGTGTTCTTTACGATATCAGCTTATCTTGGCCTTGCATATATTATAAGTGCTGCGCTTGATGTTTTCTTCAGCTTCAAGGCAGTTAATAATATGAATAAGATGTTTGAAAACACTTCGCACAATGAGCGTGAGATGGAAAATATATTAAGGATACTTAAGGATAA
The DNA here is from genome assembly GCF_057222035.1 of Fenollaria sp. Classification (NCBI taxonomy): domain Bacteria; kingdom Bacillati; phylum Bacillota; class Clostridia; order Eubacteriales; genus Fenollaria; species Fenollaria sp. Next base: position 61,891 of record NZ_JBXXYC010000007.1, on the reverse strand, counting down.
AAACGCCATCTATGAGATAAAAGTTTTTCAAATGAAATCTTTATTTCTTAAGAAGTTTAAAAAATATTCTGAAGCCGTTTTTGATGATAGACTTAAGACGACTATTGCAAGTCAAAAATATCTTTTGCTTAGTTCGTTTATAAATATAATATGGATGGGACTTGCAATACTTTTTGTAATATTAAAACTAATTCAAAGAGCAATTAGTGTTGGTTCGCTTACAGCTGTCATCACATCTGCGTCGACTACTTTGGATATGGCTGAGGACTTTGTTTATGAAGCCTCTAGCGTAGCTAATTCTGGCTACATAGCAGAAACTCTTTTATATATTCTTGATTATGATGAAAAAGAAATCAAAGAGCAAATTAAGAGCGGCGAAAAAATTGTTTTTGATAAATTAAGCTTTAAATATCCACAAAGTGAAAATATCGTTTTAGATGATTTATCTCTAGCTATTGACAAAAACAAGGTTACTGCCATAGTTGGAGAAAACGGAGCTGGTAAGTCAACTATAATCAAGCTGATAGCTGGACTTTACAAGCCAAGTAGCGGCACTGTGAAGATCAATGGTACTGAGCCATATTATTTATCGAAAAAAGAATTGGCAGATAGCTTAGCGATAGTTTATCAAGACTTTCAAAACTATGAATTTAGTATAAAGGATAATATTTTGCTTGGCGATGATAAAGATATTTCAGGCGATTTAGATTTAATGGAGCTTGATAAGTATGACATGAATACAAATTTAGGCAAGCTAGAAGATGATGGCGTATACTTATCTGGTGGCGAAAGCCAAAGGCTTGCAATTGCTAGAGCCATCTCAAAGTCTTCTGATTTTCTTATCTTTGATGAGCCAACTGCATCCATGGACCCGATGATGGAAGCGAAGATGTATGAGGGCATAATCAAAGTGCTTAAGAGGCGCGGTGCTATAATTATCACTCACAGACTTGTCTTGTCTAAGCTTGCAGATGAGGTTTTAGTAATTGATAAAGGAAAGCTTATTGAACGAGGTACGCACGAAACGCTTATGGAAAAGGGCGGTAAATACGCGAAGATGTTCACTGAACAAGCAGCTTGGTATAAGGAGGCAAAAAATGACTAAGGTAATTAAAAAAGTTTTTAGCGTAACACCAATCGCGACCATATATGTCTTCATCTACCATATACTTTCAGGCTTCTTTGTTGCAGCAAAGCTATATGCCTCGATGCATATCATACAAAGCGGCTATGAATATATTAAAAATGCTAATGATATAGATGCTTTTATAAAATATGGAGTCATGCTTTTAATAATAATTTTTCTTGAAAGGCTACTTGAGTACCTTTATGCGATAGCGATGAATGGTTATCTGTTCGAAAAGACAGGCAGCTACTTAAATAGAGAGATGGCAGCAAAATTATCAAGGGTAGACTTAATTAATTTTGAGAATAGAGATTTTTTAACTATAGGAGAAAGGGCAGCGAGTGCAGTTGATGACGAAAGGCTAAGTAACTCAGTAAGACTACTTGCCATGGCACTAGGTCAAGGACTTGAAGTTATCTTGATACTTGTAACGCTTTGGACTTATAGCCCCTACTTAGTTGCTCTAGCGGCCTTAACAGTAGTACCGTACCTAATCACAAGACTTATACGCGGCAAAGCCTTTTATGATTTAAAGAGCATAGAAGCCTTTGACGAGAGAAAACTAAATTATTTCTACAGCATTTTTACAGATACTAAGACCAATAGAGAGATAAAATCATATAATAGCTCTGAGTTTTTCTTAAATAAATATACTAGCGTATTTAAAGATACGAGTAAAAAATATTTTGATGAGAAACTAAAAGATGCTAAGTCACTACTTTTCTGCGACATACTAAGCGTTACAGCCTTCACCATAGCCATAGTCATAACGATAAAACTTGCCTTTGATGGCAAGATACTCATCGGTATGATGGGTGCTGCACTTATGGCTTATCAAAATATGCAAAACTCAAGTAAAGAGATGATAGTGACTGTCGGCAATTTGCCAAGAAACATTTCCTTCGCAAGCGATTACTTTAATTTTATGGACAGCAGTGAAGAGAAAAAAGCTTATGATGTAAATTTTGGCAAAATTAGTGTAAAAGATGCTTCATTTACTTATCCAAAGACTGATAAGGGTCTTCATGACATAAGCCTAAGTATAGATGAAGGCGAGAGCGTAGCAATCGTTGGCTACAATGGTTCAGGTAAGACAACATTTACAAAGGCTTTGACTGGCGTATATGATGCTATGGGCGAAATATCTTTTGGCGACGTAAACATAAAGGGAAGAGGATTAAGTTTTGATGATTACACAATAGTTCCTCAAGAAAGGACTGAGACTAATCTTAGTATAGCTGAGCATATAGCCTCACAAGAGACTTATGACGAGGCAAAGCTAAAGTCGCTACTTGATTACGTGGGCTTAGATAAATTATATAAAGAGCACTCACTTGATACAAGGCTTGGCAAGGATTTTGATGGAGTAGAGCTATCTGGCGGCGAAAGGCAAAGGCTTGATATAGCAAGGTCCATGTATAAAAATTCAAAGCTTATCATACTTGATGAGGCAACATCGGCTCTTGATCCTATGCAAGAGAGCGAGATTTTGAAGAAGTTCCTCGACATATCAAAGGGAAGGACATCCATCATCGTAACGCATAGACTTGGTATTTGCAAAAGCGTTGATAAGATTGTAGTCTTTAAAGATGGCAGAGTGGATAGCGTTGGCACACATGATGAGCTATTAAAAAATTCGCCATATTATAGAGATATGTATGAAGCACAAGCAAAATTTTATAAATAATAAATTAATCAAAGACTATATATAAATGGTCTTTGATTTTTTTGTCTCTTTATGCTATAATTAAGGGAAAAGGAGTTGAAAGAATGGAAAAATATTATTTAAGTACACCAATTTATTATCCAAGTGGTTACTTACACATAGGAAATACGTATACGACTATAGTTGCGGACATGCTTAAGAGGTACAAAGAGCTTCAAGGCATGGATGTATATTTTGTTACAGGCTCCGACGAACACGGCGAAAAGATTCAAAAGAATGCTGAAAAAGCTGGCGTTACTCCATTGCAATTCGTTACTAATATTAATGAACAAATATATAAGCTATGGGACTTACTTGACATAAGATATGATAAGTATGTAAGAACTTCAGATAAATCCCACGATGAGATGGTTAAGAAGATATTTACAAGGCTATACGAACAAGGCGACATCTACAAGGGCGAGTATGAAGGACTTTACTGCACTCCATGTGAGTCGTTCTGGACTGAGTCTCAACTTGTTGATGGCAAGTGCCCTGACTGTGGCAGAGAAGTGCATCCAGCTCATGAAGAAGCGTATTTCTTTAGATTAAGCAATTACAAGGACAGACTTTTAAAATATTACGAAGAGCACCCAGAATTTATTGAACCAGAGTCTAAAAAGACTGAGATGATCAATAACTTCTTCAAGGAAGGCCTTCAAGACCTATGCGTTTCAAGAACTTCGTTCGACTGGGGCGTTCAAGTGCCATTCGATCCAAAGCATGTTGTTTACGTATGGATAGACGCTTTGTCATCATACATTGATGCGGCAGGATATTTACAAGACGACGAAAAGTTCAAAAAACTTTGGCCAGCTGATATTCACTTGGTTGGTAAGGATATTTTACGTTTCCACGTAATCATATGGCCAGCACTACTTATGGCTCTAGACCTACCACTACCTAAGAAAGTCTTTGCTCATGGCTGGATACTTTTTGAAAGCGACAAGATGAGTAAGAGCAAGGGTAATGTCATCTACCCTGAGCCAATAGTTAAGCTATATGGCAGAGATGCGCTTAAGTACTATGTTATGAGAGAGTTTAACTTTGGTAGCGATGGTAACTTCCAAAGCAAAAAGTTTATGGAAAGAGTTAACTCTGACCTTGCAAATGACCTTGGTAACTTGGTTTCAAGAACTATTGCCATGGCTGAAAAATACTTTGGCGGAATTGTTAATAAAAAGACTTCTGATGATGAAATCGATAAGGATCTAATCGATGTGGCTCTAACAAGAAAAGCTGTTCTTGATCAAAAGATGGAGCATCTAAACTTATCAGTAGCCATTGACGAAGTATTTAAGCTAATCAGAAGATCAAATAAGTACATCGACGAAACATGCCCATGGACTTTAAACGATGATGAACACAAGGAAAGACTTGAAACTATCATATATAATTTACTTGAAGCATTAAGAATATCATCTGTTTTACTAAGCCCATTCATCCCTGATACTGCTAAGAAAATTAGGGAAGCACTTGGCTTAAGTGAAGAAATGAAATATGAAGAGTGCGATGAATTTGACTTAGTTGATAAATACACTGTAAAGAAGATAGATACACTATTCCCAAGACTTGACGTTGATAAAGAAGTAGAGAGACTACTTACAGAGAACGAAAATTTAATTAAATCTAGAGAAGAAAAAGATGGCAAGGCAAAGGTAGAGGATGCTGACGCTAAGCCAGCTATAGAATTTGACGATTTTGCAAAACTTGATCTAAGACTAGGCGAAGTAATTGATTCAAAAGAACATCCTGAAGCTGACAAGCTTTTGATCAACACTATTAAAATAGGTGACGAGACAAGAACTATTGTTAGCGGCATTAAAAAATGGTACAAGCCAGAAGACATCATAGGTAAGAAGGTTGTTGTTGTATGTAACTTAAAGCCTAGAAAGATTAGAGGCGTTGAGTCTCAAGGCATGATACTTGCTTGTGAAAACGGCGATGACCTATCACTAGTTACATCGCTTGAAGATATGCCAAGTGGCTCAGTGATTGCGTAATGATATTCGTTGATTCACACGCTCATCTTGACGACGAGGCCTTTGATGAGGACAGAGACCAGGTCATAGCCGATATCTTAGAAGGCGGAAACTATTTTTTTAATATAGCATCTGACCTTAAAACAAGCTACTCGAGCTATGAACTTGCCAAAAAATACGATCACGTCTACGCAGTTGTAGGCGTGCATCCGCATGAGGCAAAGGATTACACAGCAGAGACACGTGAGGCACTTAAAGAGCTATTGAAAAAAGATAAGGTTATGGCGATAGGCGAGATTGGTCTTGATTATCACTATGATTTTTCGCCAAGAGATGTACAAAGAAAAGTTTTTATTGATCAGATAGATCTAGCTAGAGAGATGGATGTTCCTATCGTTATTCACACTCGTGAAGCGATGGAAGAAACTTATGAAATACTTGAAAAATACGCTCAAGATATGAAAGTTCTTATTCATTGTTATACAGGATCCATAGAGATGGCGAGAAAATTTTTAAAATTAGGCTACAAACTAGCTTTAGGCGGAGCACTAACTTTTAAAAATGCAAAAAACACAGTAGACGTCGCAAGGGAAGTTGATTTGAAAGACCTCCTTATCGAGACGGACTCACCATATATGACGCCGGTACCTTTTAGGGGCAAGAGAAATGACCCGAGAAAAGTAATCTTAGTCGCAGAAAAACTTGCCGAGATCAAAGGCATTAGCACAGAAGAAGTCTTAGAAGCGACAAAGAAGAACGCATTTGAATTTTTTGGAGTAGAAAATGATTAAAGAACTCATAGTTGTCGAGGGCATGGACGACATCGCTCAGATAAAAAATGCTATAGATGCCGATATAGTCGCGACACATGGCTATAAAATAAAGAAGACGCTCTTCGATGAGTTGAGAAAGGCTGTTAAAACTAGGGGAGTAATTGTGTTTACTGACCCTGATTACGCTGGCAAGATGATTAGACGCACTATAAATGAAAATGTTAAGGGCTGTAAAAACGCTTATCTAAAGCAGTCAGATGCGATTAAGAAAGATGATATAGGTGTTGAAAATGCTTCAAAGGAAGCAATCATTGATGCGCTGATGAATGCAAGAGCCTCAACAGAGGAGAGAAAAATTTTATACACAACGAAAGATTTGTATGAGACAGGTCTATTAGGAGCAGACGGTTCAAGCGAGAGACGCGAAAAACTTGCGAGCCTACTAAAAATTTCTAATTCAAACGCAAAAAAAATGCTCGACGCACTAAACTATTATCAAATTTCGAGAGAAGATTTCGAGGAGGCTATGAAAAAAATTGACTGAAAAAGGTTTATATAGCATAGCAAGACTCAAGGAGCTGCAAGAGAGCTTTGGCTTTGAATTTAAAAAAGCGCTTGGACAAAATTTTTTGATTGATGGCAATATAATAAGAAAGATAGCTGAAGAGAGCGGAATTACAAAGGATACTACTGTGATGGAGATAGGTCCTGGCATAGGCACTTTGACCGAAGAGCTAGCGAAGCACGCGAAAAAAGTCATTGCCTTTGAACTTGATGAATCACTTAGAGAAATTCACAAGGAGACACTCGGTCCACATGACAATGCCCATGTAATTTATAAAGATTTTATGGATGCGAGCGAGGACGAGATAAAATCCTTGACAGGCGGAGCGTTCAAAGTGTGCGCCAATCTTCCGTATTATGTGACGACACCCATACTAACATTTTTACTTGAATCAAAGCTAGAAATTGATTCAATCACAGTTATGGTGCAAAAGGAAGTCGCTCAAAGGATAGTCGCCGATGAAAAATCAAAAGACTATGGCAGTATATCAGTTTTTACAAGGGCTTATGGCGATGCGCGCATTGCGTTTAATGTGTCAAAGGACTGCTTTTATCCAAAACCAAAAGTTGATTCAGCAGTATTATATATAAAAAAGAAGAAAAAAGATTTAGCAAATGAAGAGCTATTCTTAAAAATAATTAGAGCTTCTTTTATGAAGAGAAGAAAAACACTTGCGAATGCTTTATTTAATAGCGAAGTGGGTATAGATAAAAAAGATACAGTGGATGCACTTAAGGCCATTGGCAAAGGTGAAAATGCAAGGGCGGAGGAGCTAAGCTTCGATGACTTTGTAAATATAACGAAAGACTTGGAGGGAATATATGGAAAATAAAGAATTAACTCAAGAAGAATTAGACGCGATTAAAAATGATACCATAGATTATAAGATAGTTGAGAGACTTGCAGATATCATGAAAGCGCTTAGCGAGCCTTCAAGAATACAAATCATACATGCGCTAAGCCTAAGTGAGATGTGTGTTACAGACCTTTCATACGCGCTAAACATGACACAGCCACTTGTTAGTCACCACCTAAGAATATTAAGAAACCTTGGCCTAGTTAAATACGAAAGAGATGGCAAGGCGCTGATATACTCACTTGATGACGAGCACGTTTTGATGCTGTATAAGCAAGGCTTGGAGCACGCAAAAGAAAAAGTTCAATAAAGTATATATTATCTGTCACTTAGGTGGCAGATTTTTTTGTGTAGAGGTATAATTTTGTCAATAGTAATATAGATATTTATATAGAACAATGGATGCTAAATTGATACAATGTCTTGAATTATTTATCGGCTTGTTGTACAATTAATTTAATAGAATAAATAAAAGGGAGGACTTATTATGAAGAAGAAAATTTCATTACTATTAGCAATGCTCATGCTAATAATATTCATGCCAAGCACATTTGCTAAGCCTAAGACGGTTGATGCGAATAAAAATACTAAAAAAATTATTCTTGATGGTGAAGAAGTTATGGTTGGCTCATATACTGTAGAGCGTTATAACTACTTGAAACTAAGAGATGTAGCGGCTTTATTAAGTGGAAAGAGCTGTCAATTCAGTGTAGGATATGACAAAGAGAAAGAGCTTGTAATGATATATCTTGACAACAGCTACACTAAATTGGAAGGAGATTTAGTAGCTATAAAAAATGCAAAGGCAAAAGCATTTGTAGAGTCAAAGAAAATCCTTGTTAATGGCGAGGAAAAAGAACTTAAAACAGCTGTTATTAATAGGTATAACTACATTCAGCTTAGGGACCTAGCTTCTTTAATAGGGCTTGGCGTCGACTATGATGCTAAAACTGAAGCCATAATTTTAAATAGTAATGGAGAAATAGAAAATAAGGAAGAAAATAAAGATAGTAAAGAAAATAAAGATAGTAAAGATAATAAAGATAGTAAGATTAGCGATGAAGATGAATTGGCTGGAATTATTAAATATCGTGAAGCTCTTATTAAAGATGATGCTAAGCTTTGTGAAGAGGCTATGCAGCTAGCACTTGGCTGGGATAAGATTGGCGACTATGCTAATTATTTCCATGGATTAAGTAGCAAGGCTTGGAAGCACTCTAAAACGCTTGGCTTTGACTTAGCTTCTGATTATAAAGAAATCAAAAAGAGTATAGAAAATACTGGCTCGCATGAGTGTACAAGATATGAGTTTATATACGATCAAGGAGCTAGTCTTGAATTGTCACTATATAGGGAGCTACCTGTAAATGGAGACGACACTTACGCTGGAACCAATCTTGGCGTAGATGTTGAACTTAGCATGTCTTATACAGAAGATTCATATAAAAAATTAGATGCAAAGGCGAGAAATTATTTTGACAGAGCTCTTTCTATAAGCAATGACTTCATTACATGCGATGAGCAAGCTCTATATAATAGGGCGTTTTATGATAAGGCATATAATTTATCAAGTAATCAATATGGCTTAGATGAAGAAACTTGTAAAAATCAAATTAATGAAGAACTTAAGTTTATTAAACAATTTAATTTTAATGCTAATAATGTAAGTAAAAAGATTTTTAAATTAAAATTGACTGACCTTGACGATACAGAATATCAAGTAATATATAGAGACAATGCTTCCAAAGTTTCTTATGTCGGCGTTTGGTCAGTAAGTGATCACGGTGAGTCTTATCACAGTGTAGCCATTACAAAAGAATTTAATTAGTTTATTAAGGGAGGGCAAGCAGCCCTTCTTTTTTTATGTCTTGAACACTATTATCATTTATAAAATTTCACTTACCTAGATTATTTTATATGTGCTTATTGCCTTGCATTTTGCCCTTCATAGTGATATAATTATATTGATAATGTTTAAGGGAAGTTTAAAAGACGCAGTCGCCGCTGCCGTTGGCGCACACTGAGTAAACACTTATGTCACTGTTATTCGTTTAATAATGGGAAGGCGTTTACAAGGGCTTAAAACGCTAGCCGGAAAACCTTACTCTATCAAGAAATACCTTCGGCAAAGAGAGGTTCTTTTCTAAATCAATTTGATTTTTAAAAGGAGTCTTTGCGTAGGAAATAAAAGGAGGAATAATTTATGAGAAAGAAAAATTTCATTCTCATGGGTCTTTCACTAATTTTATTATCCGCAGATGCTTACGCAATGCACATCATGGAAGGTTACCTTCCTAAAGAATGGTGCTTAATCTGGGGATTAATATCACTACCATTTATTATACTTGGTATTAGAAAAATTGCTAAAGACTCTGATTCAAACGAAAAGAAGGTTTTACTTGCACTTGCAGGTGGATTTATCTTCGTTTTATCTGCTATGAAGATCCCTTCAGTAGTAGGTAGTTGTTCACACCCAACAGGTACTGGTCTAGGTGCTATACTATTTGGACCTCTTCAAACATCTGTTTTAGGTTTAATTGTTTTAATTTTCCAAGCTTTGTTATTAGCTCACGGTGGTTTAACTACTTTAGGTGCTAATACATTCTCTATGGCTATAGCTGGACCTTTTGTAGCTTTTGCCATCTATCACTTATTGAAAAAACAAAATAGAAGTTTGGCGGTTTTCTGTGCAGCAACTATAGGTGACTTATTCACTTATGTTGTTACAGCTACTCAACTTGCTATTGTTTACCACGAAGGTGTTGGCTTTGCCGCAGCTTTAGGAAAGTTCTTATCAATCTTTGCTGTTACTCAAATCCCTATCGCTATAGTTGAAGGTTTATTAACAGTAGTTATAGTTAACCTTATGGTTAGATATAAAGGTGAGGGGGTACTTACAAATGAAAGATTATAAGAAAACCAACTTGATCTTAATTATACTTGCGATTTTACTAGTAGTTTTACCACTAGTTTTTGTTCAAGGTGAATACGGCGGATCTGATGACGCTGCAAGTGAAGAGATAGAAGCATTAAAACCAGGCTATGAGCCATGGTTCGAGTCCCTTTGGGAACCACCATCGGGCGAAGTTGAATCCTTATTATTTGGTCTTCAAGCTGCTATCGGTGCTGGAGCTATTGGCTACATCATTGGCAGCTGGAAGGGCGCTGCAAGTAAGAAGGAAAAAGATAAATAAAGGAGCTAATACAAATTGCTACTCATTGATCAGTTCGCATATACGAACGGTTTAAGGCACGTTAAAGCTGGATATAAATTTTTATTTACATTAATTATGCTAGTTTTAGCGCTTGGCCTTGACAATATTTACGTAAATTTATCCATATTTATATTAATAATAATTCTGGAACTCGCATTTGCAAAGTTTAAAGTGAGAAATGTCATATCATTTATCAAAATTCCTATAATTTTCATATTTTTAGGAACAATATTTTTGATAATTGGTTTTTCTAAAGAAAATCATTTTGTCTATTCCATAAATATCTTTGGCATATACTTTGGAGTGATTGAGGGGCAAGAGATGCTATTTCTAAATGTTTTTTTAAGATCTCTTGCGGCGACCTCTTCGGTCATCTTCTTAAGTGTAACGACACCTATGGTCGATATTATCAGAGTTTTTAAGAGCTTGCACTTGCCAAATGTGTTTATTGAGCTGTTTATGCTGATATACCGCTTCATATTTATAATTATAGAAGAAGCTCAGACAAATATAAACTGTCTTGAGATAAAATTCGGTTTTATCAATACGAAGACATCGTTTAAATCAATCAAAATTTTTGTTGAGAATATGATTTTAGGCATATTAAAGAGAAATGAAGAGATGATAAATGCACTAAATATCAAGCTTTACAATGGAGAATTCCCAGTTAGGTGATTATATGTTAGAAGTTAAAAATTTAGAATATACTTATGAGAGTGGAAAAAAAGTTTTGGATGGGATAAGTCTTTCGACTAAAAACGGTGCCATCACCATGGTAATTGGTGAGAACGGCGCGGGAAAGACTACTTTATTCAAAAACATCCTTGGTCTATTAAAAAGAGACAAAGGGGATATAATTGTCGATGGCGAAGAACTTCGCTATGACAAAAAAAGTCTTTTGAATTACAGAAAAAACGTGACTATGGTCTTTCAAGACCCGGATAATCAAATTTTCTACTCGAATGTTTTTGATGACACTGCTTTTACGCTTAGAAATCTTGGCTATGACGAAGAAACTGTCAAGGAAAGGGTTGACAATGCTTTAAGAAGTGCCAATGCATACGAACTAAAGGAAATGCCTGTTCACTTTTTAAGTTATGGACAAAAAAAGAGGGTTGCCATCGCTTCAGCGATCGCTTTGGGTGCTCGCTACATCCTTATGGACGAGCCAACGGCTGGTCTTGACCCTGTTTCTATAGGCATACTTAAAAAGACTATCGCAGGTATTGCCAAAAACAGTTCACTTTTAATATCTACTCATGATATGGAGTTTTGCTATGAAATGGCAGATTACATTTATGTAGTTAAAGACGCTAAGATTATCAAAGAAGGAAGTAAATATGAAATTTTCAAGGATGAAGATGTCATTAAACGCGCCAATCAAGAGCTTCCTCTATGTGTTAGAGTGGCTAATGCATTGGGAGTTGATTTCTTTGATAATAATGATCAAATGATAGAGGAGTTAAAGGCTTATGCTAAGCATAGCTCTTAATATAAAGGATAGACCTGTTACCATAATTGGTGGCGGGTCTGTCGCTTTAAGAAAGTTTAAAACACTTATAAATGAAGGTGCTAAAGTGAAAGTCGTTGCTAAAGACTTTATTGACGGCTTTATGGACCAAGGCGCTGAATTAATTAAGGACGTTTACAAAAAAGAATACATAGAAGGAGCTTTTTTGCTCTTCATCGCAAGTGATGACGAAGAGCTCAATGCTCGGATTGAGGTGGATGCAAAAGCTTTAGGAGTTTTGTATAATAGATGCGATAAAAGTTCTACTAGTGATTTTATCTCCATTAACATGAAAAAGATTGGCGGGATAGACGTGTCTATATCAACTAGTGGAAGGCTTCCTGATTTAAACAAAACTATCATGGATGATTTAAAAAAGTATGACTCTTATGACGATGAATATTTAGATTTAGCGTTTAAACTTAGATCATACTATATCCATTATCAAAAACAAGATATGATAAAAAAGATAAAAAATTATACTAAGGAAGAAATTTTATCTTACATAAAGGAGTTTGAAGACTTTGAAAATAAGAGTGGGAACGAGAACGAGTAGGCTTGCTTTGAAGCAAGTTGAACTTGTTTTTAATAAACTTAAAGATTTTTATGATATTGATTACGAAGTAGTAGGCATAAATACGCTTGGTGACATCGATAAGAAGACGTCAATCAGTCAGATGGGCGGAAAAGGTGTCTTCGTTAGAGCGATTGAGGATGCTCTTAAAGATGGAAGGATAGATATTGCCGTTCACTCCTTAAAGGACATGACTTCTGAGATTGAAGAAGGCCTTGAAATAATTTATTTTGGGGAGAGAGCTAAAAGAAATGATATTATCGTTCTAAATGAAAAGCATAAGGGCAAGAATGAGCTTAGAAATGGGATGAGAATAGCAACTGGCTCGCTCCGTAGGAAGTTTTTACTCGCTATGGATGAAAAAGATTATAGCATTGCCGAAATACGTGGCAATATTGAGTCAAGGATAGCAAAGCTTGACTCAGAAGGCTTTGACGCGATTATATTATCAAGAGCGGCTATTGATAGACTTGATTTAAATGGTGGACTTGAGGGAAGAATCATAGACCTAGAGGAAGATGAATTTTTGCCATCGCCTTGTCAAGGGGTTATTGCTCTTGAAATAAATAAAAATAACCACGAGCTTAAAGAGATGCTTAAATCGATAAGAGATGAAAAAACTGATTTTGAAGTTTCTATTGAAAGAGCATTTTTAAGCGAATCTGGTGCTTCATGCAACAAACCATTAGGCATACATGTAGTTTCAGATGATAATAAGGTGCATGTAAAGGCTTTTATGGCATCGGATGATTTAAAAAGATATAGATTTATAAATTTTGACACGGATAAAGAAAATTATTTAAAAGATGTAAAAAAATACACAGAGAGTATTAAAGGTGATATAGATGTCTAAGGTATACTTAGTAGGAGCAGGCCCTGGTGATGAGGGCCTAATTACTGTCAAGGGACTGAGACTTATACAAAAGGCTGACTACATAATTTATGACAGGCTCATCAATTATAATTTGTTAAACGAAAAAAAGCCAAGCGCAAAAATATTTTACGTGGGCAAAGAGGGGATGAAGTCCTCTTGGAAGCAAGAAGAAATTAATAATTTGCTTCTTAAATGCGCTCACGAAGAAGGAAAGATTACTCTTAGACTTAAAGGCGGCGATCCGCTTGTTTTTGGACGCGGCTCTGAAGAAGCACTTTTCTTGAAAGAGCATGGAATAGCCTCAGAGATAGTCCCTGGCATCTCTTCATCGATCGGCGGACTTATTTATGGGGGTGTGCCAACAACTCACAGAGAAGTCTCCAGAAGCTTTCATGTATTTACTGGTCACACTATGGATGGACCAGCCGAGCTTGATTGGGAGAACTTAGCTAAGATGGAAGGAACACTAATCTTTCTTATGGCTATGAGCAATATTGAGACTATTGCTAATAAATTAATCGCGGCGGGCAAAAATCCAGATACAAAGGCAGCCTTTATATATAAGGCGACTAGATCCGATCAAAGGCGCTTTATTACTACACTTAAGTACGCTTACGAATGCAAATGCAATAATGATATAAAAAATCCATCGGTCTTTGTTATTGGAGACGTTGTTCAATTTGCTGATGATATAGACTTTTTTGCAGGTAGGCCACTTAAGGACAGAACATTTATTTTACTTAGAAAAAAAGAATTTAATCAAGATTTTAAAGATTTTCTTATAGATAATAAGGCAGAATTTTTAGAGTTAGAGACAATTAAGTACACACCAATACATGATGATGCTTTTGATAAGGCACTAAAAAATATCGAAGCTTATAAATATTTGATATTAACAAGCCGAAACGCAGTAGAATTCTTTTTCGAAAGAGCTCTTGAGCTTGGTATAGATTTTAGAAGATTTTATAATATTAAGATAGCTTCCATTGGTCAAAAAACTATGAAAGACATTGAGGCTTATGGCTTTAAGGCGGATTATGTTTCTGAAAAATACACATCAGATGAAATGATTAAAAATATCACATCAAAATTTGAAAAAGGCGCAAAAGTACTTTATCCTCACTCAGATAAGGCAAAGGGCAATATCAGAGCTGCTCTTAGTGATTATGATGTGGATGCATTTGAAATATATAAAAACAGCGATGAAGCTTATGAAAAGATGTATTTAGAAGATAAGGCATATGATATATTTTTCTTCTCGTCATCAGAGGCCATTAGCTTTAATAAATTTTATCCAGAGCTAATGTCAAAGGCAAGGATATATTCAATAGGACCATATACAACAAAAAGTATAGAGGCATTGGGATATAAAGTATATAAGGAAGCAAAGGTACATGACTCAGAAGGAATGATAGATTTAGTGAAAGAGGAGATAAATAATGAAAAATAGAATGAGAAGACTTAGATTAAATAGCAATATTAGAGAAGTTTTCGCCGAAACAGCATTAAGAAAAGAAGATTTAATATATCCGATTTTTGTAAAAGATGGAGTAAATGAAGTAGAAGAGATAAAAAGTTTAAAAGGACAAAAACAATACACAGTCGATAGACTTGATGAAGTTATCAAAGAGCTAAAGGACTTGGGCATACGCTCTGTAATTTTATTTGGCGTGCCAGATCATAAGGATGCATGCGGTTCAGGCGCTTATGCAAAAGACGGTGTAGTTCAAAGAGCGATTAGAAAAATTAAAGAGATAGATAAAGATTTCCTAGTTATAGGCGATGTTTGCATGTGCGAATACACTGATCATGGTCACTGCGGCATACTTCACGGGGATTATGTTGATAACGACGAAACCGTTTCCTATTTACAAAAAATTGCTGTGTCAATGGCAGAAGCAGGAGTTGATATAGTCGCTCCATCTGATATGATGGATGGACGCGTTGCAAAAATCAGAGAAGCACTTGATGAGGCGGGATATATAAACGTATCAATAATGAGCTATGCATCAAAATTCGCTTCAAATTACTACGGTCCTTTTAGAGACGCGGCTGGCAGCGCACCAAGTTTTGGTGACAGAAAACAATATCAAATGGATTATAGAAATAAAAAAGAAGCTCTTAGAGAAATACTTTTAGATGTAGACGAAGGCGCTGACATGCTTATAGTTAAGCCAGCTATGGCTTATGGCGATATAATTAAACTTGCTAGCGAAGAAACTAATTTACCTATAGTTGCTTACTCAGTTAGTGGTGAGTACGCTATGCTCTACGATGCTGTTAAAAACGGCCTTGTTAAAGAAGATATCATTATGGAGACAATGCTTTCATTCAAAAGAGCTGGAGCGAATTTAATCATAACATACTTTGCTAAATATTTGGCGGAAAGATTATAATGGCGAAGAAATATTATGCGGTTAAAGCTGGTCGAAATACAGGCATCTTCGAGACATGGGATGAGGCAAAAGAAGAGGTACATGGCTTTAAGAACGCAATTTATAAATCATTTAAAAGCATGGAAGAAGCAGAAAATTACATGATGGGCGATGATTTTGAGGCAAATCACGACTTAGATGGCAAATTACTCGCTTATGTCGATGGAAGTTTTAGTAATATTTTAAAAAAATATTCTGCGGCGGCTGTTTTTGTAATGGATGGAGAAATTATTCACAAAGAATCAATGGCCTATGATGATAAAGAGCATTTAGCGATTCGAAATGTGGCTGGCGAGATAAAAGCTTCGATGATGGCTATCAATTATGCGATTGAAAATAATTATAAAGAAATAGATATTTTTTATGATTATGAAGGCATTCGTAGCTGGGCGATGGGCTATTGGAAGACTAATAAAGACGAGACAAAGGCATATAAAAAATTTTTTGATGAAAAAAAAGAAAAAATTTTTATTAATTTTCATAAGGTTGAAGCCCACACAGGCGATAAATTCAACGAGATGGTAGATTCGCTTGCGAAGGAAGCACTTATAAAAATGTCTTGACATTTATATGTCCATAGTATATAATAAAGGTACTTGAATGACAAAATAAAATTATAGGAAAGGTGATTTTATGAATTTTGCAAAAAAATTAAGAAGATTAAGAGCAATGGAAGGTATGACTCAATCTGACCTTGCTGAAAAACTTGGCGTATCACTAAAGACAATATCAAGATACGAAGTAGATGGTATGAGACCACGTAGTAGAGATATTTATAACCAATTGGCTAACTTATTTAGAGTGGATGCATCATATTTATTAGTTGATGATGACGACTACAAAGTTCCAGTAGAAGATAGAAATTATGATATGCTTGTTAATGGTGTGATGGGCCTATTTGCAGGTGGCACTCTTAGCGATGAAGACAAAAAGGCTGTAGTTGAAGCCATCACAGATGCTTATTATAAATCAAAATATCAAGGAACAGATAAAAAAGAGCAAAATTAGTGAGTGAAAAATATTTAGATGATGCACTCGCTTTAATTGAAGAACACGGGACTAACGATCCATACGAAATACTAGAAAACCTTGGCGTCGTGGTCATACCTATACACATAGGTGCGGCCTTTTTAGGCATGTTTAGAATTTTGGATGGCGTTAGTTATGTGATATATAACACTCATGCGGATGAGATTGTGATTAGGGAAGTGCTAGCTCATGAGCTAGGACACTTTCTTTATCATAAAGAATACGCAAGTGAGGCAGAGCTTGCAGATTTTGGATTAACTCAAGAGTCTTCCATCATCGAAGCCCAGGCCAATACTTTTGCGGCGCATCTACTTATTGACGAGGAAGAACTTTTAGACACAATGGAAGAAGGAATGAGCTATATGGAGCTTGCTCAAAGGCTCATGGTTGACGAGAATCTTCTTCTTTATAAACTTAAGTCCATGAAAAAGAGAGGGCTTAAGATTAATTTAAGCGAGGCTCCTAGAAGCCAGTTCTTTCAAAATCTTGCAGAGCAAGCTAAAAAATATGATATCAACTAGTGGAGGATACTATGAAAAAGAAAATATTAAGCGTTGTAGCATTATTTATCCTAGCAAGCTTATTCTTATTTGCGTGCAATGGAAAAGATGCTGCTAAATTTACTATAAAAGAACATTACACAACAGCAGGAACAAACGGTGTATTAACATCTTATGATATAGATGGCAAAGAATATGTCATTTTTGACCAATTTTTAGAATTACTTAATCCAACAACACATAGAATTGGTAATACTTATGAAGTAATTGACGGCATTCCTACGCCAAAAAAGTCAGAAGATGGATATTATAATCTTGATGATGGTATGTTATATAGCTCAGAAAAGCCTATAGAAGCATTTAGACTTGACAGCGAAACTTATAATAAGATGGAAGACGTAAAATTCCCTATATATTATAAGGACAAAACTATCGATCTAGAAAGCGGAGCTAAAAAACTTAATGATACAGTTCTTTATCCACTAGAAAAATTAGCAGAGGCATTTAGCTTTAAGATAGAAAATGGCGAATTTGTTTTTGCAGAAAAGGACGATAATGAATTAGAAGTTCTTAATCAAAAGGATTATGATTGGTATATAGACCAAAAAGAAACTGGTAAATACGCTGATAACAACTGCGGCCCAAGCTGCGCTGTAATGAGTTTGTATTTCCAAAAAGGATATGATAAAGCTGTAACAGCTGAAACTGCTAGAAACACTCGTATCAACGATGGTGGTTGGTGGTTTACTAACGATGTTAGTGACTTTTTAAAAGATTCAGGCGTTAAGCATAGAATGAAATTTTACAAAAATCCAGACAGCTTATTAAAACCACTTAGAGAAGGTAAAATTTGCATAATCTGTATTGATTCATCAACACTTCGTTACAATCCAGATGCAAATTCGCATTTTAACAAGTATTATACAGGTGGCGGCGGTCACTTCATCGTTGTTAACGGATATAAAGTTGTTGACGGAAGACTTTATTATATAGTAAACGATCCTAACTCTTGGGGTATGAAGTATGCTGACGGCTCATACATGGGTAAGGACAGATATTACGACGCCATTGACATAGACAAAACAGTTAGACAATGGTCAAAAGAATATTACGTTGTAGATAATAACTAGAGATAGACGGCTTAGGTCGTCTATTTTTTTGACTAAAAAAGGAGTGAGGTAGAAGTGGATATACTTGATAAACTTAAAAATAGAGAAGAAATATATTGCCCCATAAAAAGAAATAAAGATATAAATCTGCGTTTTAATTTATATGATGCATTTCTTGCGAAAAAAAGATTCGAGCGTTTTGCGCCTCTCTTTATGGAAGCTTTTGACGAGATAGATGGTCCTTGCTATTATAAAAGTGATTTATTAAAATCAAAGCTTGGTGATGAGCTTTATTTAAAACTTGATTCAGAGCTAAAAGTTGCTCACAGCGTCAAGGCAAGAGGCGGCTTCAATGAGGTCATGTGCAAGGTAGAGGACGTTCTTAAGAAAAATAATATGCTAGATAAATTTAATGAGCTAAGCCTTGACGATATAAGAAAAATTATGAGTGAGTATACAATTGAAGTAAGCTCGACTGGAAATTTAGGCTTATCCATAGGGCTTTGCGCTAAGGCTTTTGGATTTAAAGCCAAAGTTCACATGAGCCGCGACGCAAAAGATTGGAAGAAAAAATTACTCAGAGAAGCGGGCGCTGAAGTTATTGAGTATGACAATGATTATACTTACGCGGTCAAGATGGGTAGAGCTAGCGCAGAGAAAAATCCTATGAGCTATTTCGTTGATGATGAGATGAGTGAAAAGCTTTTTTTGGGCTATGCTGCATCAATTTTTGAAACTACTGAAGAGGTAGAAGCGAGTGGAATGATTATAAATAGTGACGAGCCACTTCATGTGTTTTTGCCATGCGGTGTAGGAGGCGCGCCTGGCGGCATTGCTTTTGCCTTGAGAAGCTTTTTTAGAGAAAATGTCCGCATTTATTTTATTGAGCCGACTGAGTACCCATGTATGCTATATAGCTACACAATTGGCGAGGCGGCATCCGTTAATGATATTGGTCTTGGCGGGAAAACCATTGCAGATGGACTTGCGTGCAGCGCGCCATCAAAACTTGTTTTTCCTATGCTAGAATATCTTGTAGATGGATTTTTCACTTTTAATGATGAGAGCATTCTGAGAGCAAAAAAAGCTATAGAAGAGAGTGACAAAAAAATTGTCGAAGCATCAAGCGCATCAGCTTTATTAGCTTATGAAAAATTAGGAAGACCAAAAAATTCTGTGCTTTGGATTACTGGATCAAATGTTGATAAATAGTACTTAAACACTTGAATAAAACGAATATTAGTGATATAATTAAAATTTGGAGGGATATTATGAATTTATTAGTTGTTATTTTAAATGAAATGGATAAGCTTGATGAATTATTACTTGAGCTTTCTAACAAATCAATCACAGGAGGAACTATACTTGACAGTCAAGGTATGGCCTCAACACTAGCTGATTGGCACAAAGAAATCGGCGCTTTCGGAGGACTTAGACAAATACTTAACGGTCAAAGACCATTCAACAAAACTTTACTTATGGTGCTTGACGATGAAAAACTTGTCGTTGCTAAAGAAGTTGTTAAGAGCGTTATGGGCGATATCAATAACGAAAACACAGGAATTATGTTTACTCTTGATGTAAAGAGCGTGGAAGGATTGACTAAATAGTATGAATTTCGAAATTTTATTACATCTTGGAACAATTTTACTAGTAGGCTTTATTGTAGCTAAAATACTAGGTTTATTCAAATTTCCAGAAGTTACTGGCTATTTGATAGCAGGTATACTTATAGGTCCATCGGTTTTGGGACTAATACCAGAAGAAGCAGTTAAGAGCTTCGATATAATCAGTGAAGTTGCTTTAGCTTTCATTGCCTTTTCTATAGGCGCTGAGCTAAAATTTGACGATTTGAAAAAAGTGGGTACAGCAATCTTTGTAATAACAGTGCTAGAAGCATTAGTTGCATTTTTCTTAGTAACAGTAGTTATGCTTTTACTTGGACAATCATTCCCATTCTCACTTGCAATAGGCTCAATCGCATGCGCAACAGCGCCAGCCGCAACACTTATGGTTATCAAGCAATATAAGGCCGAAGGACCACTAGTTAGAACACTTATACCAGTCGTTGCACTTGATGACGGTGTTTGTATCATCGCCTTTGGTGTTGCTTCAACACTTGCTCAAAACATGATACAAGGCGGAGCTTTTTCAATGATGAACATGGTTGGAAAACCTATAATACAAATACTGGCAGCACTTGCACTTGGTGTTGTAGCAGGCATCATCATGGTTAAGTCCATGAGATTCATGAAAAATCAAGGACAAATACAAGTTGCTTTTATAGGCGTTATATTTTTACTTGCAGCTATATCACTACGCTTTGACCTATCAAGCCTTCTTACTATGATGGCTTTTGGTACAACAATCTGTAACACATCAAGAGAAGAAGTTAAAGTATTTAAAGCAATCGAAGTTATCACGCCAGCCATCTTTCTATGCTTCTTCGTACTATCAGGCGCAGACCTTGATTTAGCAAGCTTAACAAAGGTAGGCCTTTTAGGAGGAGCCTATGTTATAGCTAGAGTTATAGGTAAAGCTTTAGGCGCAGGAATTGGCGCAAAGATCGGCAAATTACCAAAAACAGTACAAGGAAACCTTGGTTTTTGTCTTGTTCCACAAGCCGGCGTTGCCATAGGTCTTTCACTTATAGCAAAAAGAATTATACCTGCACCACACGGAGCAGTAATCAGAGACATAATACTTTCAGCTACAGTTATCTATGAACTAGTAGGACCACTATTAACAAAGATGGCACTACTTAGAGCTGGAGAAATCAAAAAGGAGAACTTATAATGAACATAAAAATTAAGTATTTTGAAGAACTAAACACAACCGAGCTATATGAAATACTTAAGCTAAGACAAGCTGTCTTTGTAGTTGAGCAAAACTGCCCATATCACGATATAGACGAGTACGATCCAGTCTCAGTTCATCTTATGATGATAGAGGGAGACGAACTTATTGGATATGCAAGAATAACTGAGAAGGGCACTCGCTACCCAGAAGTTTCTATCGGCCGCTTCTTAGTGAAGAAGGACTTTAGAAAAGATGGCTACGGAGACAAATTATTTACAAGAGCGATTGATTTCATCAAAGACGACATGAAAGAGGATACTATCAAGATACAAGCGCAAACATATATGAAAAATTATTATGTGAAGAAAGGTTTTAAAGAGATATCCGAGCCTTATCTTGAAGATGATATAGAGCACGTGGATATGCTTTATAAAAAAGATTAGTATGTATAAAAAAATATTGGCCATGCTTATGGTTTTATGCCTCGCTTTAACAGGATGTGCTAGAGATGGAAAAATTAGTAAAGATGATAAAAAAGATTTAAGCATACTTTTACTTATCAATGGCACACTTGGCGATAAAAGTTTTTTCGATAGCGCTGAAGCTGGCATGAACTTAATCAAGGAAAAGTATCCGGAAATTACTACTAAAACTATAGAGATGGGTACAGACGAGACAAAGTACAATGCGATAATCGAAGAAAACGTCAGCTCAAAGTCTTATGACATCATTGTAGTGGGCACTTGGCAGCTTAAGGATAAGGTGCAAAAAATTTCTGAAAAATATCCAGAGCAAAATTTTATACTTTTTGATGACAATGCCAACGACGGCGAGAAAAAGTATGATAATATCTACTCGATTCTTTATAAGCAAAATGAAGGCGGCTTCTTAGCTGGAGCACTTGCAGGACTTGTAGAGAATGGCGAGGGATATGACTTTGCTAAAAAAAGCAAAAATATCGGCCTAATTGGCGGCATGGATAATAAGATAGTTAAGGACTTTTTACTTGGCTTTGAAGATGGGGCGAAATACATCGACAATGACATCAAAGTCCTTACAAGCTACGTTGGTAATTTTACTGATGCGATTAAGGCGAAAGATTTGGCTAATATATTATACAAGGAGAAAGATGTTGACATTATTTTCAATGCCGCATCCATAGCTGGTCTTGGCATAATTGATTCGGCGGCTGAGACAGAGCACTACGTCATAGGCGTTGACTCAGATCAAGCAGCTTTACTTGGCGAAGAAAAAGCAAAATACATCTTGACATCAATATTAAAAAGAGTTGATACATCATTATTAAGAGCAATTGACAAGTATAAAGCGGGTGAAAAAATATTCGGCAAAACAGAATTTTTAGGCATAAAAGATGACGCCATCGGCATAGCTGACAATGATTTTTATAAAAACACCGTCAGCGAGGCAGATAGAGCTAAGATAAATGAGATTATTGAAGAGTTAAAAGCTGATAAAATTACTATCAGGAGCGAATTTAATGCTTAAGATAAAAGATTTGAGCTTTGCTTATGGCGAAAATAAAATTTTTAATAATTTTAGCCTAGAGATTAATGAAAGACTTGCCTTTCTTGTGGGTAAGAACGGCGCAGGCAAAACTACTCTTCTAAAGCTCATTCATGGCGATTTAAAAAATTACACTGGCGAGATAATTTCTGACGATGCTTTCGTGGTGAGTCAAAGCTTTATGCTCTTCGATGAACTTAATGGCTATGACAATATCGCCATCGCCGTAGGCCTAGCGGAAAAAGAAGTAAAAAATTTAGTGAAGACATCGCCTTTTTATATAAATGGTCTTGAGCGCAAATTAAAATTTATGACGACTATAGAAAAACAAACGCTTGAGCTAATTGCGATGAGCCTAAGCGAAAAAAAGCTGATACTTCTTGATGAGGTGAGTGCGGCTCTTGATTATATGACGAGTAAAAAACTAATTGATTACATCAAGTTATCGAATAAGAGCTTTTTAATGGTTTCGCATGATGAGGATTTTATTCAAAATTTTGATGCGAGAGAAATTTTCTTAGATAAGCAAAAAAATATACTTGATCAAAAAAATGAGGTTCTAGAAAATAATCCAAACAAAAAAATTATTGGCATATATATAAAAGATGATGCTAAAATAAACGAAGTACTTAAAAAATTCAAGCAATTTGCTTACGTTCCAAAGGATGTTAGAATGGCGCTCCTTATGGACGAAGCAGCATATAAGAACATCTTTATATATGATATATTAAAAAATATTAAGACTGATTATATAAAAAAAGCCGAGGATTTTATTGCAAAATACAAATTAAAGTTTAAGGCAAATGATATCACCAATACTCTCTCTGGAGGCAATTTACAAAAACTTGTCTTCTTTAGAGAGCTTGAGCGTGATGAGGACGTATACATTTTATATAATTACAAAAAGGGCATGGACTTCGAAGCGAAGGCCCTTGCTCAAGAGGCGATAATTAAGAGACGAGACGAGGGCAAAGGGATTTACATCATTTCGGACGATTACGAAGAATTAAAGGAGGATATAGTTGATGAAATCAAGATCATTTAAGAGATATTTCATTTTGCTATATCCTTTTTTGATGCTTCTAACACTTTTTTTGGTGGCAATAGTCTCTCATATATCAATAAGCGAAATATTTATAGCGGCTGCAAAGCCATTCACTTCGCCTTTTTACAGAATAAGTTTTATCAAAGAATTTCTTATAGTCGGACTTTTGTCTCTTGCGATGAACCTTTCCTTGTCAATGGGCGAGATGAATTTTTCGCTTGAAGGCATTTTTCACATGGGTGTATTTTTATCAGCACTAGCTGCGATTTATTTAGGAAAAGCTTTTGCGGCTATAATTTTTCTGCCACTAATTTTATTTTTAATTTGGCAAGTGCCTAAAAAAGTTTCAAGAGGCGATGCGAATAAACTTATAATCTCATCACTTATATTTAACTATCTAATTTTGGGCCTTGTAAATTATTTGGTCTATACATTTTTCTCAGACGAAAATATTTCTTCAGCTGTTACTAAAAAATTTGATTTTAATCTTGATTTAAGATTAGGCATTCTTATAGCTGTAGCTGCTCTTGCGATTTTTATATTTTTTGCAATTAAATTCTCTCTAATAAATAAATTAAAAATAATTAAGGGCGCGCCAAGCATTTTAATCTCAACTGGAACTGATATAAATAAAGAAAAGAGGGCAATTGACATAGGTTTAGCGTTTCTTACATCTGTGGCAGCATTTTTATATTTATTTTTAAACTACGAGCGCTTTTCGCTTCAAGGCTTTACAGGCCATGGTTTTGACGCGATAACTGTGTCTTTAATTGCTCGCGGCGACTTTAAAAAACTTGCCTATCCAGCAATTTTAATTACATACATAAGACTTTTAAGCCTTGTCATGCAGACCGAATTTTCATTTGTTTCGTCTGTGATGTACTTAATGCAAGGCGTTCTCATCTTTATATCGATATTGGAGGCGCGCGATGACAGAAATTCTTAGAGCATTTATACGCATATTTTTATTGTGCCTAGCCATCAATGCGATGCGAAACATTGGTCTTTGCCTTTTACACGCGGACGGCCTTGTCAATATCTCGGCAATAACAGCGCTTATAGTCTTTAGCGAAACGCAGTCCTTTGCCGTGAGCGTTTTTGCCGGGGCACTCGTAACGCTTGCGATAAATACAAGTTTTATTTATTTAACAAAAAAGAAAGGCGCTTCAGATATTGTTTATGGCATAGCGATGAACCTTATTCTTCGCGGCGTATCTGGACTTATGCTTTATCTATACGCAGGAGATCTCGCCATGTCAAGCTCTGTAAAGATTGATTTTAGCGTAAATATTTTTGGCGTAGACATATTTATAGTTTTGGGATTATTACTAAGCCTTATCTATTATATATATTTATATAAAACAAAATCAGGGCTTGAGCTAAGAGCTGTGGGTCTTGACGAAAAAAAGGCTTTATTTAGAAAAATAGATATTGGAAGGGCAAATTTTACTGCCAATCTCTTTGCTTCAGTTTTTGCGGCACTCGTGGGAAGCTTTTTATCGCTATCATATTTTTCATACTTTACAGAAAATATTTCTCAAAATATGGGCTACGTATGCTTGGCGCTTGAAGGTTTCTCCACTATACATCCAGTATTAACGCCAATCGCAAGCCTTGTATACGCTGTATTTAATTATCTCGCGGGCTCTTTACAAAGTTTAGGTTTTATCAATTACAAGCTTTTAGATTTAATTCCATATTTCGTGATACTTATGCTTTTATACTTTTTAAAGGGCAAGGGCAAATTGCAAGGCAAGAATTTTTATGATATAATAAAAAAAGAGGTGAAAGAATGAAAAAGCTAATTAGAAATTTATTTATACTATCGATACTGCTTTTAGGCTTTATGAATACAAGCTCAAAAGCGGCATCACTTAATTTAATTATAGACGGAAATAACGTGACAAAAAGCGCGAGCCCCATTGTCAAGGACAGAAGGACCTTAGTTCCACTACGTTTCATCGGGGAAGCTTTAGGCAAGGAAGTTCAGTGGAACAACGACGAAAAGAGCGTTACAGTTAGTGATAGTAGCAATAGTTTTAAGCTATATATCGATTCAAAGATTATTGATAATAGTGATGGCTCGCTTAAGTTTACTGACGCCAGTCCTTGCATTGTTAATCGCAAAACTTATTTACCATTAAGAGCCATAGCTGAGCTTATGAACATAGCTGTCGGCTACGATAAAGCTACAAGCACTGTTACTATTGATTCTAATAATTTTGATACAGTTTCGCCAAGTACTACAATAGTTGGCCTTGTGCCAAATCAAACAATATCTACTAAGATGAATTTTAATTTTATTACAAGTAAAAATTTTGCAAAGGCAAAGCTATTGTTATTAAATGACAAAAACGAAGGCTATATACAAGACGTAAAGACAAGTGCAGCTGAAGCACTTGAGTTTATACCAAGCCTTAAGGACGAGGGAAGCAAAAAATTAGTTCTTGCTCTTTATGATGAAAAGGGCAAAGTAATTGACGCGGCAGGAGCAAAAATCAATTTAAATATTTTGCCAAGAGTAACTTACTCAGGTGTTGAAAACGGCGGCTTTGTTCAAGATGAATTAAAGATTACACCAGATATAAACTTTATCGCATCAAAGATGAAGGCGACTGTAACTAATCTAACTACAGGCAAGACTGAAACAAAGGACAATCTTGATCCAGAGGGGGAATTTTTATTCAAGCCAAGTTATCTAGACGCCGGCAGCTACTCTATCATGTTATCTGCCTTCGATGAACTAGGCAATGAACACTTTGGCGAGACAAAAACATTCACCATGAGCATAAATCCATACTTAAATATAACAGGCGTACCTAAAGATGGCATCATCGCAGGACAAGTAACGCTTAATGCGCAAAGAAATTTTGACGTAATGAGAACTGATTATGTTTTAAAAGACCCAGTGACAGGTGCTGAAGAAGTGATTGAATCAAAATCCTATGGCGCTTGCAAGTTTTTCCCAAATATTAAAAATGCAGGTCAAAAGGAAGTTTTTGTAAGATGCATTGACGCGAGCGGAAAGACTATGGAGAGTGAACACAAACTTGTGATGATTAAGGGCGATTCAAAGCTTTTATTACAAGGTGTTGCTCCAGGCAGCATAATTCATAAGTATATAGACTTAAATGCTGTGGCAAATGTTGGTGTGAACAGCGTTAACTACTACATCAAAAATCTTAGAACAGGAAAATCTAAGACCATAGCAGAAAATGTGACTTATGGTGAAAAATATAGATACAATGTTAGCGCAGAAGATGAGGGCGAGAACGAAATTTATGCTACAGGTAATCAAATTGACGCCTTTATCAAGGGCGAGAGCATAAAATTTAGGATATACACAGGAAAAATTTATACAAAGCAGCCACTCATGGCAAAAGATAAATTCCTTGACTATACTAAAAAAGTGGCTAGACGCGAATTTTTAAGAACTGACCTAAGCGGTGCAATCACTACAGCGCAAGCTATACTTGAGTCAGGTTGGGGTCAATCAGTACCAGTTGATAAATACACAGGAAAATTCTCAAACAATCTATTCGGTATAAAAGGATCATCTTCAAACGGTTCTGTAACCATCACTACATCGGAAGTTTATAACAATGTCAAGGTGACTATTGATGACAAGTTTAGAGCTTATAAATCTGCGGACGAGTCCTTCACTGATCACACAGAATTATTCTTCGCAAAGAAATGGTACACACCATTTAGAAAAGTTATGTTCAACGATCAAAGAGGCGTATACGCAATCAAGAGATGCGGTTATGCAACTGACCCTAAATATCCAGCAAAGCTTAAGGCCATCATCGATAAATATAATTTAAAAGAGCTAGATAAAGTTAATTTATAAAATATAGAGCAGGGCATAAGCCTTGCTCTTTTTTGCTGCAGCATAAGGGATCCAGCACTCCTGACCATCTGGTTCGTAGCCAGACACTTTATATAAGTTATTGACATAAAAAATCCTCCGGATTACACCAGAGGATTTATTTTATTTATTCAGTAATTCTATAAGCTTTATAGCCTTTTGTTCTTAGCTTTGTTATTCTTACACCAGTTGTTTCAATTGATTCAGCGACCATACCATTACCAATATAGAGCATCATGTGCTGACCAGCATTATTAAGAATATCTCCCTTTTGTAATTGATCCATAGGTATTTCGACAAAAGACTCTGGATACCAATCAAGTGTCCACGAATAAAGTCCATCAGCTGGCACATCAAAGCCCGCTACTTGTATAGCTGACGACACAAGACCTGAGCAGTCGACAGCCGAATACGGTGCTCCTAAAACTGAGTATACATAATCAATCATAGTCTCAACCTTTTCAGCCCTTGGTGGACTTTGATAAACAAATTCATTTGCGCTATCTATGATTATAGTTTTGCTTGGCACATCATAGCCGATTGAAAAATTCGCAGCACAAGCAATATCTCTAAGGCTCATGTAATTATAGTTATTAATATTATATGATTTAACTATCAAAGACGTATAGCTTGGTCTCATACCTAAGTATTTAAATTTTGGGCTAACTTTAATTTTTTTGGCACCAAGTTTAGCAAGCTCGCTGCCATTCTCTTGATAAGTGCCTTCTCTTACCACAACAGGAGTGCCTTCATCAATCTCAACTGCAAAACCCTTTTGAGTACCCATCATAAGTTTAGCCACGTCCCTTAATTTGAAATAGTTATATCCCTTGATATTGTAGCAGCTAACGCTTTGAACATTGCCATCAACACTTATATTTACATCTTTAACAGTGGATATGTTACGCGCACTAGCCTTGCTTGTTAGTAAAAATATGCCTATAAGCAAAATAAAAATCTTTTTTCTCATAATAACCTCCTATAACTATTTTCTTATTACTATTATATATGTAAATAGTTTTTATAGCAAGTGCGAAATTTGTAAAAAAATAATTAAATTTAGTGTATTAATAGTTTAAATATGGTATAATTTAAAAAAGGAGGTATATATATGAATTACTTAGTTTTAATAGGCGTACTGCTAATAGTTGTCGGCTTTGCACTAAAGCTTGATGTTGTAGCAGTTGTTTTGATATCTGGCCTAGTAACTGGCTTGGTATCAGGTATGTCATTAGTAGAAGTTTTAGACTTGATTGGAAAGGGCTTTGTAACAAACAGATACATGTCACTATTCTTCTTAAGTCTACCGCTAATCGCTATTATGGAAAGGTACGGACTTAAAGACAGAGCGGCTGATGCCATTAGGAAGATTAAATCAGCAAGCGCAGGTGGCGTTGTTGGCTTATACATCTTAATTAGATGGGTGGCAGCTATATTATCTTTAAGATTAGGTGGACACATTCAATTCGTTAGACCACTTATACTACCTATGGCTGAAGGTGCTGCAGCAAAAACTGTTAATCTTTCAGAAAAGAAATTAGAAGAGCTTAAGGGACTTGCAGGTGCCGCAGAAAACTACGGAAACTTCTTCGGACAAAACATATTCCCAGTTGCGAGCGGTGTTTTATTAATACAAGGTACACTAGCAGGAGCTGGCTACCAAGTAACAAACGCAGAAATCGCTCAAGGCTCAATACTAGCCGGCGTTGCAATGGTGATTTTATCACTAGTTCAATGCTACCTATTTGAAAGAAGTTTAAGAAAGGAGCTAAAGAATGTTTAAATTTATATATGCTAATTCAGCTATAATTGATGAAGTCATCTACATTTTATGTGGTATCGTCTGCATTATGACTGGAATTAGAGGATTAAAGAATAAAAAAGCTCCTATCGGTACATTTCTTTTCTGGACAATTTTAGGTATACTTTTTGGAGCAGGTAAGTTTATTATCGATAGCAATGAACATGGCGGAGCCATCATAGGCGGCTGCTTAATGCTATTAGGCGCACTAACACTTACAAAACAAGTGCAAATAGGCGAGTTCAAGGCACAAGATGAAGAACAAAAAGTAGCTTATGGTAAGAAAGTTGGAAACAAGATATTTATTCCAGCACTTGCAATAGGAGCCATCGCCATGATTATGGCGCAATTCAAGAGCTTTAAATTAGCTGTTGACGTAAAAGATGGCGCAGATGTATTCTTCGGATTCACATCAGCTCAAACACTTGGCATTTCATCAGTACTTGCCATCATCATCGCACTTATCATAACAAAAGCAAAATACTCTGAAACAAAGGAAGATACAAGTAAGATGCTTATGCAAATAGGCAGTTCATCATTACTTCCTCAACTACTTGGAGCACTAGGAACAGTATTCGCAGCAGCAGGCGTTGGCGAAATCATTGGCTCAGGCGTTTCAGCTGTAGTTCCAGCTGAAGCAAAAGTTTTAGGCGTAATCGCTTATTGCGTTGGTATGGTAGTCTTTACTATGATTATGGGTAATGCCTTCGCGGCGTTTACAGTTATTACACTAGGCGTTGGCGTTCCATTTGTTATTGCCAATGGCGGTAATCCTGCCATCATAGGTGCACTTGGTATGACTTGCGGCTACTGTGGTACACTACTAACACCGATGGCTGCAAACTTCAATATAGTTCCAGGAGCAATACTTGAAACAAAAGATAAATACACTATAATAAAGGCACAAGCACCAGTTGCTATACCTTTAATCGTAGTACACATTATATTAATGTTATTAATAGGATTTAGATAAAATTTAGAAAAAAGAGAAAGAACTTGAAAGGAGACGATATTTTGAAGATATTAGTAACAGGCTTTGACCCCTTTGGCGGAGAAAAGATCAACCCAGCGATTGAATCGGTAAAGAAACTTCCTGATACAATTGCCGGAGCTGAAATAATTAAGTTAGAGATACCTACTGTAATAGGTAAATCAGTAGATAAAATTAGAGAGAAGATTGAAGAAGTGCATCCAGATGTTGTTTTATCAATTGGACAAGCAGGCGGCAGACCTGACATCACTGTTGAAAGAGTCGGCATCAACTGCGACGACTGCAGAATAAAGGACAACGAAGGCAATCAACCTATAGATGAAAAAGTTGCTGAAGATGGACCAGCGGCATATTTTTCGACACTTCCAATCAAGGCCATGGTGAAAAATATACAAGATGGCGGAGTGCCAGCGAGCGTTTCAAACACAGCAGGCACCTTTATCTGCAACCACGTACTATACGGCGTAGCACATATACAAGCTACTAAGCACAATGAAATGAGAACAGGCTTTATACACATTCCATTCCTACCAGAACAAGTTGTAGATAAGAAGAACATGCCATCGATGGCGCTTGATACTATTGTCAAAGGCTTGACACTAGCTATAGAAGCGATTGTAAATAATAAGGATGACATAAAAATAACAGGCGGAAAAACTCATTAAATATAAAATTTTATTATAAGGAGAAACTTATGATAATTAGAAAAATCGAAGAAAAAGATATTCAAAAACTAGCTAAGCTTTTGAAGTCAGTCTATAACGAAGCGCCTTGGAACGACGAGTGGACAGAAGAGAGTGCTGAAGAAGCAATAAAGTGCCTTTTAGCCTTTCCAAACTTTTTTGGCCTTATCGCTTGTGATGGTGGTGATGCGCTCGGAGCTATCTTGGGAAATATTAGACCATATTCAAAGCAAAGGACTTATTATATAGATGAACTCTTTGTTTCAAACGCCCATAGAAGACAAGGCATAGCAAAAAAATTATATGAGGGAGCAAGGGATGAATTAAAAAATATTGGTGTGAGCGGTTCTTTCTTCACCACACTAAAAAATTCTGAGGCATATAAATTTTATATAAAGGAAGGCGCTTTTGATTTAGATGATTCAGCAGTTTTCTATCATCCATTTAATTAAAGACAAAGACTAGATGAACTCTAGTCTTTTTTTAACGCAAAACTATTGACAAAAAAATTAATCAATGCTATAATAATATTGAACATGGTTCAGTTAGGAGGACGTATGAACAATTCTCATACAACAAAGGATGCTATCTTAGCAAAAATTAGAGAAATAGTCGCAAGAGACGGTCTTAATGCACTTAGCATTAGAGGTCTTGCAAAAGAGCTTGATTCATCAGTTGGAATTATTTATTATTATTTTCCTTCTAAGGATGAGCTTATCGTTGAAGCAATAAAAAGTGTTTGGGAAGATATATTTCAGGCAGATGATAGAGAAGTATTATCTTTTTCAGAGTTTTTGAAAAGTCTTTTTGATCATATAGATTCAGGAGTTAAAAAGTATCCAAACTTTTTCACTCTTCATACTCTTATGCTTCAAACAAATGATAAGTCAAAGGCAAAGTCATCAATGCAATTATATATCGCTAGACTTAAGTCAAGGCTCTTAGAAGTTTTGTACATGGATAAATCTCTTAAAGAAGATGCATTCTCAGATGATTTCAAAGCTGAGGGATTTATAAATTTAATTGTTTTAAATATAATGAGTCTTATACTTGATAAGAATTTCGATAAAGAGTTTTTTATAAAAGCAGTTGAAAAATTGATATATTAGTAGCCCTTGAAATATCGGCAAGGCACTTATAAAAGGAGTGGTGTAAATGCGAGCAATTTTTGAAAGTCTTTTCGATGCTATTTATTTAATCACAGTTATTAGTATCGGAACAATCATGTTGAGAGAGGCAAAGGGCAGAAAAGAGTATCATCTCTTTGGGCTTATGGCATTAGTACTAGGCTTTGGAGACGCTTTTCACCTGATACCGAGGATGATAGCTTTATTAACAACAGGTGAAGAGAATTATGTGGCGCTTCTTGGCCTTGGTAAGCTCATCACATCCATCACCATGACAGTTTTTTACGTAATTCTTTATTATGTTTGGCGTCTTCGCTACAAAATTAGTGACAGACGCGAATTAACTATGACAATATATGGCTTAGCTTTGCTTAGAGTGCTTCTTTGCCTTTGCCCGATAAATGATTTTTTATCGCTTAATCCACCATTGTCCTGGGCAATATATAGAAATTTGCCATTTTTATTGATAGGAATTATAATTATGTTGATTTTTTATAAATCACAAAAAGAGCATAGGGACAAAAATTTTAAATATATGTGGTTTACTATATTTTTAAGTTTTGCTTTTTATGCACCAGTTGTTTTATACTCACAAAAGTATCCAAATATTGGTTTACTTATGATACCAAAGACTTGCGCTTATGTATGGACAGTTTTGATTGGGTATTTTGACATGAAAGGAGAAAGGTATGAAAAAGAAAGAAATTAGCAAGAGAAAATTAATTGACACAGCATTTATTTATGCCATTGCTGGATTATTGGCTGGAGTTTTTCACAGAGAATTTACAAAGTACATGGCGTTTACAGGAGTTACAAGACTTGGAAAGGTTCACACACATCTTTTTGCTTTAGGAATGATAATATTTTTAATCGTTACAGCATTTGCTTTAATCACAGATCTTACTAAGAGTGAATATTTTAAACGTTTCTATGATTATTATAATTTTGGACTTATTATAACAGCTTCAATGCTATTTGCAAGAGGAGTATATGAAGTTTTAGCCATAAGCAATAATTTAGTAGACGCAATTATATCTTGGACAGCTGGAGCAGGACACGTGTCAATCACTATAGGGATCGCATTTTTATTCTTATCGCTAAAACAAGTAATAAAAGATTAATTTATAATAACAAAACTCATAATTTTATTTTGCAATAAATTAATTAAAATTCATAAATACAGAATATACTTTATTCTACCCCTCATTTCTTTTTTTGAGCCTCGTCAAATGATGAGGCTTTCCTTTTGATTAAATTTGTGTTACATGATGAAATTATCATCTAAATGGTGGTATAATTATATCAAAGGAAGTGAGAACATGAATAAAAAACAATTTATGATACTTATAATATGTGTACTGCTTATTGCTTTAGCTGTAGTTTCTTTCGTATATATAAGACAGACAAACTTGCTTATAGAAAAAGAAAGGCGCATTAGATATCTTGAAGATCAATTAAGAGAAACAGAGAGAGAAAAAAATGAGCTAGAAGAAGCTAAAAGAAAAGACGAAAAAGACGATGAAGAGAGTAAAAAATATTCTGATTTATATGTGGCTATGGCAGAAAAATTAGGCATTAGTCTTAAGAATGATACGAAAAAAGCTATGGTAGTCCCTTTGGGCAGCGCTTATGACGAAGAGACTTTAAAAGAAGTTTTGTCAAAGCTAAAACTATGGAGCTCAGAGTACTACGATGTCAATGACATAAATAAGTTATTAGTTCTTGCCAAGGACGAAGAGGCTAATAATACTTATCTTATGGCTAAAGAGTTTTATATAGTGATTCCAAAGTACAGAGCAGCAAAAGTTTCGCTCAAAGAGCTAGAACTTATGGAAACAGGAAAACTTTCACCAGTTAAAAATGATTTTTTAGATGGAAAATCCTTTACTGGTCCTGTTCTTATCTGTCAAAATATTTCAGATATAGCGCCAAATGGAGAAATTAGCATTACTGGCGAAGACAGAGAACTTAAGTTTAGTCCCTTTGTAAGCTTAAAGGACGGCGAACTAATACTTCCCGATGAAGTCTACAACGTATATGGAGCGCTTGATATGAAAAAATACGATAAAAATAATTATGATAAAGATTTATTTAATGAGATCAGTTCTTATTTTTATAGTTACGATTAAGAATAATTATTTTTATGAAATATAATATTTAAAGTTTATAGGCGGCTAGAAAAGGTCGTCTATAAACTTTTTTATCTCAATAAAATTTAAAAAATTCTTGACATTTTCTTTTCATTATTGTATAATATTCGTTGTTGGGACCTTTAGCTCAGTTGGTTAGAGCGTCCGGCTCATAACCGGCAGGTCCGGGGTTCGAGTCCCTGAAGGTCCACCAATTTGCCCAGATAGCTCAGTCGGTAGAGCAGTAGACTGAAAATCTACGTGTGGCTGGTTCGATCCCGGCTCTGGGCACCAAGCTTAAGTTTTTACTTAAGCTTATTTTTTTGTCTAAATTTTCCATAGCTATTATAATAAGAAAATAAATGTTTATTTTAAATCTTTAGTGGGTATATTTATAACAGACGATACTTAGTGTAAAGAAAGGATGAATATTATGAATGACGTTCTTCTTATTAATAGGATAGATGTGCAGAAAGAATTCGACAAGAAAAAGAAGATCTTTTTTATTGTCGATTACAAGAGTGAAGATTATTCAGAATATAATATAGTCAAGCTATTATCTAGTTTAGAGAACATTAAATCTGAAGATATAGTCTTTAGATACAACGGTTTTCAAATACAAACTGAGATAAGGAACATACCAGCCATATTAAAGGCACTTATGGATGAAAAAGTTCCTGTATATAGCGTTTTTGAAATGTATACACCGGTGGTTTAGTATGACAAGGATGAATCAAAGGCAGAGAAGACTGCGTTTTTATAGAATTTTAGTATTTTTACTTATAGCTTTGATTGCGGTATATTTTTTCTTTTTTAGAAAGAAATTTATAGGTCTAAATAAAGAAGAAAGAGTTGACAATCTAAAGGCTTCCATCGAAGACATAGGAGACTTAGTAACGGTCGAGTACAATTATACAGACATATTAACATACAAAGACAGTTTAACTCTTATGGACATGAAGATACCTTTCACTGATAAAAGCTACATCATAAAGTACAATGGCTACATCAAAGCAGGCGTTGACCTTAGCAAAGCTGTTGTTAAGGACATAAAAGAGACAAGCGTTGAGCTTGATGTGCCAGTTGCAACAATCACAGACAGCGTTTTAGATGAAAAATCCATGGTCATACTTGATCAAAAGAACAATATATTTAATCCTTTAGACTTGGGTGATTACCAAGACACACTTAAAAAAGAATTGAACGCTCGAGAGCTAAAGGCTAAGAAAGATGGTTTACTTGAGAGAGCACAAGATAATGCTGATAAAATCTTAAGAAAATTGCTTCAAGGCCTTGGTTTTAAAGATATAAAAATTAATTACATTTAGGAGGTATTTTGATATGAAAATTAGTAAGAAAGTTGTAGATGCTCTAGTAGAACAATACAATTTTGAATTGGAAAGTGGCTATATTTACTTAGCTATGGTACATGATTTAAAGGACAAAGCTTGGGATGGCTTCTCTCACTTCATGGATAAACAAGCTGTAGAAGAGTACGAGCATGCTACAAAATTTAAAAACTTCATTGAAGAAATTGGTGAAAGAGTTGAATTAAAAGCTATTCCTGAACCAAAAAAGGAATACAAATCAGTTCTTGAAATCTTTAAAACAGCTTACGCTCATGAACAAGAAGTTACAAAGAGAATCGAAAACATCTATGACTTAGCACTTAAAGAAAAGAACTATGTAGTTGTTGAATTCTTAAACTGGTTCTTAAAAGAACAAGCTGAAGAAGAAGACAACATGAGAACTATAGTTGAAGTATTAGAAAACTTAAAAGATGGCTACACAGGCTTATATCTATATGATAAGGAACTAGGTAGAAGAGAATAATTATAAGTATTTGAGGGTGCTTAAGTGCACCCTTTAAATATATATAGCAATGCTATAAAATTAATTTTAGGGGGAAAAATTATGA
The DNA here is from genome assembly GCF_057222035.1 of Fenollaria sp. Classification (NCBI taxonomy): domain Bacteria; kingdom Bacillati; phylum Bacillota; class Clostridia; order Eubacteriales; genus Fenollaria; species Fenollaria sp. The sequence goes on along the minus strand of NZ_JBXXYC010000007.1, from coordinate 25,753 downwards.
GAGCAATGACACAAACAAACCTTCAATCAGCATTTGGAGGAGAATCACAAGCGCACATGCGTTATCTTTATTGGGCATGTGCAGCAGAAAAAGAAGGCTATAAGAACGTAGCTAGACTTTTTGAAGCAACAGCAGAAGCAGAAAGAGTTCACGCTCATCTACATTTTAGAGCAATGAAAGATCTTTCAGGAGACTTCTCAGTAACATCAGGCGCAGGATTTGGTGACCACGGTACATCCAAAAACCTAGAAGCAGCCGCAGGTGGAGAACATTTTGAACATACAGAAATGTATCCAAGCTACATATTAGTCGCTGAAGAGCAAGGCGAAAAAGCCGCTGTATCAGCAATGAAATTCGCGATCGAAGCAGAAAAAGTTCATGAAAAACTATTCTTAAAAGCAAAAGAAGCAGTTGACGCAGGAAAAGACCTAGATGTAGAAAAGATTTATCTATGTCCAGTATGCGGATTCATCTCATTAACAGGCGAAGAAGAAAAGTGCCCAATCTGTAGTGCACCAGCATCAAAATTCGTTGAATATTAATAAAAAAATTAAAAAAATATTTAAAAAGTTCCTATACCATAAGCGTATAGGAATTTTTTTATAAAAATAGTAGAAATATTTGTTCATATGTGATAAAATAGTACTGATTAAATTAGAAAGAGGTATTTAATTGGCAAAATTACTTATAAAAGAATCGAGCCCTTTATTAGGAAAAGTTAGAGTCAGCGGCGCGAAAAATGCTGCACTACCAATACTTGCTGCGACTATACTTAGCACTGAAGACATCATCTTAGAAGATTTACCTAAGCTAAAAGATGTTGAGGTCATGTGTGAAGTACTTGAGTCACTTGGGGCAACGGTTGAGAAATTAGATGAACATAGAGTAAAAATAAATTCAAATACTATAAATAAATACGAAGTTGATTATCAATTGATGCATAAGATGAGAGCATCATTCATAGTTATGGGCGCTCTTATCGGCAGGATGGGTAAGGCAAGGTCATCAATGCCGGGCGGATGCGCTATCGGAGCAAGACCAGTTGATTTGCACTTAAAAGGTTTTAGATCACTTGGCGTAAACGTTGACGTTGAAGAAGCTGATGAGTACACAGATATATTTGCTCATGCAGATAATTTAGCTGGTAACAAGATTTATCTTGACTTTCCATCGGTTGGCGCAACACAAAACATTATCTTAGCGGCAGTTCTTGCTCAAGGCGAGACAGTTATCGATAACGCGGCTATGGAGCCAGAAATCGTTGACATGGTAAACTTTTTAAACAAGATGGGCGCAAAGATATATGGCGCAGGCACTTCAACTATCCGTATAAGAGGCGTTGAAAAACTTTTAGGAGCGACTCATCAAATCATGCCAGACAGGATAGAGGCAGGCACCTTTATGGTCGCTGCAGCTGCAACACATGGTGATATTATACTAAATAACGTTATCGTTAGTCACATGAGACCGGTTATAGCTAAGCTTCGTGAAGCAGGCTGCGAAATATATGAAGAGGCTGACTCATTAAGAATCATAGCGACTAAAAAACTTAAGCCAATCAAGGTAAAAACGCTACCATATCCAGGATTTCCAACAGATATGCAAGCTCAATTCATGGCGCTTGAAACACTTATCGAAGGAAAATCAGAAGTAATCGAAACTGTTTTTGAAAACAGATTTATGCATGTCGACGAGCTTAGAAAGCTAGGTGCAGACATCGAAGTAGAGGATAGGACGGCAACGATTAGAGGCGTAGAAAAGCTTCACGCGGCAGAAGTTAAGGCGACAGACCTTAGAGCAGGAGCTGCACTTGTCATAGCAGCATTATGTGCTGAGGGCGAGACAACACTTTCGGATATATATCATATCGACAGAGGATATGAAGATTTTGAAGAGAAATTTAGATCATTAGGCGCAAAAGTCTATAGAGTAGAGGAATAAGGAGGATACGCATGGGATTAAGATCTGATGTAGGCATAGACTTAGGTACAGCGAGTGTACTTGTTTATGTAAAAGGCAAAGGTATAGTACTTAAAGAACCGTCTGTCGTAGCGATAGACCAATATACAAATAAATTCTTAGCAGTTGGCGAAGAAGCAAGAAAGATGCTTGGTAGAACACCAGGCAACATCGTTGCGATTAGACCACTTAGAGAAGGAGTTATCTCAGACTACAGCGTTACACAAAGAATGCTTAAGTATTTTATACAAAAGGCACTTGGCAGAATGCTTTTCAAGCCAAGACTTATTGTTTGCGTTCCAAGCGGCTGTACAGAAGTTGAGAAGAGAGCAGTTATTGAGGCTGCGAACGAAGCAGGCGCAATAAAAACTTATCTTATCGAAGAACCAATCGCGGCAGCTATCGGCGCTGGACTAGATATCACTCAGCCTAATGGCAATATGATTATAGATATAGGCGGAGGAACAACAGACATCGCAGTTATTTCACTTGGAGGCATCGTTGTAAGTAAGTCAATCAAAGTAGCTGGTGACAATTGTGACGAAGCAATAACTAAGTTTATTAGAAAGAAATTCAAGATGATGATAGGCGAAAGATCATCCGAGGAGCTAAAAGTAACTATAGGATGTGCTTATCCACTTGAAGAAGAACAATACATGGAAGTAAAGGGCAGAAATCTTATGAGCGGTCTACCAATGAACGTGGTAGTATCTTCATCAGATATGCTTGAAGCACTTAAAGAGCCAGTTCAAGAGATTATCGAAGCAGTTCACACAGTACTTGAAAGAACACCGCCTGAACTAGCAGCCGACATCTCTGGTAGAGGCATTATACTTACAGGTGGAGGAGCCTTACTAAAAGGCCTTGATACACTTGTTACAGAAAAAACAGGCATACCATGTAGAGTCGCTGAAGACCCTGTTGAATGCGTTGCCATCGGTACAGGAAAGTCACTTGATTGGGTAGAGATACTTGAAAAATCAAACAATAAGAGCGGAGCAAGCGTAAGATTTAGATAAATTTTTCTATAATTACAGCATAAACTATAAAAAATATTTATAATAGAGCGGTTATGATATATCCGCTCTTTTTTTGGGTAAATAGCTTCAAAGACCATAATAATATTTAAGGAGGAATAAAAATGAGTCAATATTTTGAAAGAAAAGATTTACAAGAATTTGGTAGAGGCGCTTTAGGTGAAATAAATAAGGAGCTATGGGATAATTTCATGGCTTATTACGGAAGCGTTTACCAAGATGGCAAGCTAAGCGGAAGAGAAAAATCACTTATCGCACTAGCAGTTGCACACGCAATTCATTGTCCATACTGCATAGAAGCTTACACAACAGCTTGTTTGGACCAAGGATACACTAAAGAAGAAATGATGGAAGCAGTTCACGTAGCTAGCTCTATAACTGGCGGAGCAGTACTTGCTTACTCAACTCAAATGAAAAAACTTGCTGATGATATGGAGATGTAATTGTCTTATCTAAAGAGTTTACAAGAAGCGGTTCAGCCATTTGCAAAGACTGTAGGCTATGATATACTTGCGAAGAACCCGAAGACACTTCAGTTAAATATAACGAGGAAGTGCAATTTGGCGTGCAAGCATTGTCACGTTGAGTGCTCACCTGCAAGAGATGAGGATATGCAGATGCGTACAGCCGAAAGAGCTATGGAGCTTCTTAGGGAGTGGGACTTTACTACGCTTGATATAACAGGCGGAGCGCCAGAGATGAGCGGGGTTTATAAATATCTTATCGATACAGCCTCATCCATGGGCAAAAAAATTATGACTAGATCAAATTTAACTATTTTTAATGATGATGAGTATAAAGATATACCAGAATTTTTAAAAGAGAGAAAAGTAGAGATAGTTGCTTCACTTCCGTTCTATGAAGAAGTAAAGACAGATAAGGTAAGAGGCATAGGTGTTTTTCACGACTCAATCGATGTACTTCAAAGGCTTTGCACACTTGGTTATGGAAGAGATGAGGAGCTTCAGCTAAATCTTGTATATAACCCCAGCGGTGCGATGATACCATCAAGTCAAGAAGAACTCGAGGCAATATACAGAACAAAGCTTAAGGACGAGTACGATATAGACTTTAATAATTTATTCAGCATGACCAATTCACCTATAGGTCGCTTTGGCGAGTGGCTAGAGAGGTCAAACAACATGCAAAGGTATTTAACAAGGCTTTGTACAGCTTTTAATCCAGCTACAGTTGATGAGCTTATGTGCCTTGACACGCTATCGGTTGATTACGACGGCACTCTTTACGATTGCGATTTTAATTTAGCGCTCGGCATGAGCATAGCTGGTCCGCACAAAACAATCTTCGATATAGAAAAAAATGATATAATTGGACGAAAAATCAGAACTATGAACCACTGCTACACATGTACAGCCGGTAGCGGCTCATCATGAGGCGGAGCATTGGAGTAGTTACTCACACGGGACTTCCTGTCATTGACGGGAAGTTTTTTAATAATTATATTTACTCAAATAAAAATATGCTCATAAATATAGTTTACACTTTATAAAAATATTTATAAAATACTCTTGCTTTTTATAAAAATATATTGTATAATGGATTCAGTTAGCAATGACTAACAAAAGGAGGTTTTTTATGAAAGCAAGCGTAATATACTGGTCAGGCACAGGTAACACAGAAGCCATGGCAAATGAAATTGCTGCAAAGCTAAAAGAGCTTGGAGCAGATACAAAGCTTGTATCAGTAGAAGAAGCAAGCCTTGATGATGCGAAAGAGGCAGAACTTCTAGCACTTGGATGCCCAGCTATGGGAGCAGAAGAACTTGAAGAGGACTATTTCAGACCGTACTTTGATAGCATTAAAGACATAATCAAAGACAAAAAGGTTGCCATCTTCGGTTCATACGAGTGGAACAGTGGAGAGTGGATGGATCTTTGGAAAAACGAATGCGCTGATAGCGGCATATCAGTTGTAGACGCACTTATCGCATACGACCATCCAGATGCAGAAGCACTAGCAAAGTGTAGAGAGCTAGCAGAAAAATTAATGAATTAATTATCAAGGAGTGCTAAGCCCCCTTGGCGCCCCTTGTACATATATAAAAAACTGCCCACCAAGGCAGTTTTAATATTTAATGAGTTTTAAAATATTATCCTAATAAAATATCAAGAACCATCATTATAACAAAACCAAAGATGACACCATAAGTCGCTTCCCTCTCATATCCCTTCGAGTGCGTTTCAGGAATTATTTCATCACAGATAACGAAAAGCATAGCGCCTGCAGCCGAAGCAAGCACAACCGGTAGAACAGGCTTAAAAATATTAACAAGTCCAAAGCCAAGCACAGCGCCCACAGGCTCAACCAGTCCAGTTAGAGCTGCCACGATGAAAGCGTATCTCACAGAGTACTTTTCACGCATAAGACTTAAGGCAACAGCTAAACCCTCAGGCATATTTTGAATGCCGATACCAAGAGCAAGTGCAAGACCATCGCCAATGTTTTCAGTACCAAAGCCAACGCCAGTAGCCATACCTTCAGGGAAATTGTGAATAGTGATAGCTATGATAAATAGCCAGATTTGGCTAAGAGATGACGATACACCCTCACGCCTTTTGTCAATAAGATGCTCATGCGGAGAAAACTTATCAATCATATCAATGATAAAAGCCCCCAAAACAATTCCAGCCGAAGTGATCATAACCGCCTTGAAGTCACCGCCGCCATACTCAATCGATGGCATAACAAGCGAGAAGCAAGTCGCCGACAGCATTATACCAGCTGCAAAGCCTAGCATAACGTCAAGAAGCTTTTGCGAAACATTTTTCGTAAAAAACACAGGGACAGCGCCTAAAGCAGTCATTAGACCCGGAAAAACGAGTCCGATAGCTATGATGGTCTCCCTAGTAAAATATTTATCCATTACATATCTCCTTTTCAATAATTATAAAAAGATTATATTATATAGGCATTTAAAAGTCAAGAAAAGGGTATAATGTAAAAGTGAAGGAGTTGATCAAATGTATTATATAGATACACTTATGAGAGAGCACGAGTACATAATTAAGCTCACAGACCATATATTAGCCGTTTCAAAAGAAATTTTACATGGTAATGTCAATGCAAGTGCCATAAAAACCATAACAGATGTGATTAAAAATTATGCCGATGGGTATCATCATAAAAAGGAAGAGGATTTAGTTTTTAGAGCCATGCTTGACAATCTTGGCGAGCTAGCAGAAAAACTTGTTACAAGCGGCATGTTAGTTGAGCATGACCTAGCTCGTTACGAACGAATGATGATAGAATTAAATTTAGAAAATTATGAAAAAGATCACACGGACGAGGCACGCCTTGAATTAATCGGTCATCTCATGAGTTATCGCTCACTTTTAATTCGTCATGCAGATAAAGAAAATAAAGTCGTTTATCCATTCGCCATGAAAAATCTTCCAGAAGAAATTCAAAGAGAATTAGATGAAAAAACAAAAGACTTTGAGGAAGAAAATAAAGAACAAAGAGACAAGTACCTAGAAATAATAAATAATTTCTAAATATGACGAAATTGTTAAAATTTTAATACATTAAATCAAAGACGCTACTTAATGAGCACATAGCTCCAAAGTAGCGTTTTCTTTTTACTGATATCACCATAAAGCGTCTTGCAATTTATTTTTAATAGTGATATAATGTCTACTATTATAATAGGGATATTATAAAATCTAAAAAAGGAAGGAGGGGAGAAAAATGAACAGAAAAATAAGAGTAATGATACTCACAATGGTTCTAACTGTTCTTATGTTTGGAGGCACACGTTTGATGGCGCAAGATTTAAACAATAAACCTAGTGAGACACTTCAAACAACTCCCAAAGATGAAGGAAATTTAGAATCAAATAACGAAGGTGAAAAAGGGGCATCTTTAGTTGAAGAAGGTAAAAATACTGATATAGATAGTAATGAAGCAGAAGCTAAAGAAGTTACAGAAAAAACTGAAACTACAGAAGCAGAAGCTAATAAAAATGCAAATACTGAAGTAAATGAAACTAAATCAAAAGAAGATGCACCTAAGGCAAAGCAAGAGGAAAAAACCGAAGCTAATCCAGTTGCTAAGCTAGCTGCTAAAGAAGCTGAAAAAACAGCAGTAGGCAATGGACCTGAAGATGGCGCAAAATTACAAGCAGCACCAGCAAAGGCACCAGAAGCACAAGGCGCACCAGCAAAGGCACCAGAAACAACACCAGCAGAGGGCGAAGACAAAAAAGATAAACAAGAAGTTAATCCAGATAAGGACAAAGATTTAAGTGAATTAAAAGCTAAAATCAAAGCTGCAAAAGAAGCCAAAGACGATAAAACAGAAGCTGAGCTTCAAAAACAATACAATGAAAAGTATTTGGAAAAAGTTGAAGCTGCTGGAGCTGAAAAAACTAATCCTAATATCCAAGAGCGTTTAACCAAAGATGAAGATATAAAAAAATATAACATCATCAAGGCTAAACAAGAAGAACTTAAGCAAAAAAAGGAAGCTCTTGAGAAAAAGATTGCTGAAGGCAAAGCTTCTAAAGAGGATATTGAAGCTTTCAAAAATTCTATAGAAGAATATAATAAGCTTTTAGGAGGTTTCAAACCACCAAGGGCATTGACTCCAGAAGAAGAAGGCGCAGCCAAAGCAATTGGTAAAGAGCCTTATTATCCAGGATTTGATGAAGACGGCTATAAAAAGGCTCTTGAAAAAGCAGAACAAGATTTAGCAAATAACCCAAATGATGAGTCTAAAAAAGCCGACTTAGAAAAAATAAAAAATGGAAAAAAGGCATGGGATGATTATCAAAAGGCTAGAAAAGCATTAGAAGATAAGATTTATGCTAAAGAACCAAGTAGTGATGCGGAGGTTCAAAAGCTATTAGCAGAATTTAAAGAAACTATTGGCCCGCTTAGAAAAGCAATAACAGAAGGGGATCTTAAATTAAAGTTTGCCAAAGAAGACGGCAAACCAGAAGTTTGGATATTTCCATTAGATCACTATGGAATAGTAGATAAAAGATTTGGCTATGATGAAAAAGATCCAAAAGACTGGCAAAGTAAAGACACTTACTATATTGCAGATAACACGGATGTTAATCTAATAGTTCAAATTAACAGAAACGATGCTGATAAAAATCAAGAATTTAAATTTACTATAACTCCAGATCAAATTGGGAACTATGAACCAAATGCCAAAATAGATTTTAAAGAGGATATTGCATATATCAATGGAAAACCAATAAAATTGGTGGATAATAAAGATGGATCATATTCATTTACAGTTAAAGCTGGCGAAACTAACTTTGGTATTGCTCAATTAACCTTAAAGGTCAATGGATTTACTGCACCATTCCACAATGGATTTGAACTGAAAATGGAAAACAAAGTTGGCGATGAGGTTGTTGAGTCTAAGACCAAAAAATTCTTAATCACCAAAAAAGGTTATGAAGACAATGCCGATCTTAATGGACCAGGACTTAAAAAGCCTGGAAATAATGATTTAACTGAAGATGAGAAAAAAGAAGTTCCAACTATTAGCGCAGGTCCAACTGAAAATGGTATTGTTGTAGAAAATACTGAAGAATTAGTAAAGTTCTTTACAGAATTAGAAAAAGCCAATGGATATATTAACAAAGATATATTAGTCAACTCAGCAAATGGAAAATCTTTACCACTATCATCAGTTGACATTACAATAACTTTGCCAAAATACAATAAGAGATTTGCCGAATATATTTACAAGTCCGGACTTAAATATGAAAAGCTAGAAGGAGAAGGACAAGAAGGCAAATATAGGCTAAAATTAAAGGTAAAAGAAATTGGTGGCAAATTTGAAAAAGCTGAAAATGCTTCAAAGGCTGAACTAAAAAATATTATCCTGGTAAATGAAAAAGGCGAAAAAGTTTATATTGATGAAAACTCAAATATTATTAAAATTGCTGAAAGAGAAGTTCTTAAAGGAAAAATAAATGTTGATAAAAAAGAAACTGATTATAAAATATATAAAGATAAAGACGATGTAGTATTAGAGATAGGCGGAAAAACTCTTACGAGCAAAAATAATACTTGGAAAGATTCAAACACAACTTATAAACTTGAGGGCGACAAATTAATTTCATACACAGATGTTAAAGATGTATATGAAGGTAATGTTTCCAATGACATAGATGGCGCTGGAAATAAAGAAGCCAACAGAGAAGTAACGCCGACATTTAAGGGAACACAAGTTATAGTTACAAAGGATGGAAAAGAATCTCATGGTGGAACTATTATTGAAAATGGTATCTTTAAAGTAATTAAAGATAGTGATGGCAAGCCTTTAGAGATAAAATACATTGGTCAAATAGCAAAAGATGGTACTATTCCAGAAGGCTTTATTAAAGAGAAAATAGCTTTAATAGATAAATTTGGTTTATTGATGGATACTGAAGTTAAAAAAGAAGGAGGCCAATACAAATTTACTAAAAAAGTAAATGGAGCTAAAGAAGAAAGAGAAACTGGCCAAACTTATGATGGTTTAACAATATCATTAAGTATTAAGGATCAAGTTTTTGTCGATAAGAAAAATATGCTTAAAGATAATAATAATAATAATAGAGAAGCTATTGTTGGAAAATATTATTATGATGGTAAAAAATTTATGCCAGCTGACCCTAAAGCAATTGTAGATGATAAAGTTTATATAGGCTACAATGAATCTACTGCTAAAAGGTCTACAGAATTTTTAAATACTGAAGATGGTAAAGTTTTAGATTCAGTAAGTGAAAAGTCAAAGAGAATTTATGGTAGCCACAATCCTGAAGATTATTTCACTATTGATGACAAAACTTATTATAGGGAAAACATTGGCACTGATAAAGAGCTAAAATACAGATATATATTAGCAAGTGTAAAGAACAGTGCAGATGTTATATCTGAAGAAAAATCCTATAAAATAGTTCAAATAATTAATGGCAATGAAGTAATTACAAAGGAAACTGACATTTTTGATGCAGTTAATAATGCTAAATTCCAATTGAAATTCCCAGGATTCTTTGCAAGTGATAATCAAATCTACCATATAAAAACTGATATTCAAGCCAATTATTTAGCACCAAAAGAAAACAATCCAAACGAATTTGATGAAAAATCTATATTCAATGCTAAAGATTTAAATAAAGAAGGATATTATTCATTTAATAAATACTTTAAATTTAAATCTAATGAAAAAGGACTTGGATTCTTCTTTAAAAATAAACCTGAAGAATTTAAAAGCTTGCCAGATTATAATCTATTTAATATCATTTACCGCGATAGTAATGATAGGCAAAGAGATGAATTTATCAAAGCTTTAGTTGATTTAAGAGATGATTACAATAAGGCACAACAAAATAATACTGAAGAAACTGAAACAACTGAAGATGAAAAAACTAAAAACACTAAAAAACAAATTGAATTCTTAGAAAAGCTAGAAGCAAGTCTGGGCAAATTATACAAAAAAACTGTTAAATTTGCTAAAGATGGAGATAAATTAGTCGTTAAAGATTCAGAAGATAAAATAGTTGATATCAAGCGCTCTTTATTATGGGAAGTTGGATTTAATAATACAGATGGTAGCTTATTCCCAACTGATGCTGACACTCAAATTACCATTGATGATTATAATATGGATAATCGTTTAGTATATGATGAGATTATTATCAACAATACTAGGAAAGAATGGGAAAAAGCAGCGAAGAAAGATGATACAAAACAATATTTCTTCTTAGACCAATTATCTAAAATTATCCTAGGAGTTAATCCTAAATCAGGATCAGAGCCTAAGGGTGAATACGATAAAGTAGAAGACGTCTACATGGTTGGCAAAGATTTTGTAATCACAAAAGAAGATATTGAGAATGCTATTAATAATAATCAAACAGAAATTGTAAAGACTTTTAAATATACTGAGAATAATGAAGAAAAAGAATATAAATTCACTTACAAGATCACAGTAGATGATGAAAAAGGTCAAATCAGAATTAAAGTTTTAAATGCATTCTATAATCCAAAATTTAGAGATGACAATTTCAAATCACCAGTGCAAAAGGCCTATGACGGCACAGTTGATAAATTAACTAAAGCGGTTGAAAATATTAATTTTAAAAATGACGATGAAAGCCTTAAATCAGATGAAGATCTTAAAAAAGAATTTGCTAAATTAATAGAAAATGTATTTCCAAAAGAATCTGCTTGCTATAAAACTCTTAGTGAAAAATTCTCTGAGCTATTAAAAGCTAAAGAAGATGAAAAGCAAAAATTCTTAGAAGATATCGTTAAGGAAATTAAAGAAGCCAAAGATAAGGATACTAAATTAAATAATGATGGTTCATATAAGTATGATGACATGAAATACAATGGCATTAGATTTATAATGGAGCCTAATATCCAAATAGGTGGACCATTTGATGTATCTAAAATCAAACAGATTGGTATTACATCAGTTATAGTTCCAGAAGTGGATATTCCATTCACAGATGAATTTGGAAGGGCTTTAACTAATAAGGCTGTGGCAGATCAAAATGGCGAAAAACCTCAAATACTTGTAAAAGTTAAAGACAAAGATGGAAAAGATATAGCTGAAAAGGATATTGAAGGCAAAATAATAAAAACTGCTGATAAAAAATTCCAATTCTTCTATAAAGATAAAGATGGTATTCCATTCTATATCTACTCAGCAAAATTAGGTAAAGAATTAAAATTCATCGACCTAGCTATTAAGGGCAAAGATGAAAATGGTAATGAAATTTACAAGGCCCTATTAGATAGAAATGGCGACCAAATTAACAAGTATTTTGCTAAAATTGGCAAAAAAGGCTCTGAAGCTAGAATTAATATGGAAGAAATCGATAAACAAATCAAAGCAGGAAAATTAAAAGCTGAAGTTAAGGCTATACTAGATGAGATTATCAATTCTCCAATAGATCTTTATTCATACTATGTTAATAAAGATGGAGCTAATAGAGAATTCTATGAAAACAAAGCTAGCTATGAATTATTCAAAGCTGGTCAAGGTCCAAGAATCTTTGGTTATGAAGACAACTGGAAATACAGAATATGTCCTGAAGGAATTTTAGGTCATTGTCTTGAAAAATCAGGAGCCGACAAAAAAGAAGAAAAGCAAAAAGGCAATGCCTTAGCTGGAGTGGGTGGTAATGCTGGTGATAAAATATCACTTGATTACTCAACTCCTAAAGCAGGTCCTGATGATGAAAATCCTAAATTTGATAAAACTAGCCCAGATGATAAGAAGCACATCACTATAAAAGAAGATGAAGATATTACTGTTGATTTCACAATTAAAACAAGTGTTGACAAAATTAAACAAGCAGAACAAGAAGCTAAAAATATTTTAATTGAAGATGCTAAAAAGAAAGAAGAAGCTGATAAGAAATTAGCAGCAGATATTAAAAATGGATATTATAAAGATGGTTTCTTTGTCTATAAAAATTCATTTATAATCGATGTTTTACCAGATATCTTTAAAATCATTGAAGCTAAAGATGGTAAAAAGGGAACAAAAATTGATTTAGAATTAAACCAAAAGGCTTTAATGGCAAATGGTGCCAATGCTAAATTTAAAGACGATAAAGAATTTAAAAAATTCAAAGAAGGAATAAAATATCTTTATGTAGAAGATGTTTATGATTATTTATCACAAATAAAAGATCCTAAACAAAAAGAAGCATTTAAAAAACAAATTAAAGAAAAAGGCATCGAAGAAGGCCAAAGGGCAATAATTGTTAAATTACCAGAATTCCAAGCACCTCACGGATCATCGGATTCACAATTTACTGTGACTATTAAAAACCTATTAGTAGATAAGAAAAAATATCAAGAGGCTGAGAAAAATAATAATCAAGGCCAAATTTATACAAACCACGCTTTATTTAGTGGCGAAGGCACTATTCTTTATGATAAAGAAGATACTAATATAACAGATGGTCATGAAGGTAATGTGAATAAGTATCTAAGAATTTATGATAAAGATGGCAAGATTATAAATGTAGGCACTGATAAAGAATGGTTTAAAGGTAATGTAGAGCTTAAATTTGGCGATATATTTGATTATAAAATCAAAGTCAGAGAGACAACTAATATTGTTGATACTGGTATTGGAAACACTTTAAACAAAACAGTTTGGGAAATGGATGATAATCTACCAACTAATGAATTTGGTTTAAAACCAGTTATAAGAGACTTTGTTAAAGTGCCAGATAATCTAGAAGTTATTTACTATATAGGTGAAAAACATTATAAAGAGTCTGACATCAAAAAGCAAAATCTAAAATTATCAGATGTAAGTAGAATAAAAGTCCAAGTCAAAGATGGCAAAACATTTAAAATCAATGAAGATGTATCGTTTGAAATTCCAATGAAAATTTTAGATATGGATGCTAAAATTGAAAATGGAAAAATAAAATACATTGGAACTGATGGCAAAGAAATTGTAAGAGATGCTGAAGAGTTTTTCAATTTAGCTGGATTTAAAGAAAAGGATACAGATTTATTAGCTAAAAACTCTGTTGAAAAATCTAATACAGTTAAAGTTTATTTGGAAAAGCAAAAGTTTGTTAAAATCTTTAAAGAATTCTTTGATAGAGAAGGCAAGAGAATAACTGAAGGTTTACCTGATGAGCTTGAATTTATCATTACAGATGAAAATGGCAAGTCAGAGACAATTATTCTTAAAAAAGAAAATAACTTTGAAGGAAAATCAGGATATCTTCCTTGGTACAAGAAGACTGTAACATTTGATAAAGATGGTAAGGCTAAAGTATCAGAAGAAGAAATAAAATATAATTTTACTGTTAAAGAAAAAGACAGTAAGGGATATATTTTTGAAGTTGAAAAAGTTGAAGAAGATGAATACAAGATTGCTATAGTTTTTAAAGCTAAAAACACTGAAAAACCTGAATATCCTGGAGATCATCCAAAGGACAATCCAAAGGATGTAACTGTTACTATCAGAGTTAACAAAGTATGGCAAGTTCTTAACAATGGAGCAACTCCAAGCATTAAGGTTCAATTATATGCTAACGGAGAGCCTACTGATAAGTTCTTAACTTTAGGTGATGGCAACTGGAGTGCTGTATTTAAAGATCTTCCAGCTAAGGACAAAGATGGTAAGGACATTGTCTACACTGTAGTTGAAGTTGGTGAAACTAATCACGTTACTGAGATTGGCGAAAGAAAATTCGAAGTAAGCTACAGTATAGGCGAAGATGGCAGCATCACTATTACCAACAAAGAAATACCACCTGAAGAACCTAAGGATGAAAAACCAAAGGATAAGAAAGAGCCTAAGAAGCATAAGCCTAATGACGAAGAAGAAAGAGATCGTACTCCTAAGAAAAACAGAATACCAAAGACTGGCGTTAATGAAGATTTAGGCGCTATATACTTTGCCTTCGTATTATTACTCGGCTTAGTATTTATCAAAAAGAGATATCTTGTTAAATAAGGAGATTTTATGAAAAGATCAAAGATATTAATTAATATACTGATTATAATAACAAGTTTATTTTTAATATACAAGGTCTACTCATACATTGACTTAAAAAGGCAAGAGAAAGAGTCCGTGGATATTTATAAAGAGATTGAAGAAAAAGTTTCTAAAAAGGATAATAAAGATGAGGATCATGCTAATGGCGAGGCTGATGAAGCTAAAGAAGAGGCAAAGAAGGTCGACTTTGATGCGCTAGAAGCCATTAACAAAGATATCGTTTGCTGGCTAGAATCAGACGAGGGAAGTATTGACTACCCTGTCGTTAAGGGCAAGGACAATTACTACTATCTTTATCGAGCTGCCAATGGCAAGAGGAATCTAGTCGGATCCATCTTTATGGATTATAGAAATGAATCTATTGATGACCCCATGGTCATGATATATGGACACATGATTAAAAATGGAACGATGTTTGCATCGCTTCATAAGTTTAAAGATAATCCAAGTGAGACAGGCTTTACAATTTACACGAGAGAGCAAGATTTTAGAACCACTTGCACTCTTGCAGCCAGAATCTCAGGAGAAACTTATATCAATCCGAAAGATTACAAGACTTTTAAACAAAGAAAAAAATTCTACAATTTTCTCAAGAAGCACGCAGTTTATGATACTAACTACGAGCTAAAAGAGGACGACAAGATAATTAATTTTGTTACTTGCACTTATGAGGCCAACAATCAAAGGCTCATAGTATTAAGTATTGTGGATAAATAAGAGGTACCCCTATGTAGCGATGCATAGGGGCATTTTTATGTCTTGCTTATAGTTTTGTTTTAGTTTCATAATCTAGATAAATTTGCTCTTAACTAATACTATGTATATAGTTTTGTGAAAATTATTTTTTGTGCATAAAAATATTTTAAGAGCGAAACTATTCAAAAAAACCTAAAAAACAATGGCTAAGTATAAAATTTTAAAATATTTTCGACTTCCGCACGATTTCACTTTACAAAAACAAAGCTTTGTGCTATAATATAGTTGTAGATAAGATAGGACTAGTAAAATCAGCATAGTATTTACTAATCACAGTATTTACTATGTGAAAGCATCATAGAAATCGGGGTGATGATATGCTACTGATTGAAACTTTATTTATAGTACAAATTTTTATATTCGTATTCTTTCCAAGTGTTATTGAACAAGATAAATTAGTGGAAGGAATCAATAACTGCGACAGTGAGATAAAGTTTGAGAATGTAGTTATAGAAAACGACTCTGAATGGGACGCTGCTTTACAAGAAGTTTATGACATAATTAGAACAAGGAGCGACTGCAAATTTGAAGCTATTGACTTTGAGAAAATTTCGTCGAGCTACAGCAAGTCGAGGAAGACGCTCACCATTAAGCCTAAGTTTAAGCAAGATCTTAGCACATTAAATGCTAAGAAAGCTAAAACTGATGGCTATGCAAAGGAATTAAAAAATGTTGTTGATTCTTGGCCAAAGAATCTTAGTGATGTACAAAAACTTGAAAAGATCAACGACTATATACTAGGTAAGTCAGATTACTACTATGAAGTGCTTAACAGCGCTCAAGGTGATAATATGACTACAAAGAATGGTTTTTATTACTATTCTTGGCAAGCCATCATGGATGAAGGCAAAGGAGTATGCGAAGCGTACTCGAATCTTTTCAACCGTATGTGCGAGCTATGCGGCATCGAATCTCAAACTGTTTCGAATGCTGATCACGCTTGGAACAAAGCAAAGATCAATGGCGAGTGGAAATACTTCGATGTTACCTGGAATGACACTACAAATAAGAAGAGAAAATATTTTAACCTAAGCTATCAAGCAATGGCAGCTGATGGTCAACACTAATACAATAAGATTATTTAATTATCCGCATCAAACGATGCGGATTTTTTATGCCGATTGACAATAAAATTTATTTGATATAAAATATATTATAGAAATAAAATTATAGATAATAATAAGGAGTGATATACATGGGAGAATATAAAGAGACGCTTAAAATGGTGCTTGATGAATTTCAAGCCGAGGCGAATTTAAAGGAAGGCGAGATACTTGTAGTTGGCTGCTCGACTAGTGAGGTTGTTGGCGGACGCATAGGCAAGGCATCGTCGATGGATGTCGCTAAAGAATTTATAGATATTTTTATGGATTTTGCAAAAGAACATAAGATTTATCTTGCTTTTCAATGCTGTGAGCACTTAAACAGAGCCATCGTCACTACAAGAGAGTGCATGGAAAAATATTTTCTTGAAGAGGTAAGTGTTGTGCCTAAGATGCATGCAGGCGGATCTATGGCGACTATCGCTTATAAAAAATTAGCTGATCCTGTTGTGGTTGAAGCTATTCAAGCACACGCGGGTCTTGACATCGGAGACACTTTTATTGGTATGCACATAAAACCGGTTGCTGTTCCAGTTAGAGTCAGCGTGAAAGAGATTGGAGACGCGCACTTAACTCTTGTTAGAAGAAGACCAAAACTTATAGGCGGCGAAAGAGCACAATATAAATAAATGACGAGGAGCGTTGTGCTCCTCTATTTTATATGATAAATTAATAAAATTTATTTAGATAATATTTTTATAGTTTATTTACATAGAAAAATATTTTCTCAAGGTCATTATCACAGTTAAAATTATTAAAATAATCATGCTCATTGCTTTACAAATAGCTAAATTTGTGATAAAATAATAGGAGAATAGTTTTAATTATTATCAAAGGAGGATAAAATGTACGATATAATTGTAGTGGGCGCCGGCCCTGCAGGTGTTTCTGCTGCTCTATATGCAAAGAGCCGCGGCTTCAATGTGCTTTTGTTAGAGAAGGACGAAGTTGGAGGCCTTATTAAAAGTGTTTCACATGTAACTCATTATGTGGGTTTATCTGAGGGCGAATCAGGTGAAACTTTCAGGGAAAAGTTAGAAAATCAAATCGCAGAAGCTGATATTGAGCTAAAATATGAAGAGGTCATCGAACTTGACTTAAAATATGAGTTAAAAAAGGTAAAAACTAGACAAAACTCATACAATGCAAAGGCAGTAATCATCGCTATGGGCTCTACTCCAAAGGATTTAGGCCTTGAGAATGAAAAAGAAATTGGAGTTGAACACTCAGCTTTAGGTCTTGATGATGAGATTGAAGACAGAATCATCTTCGTTGCGGGCGGTTCGGACGGAGCTGCTAAGGAAGCTTTATATCTATCAAAGCTTGCCAAGAAGGTTTATTTAATCGAAGAAAAGGATGAGCTTGGCATGATTGACGAGTTCAAGGAAAAGATTGAAAATTCTGACAATATCGAGGCGATGACATCATCTAAGATTGTTAGCGCAAGCGGAACAAGAGATAAGATAACTGAAGTTTGTGTATATGACTCAACTGAGAAGGAAGAAAAGATTTTTGAGAATGGCGAGGACGAATTCCTTATATTTGCCTATATTGGTCAAGCGCCAAACACTGAGCTAGTTAAGGACAGCCTTGAAATGTCAGGAGCATATATAAAGACCGATGGAGTTAAGACATCAATCCCAGGTGTATTCGCTTGTGGAGATATTATTGACAAAAAGATTAGACAGATAGCAACTGCTGTAGCTGAGGGCTGCACTTGCGCTATCGAAGCACAAAAATATTTAGGATATTAAAAAATACAAAGAAGGGGTGTAAAGATGGAGTTTATTGGAAATGCATTAACATTTGACGATATACTGCTAGTACCAAATTTTTCGGAAATTTTGCCAAAAGAAACTAATACTGAAACTAGATTAACTAAAAAAATTAAGCTAAATATACCGATGATGAGTGCTGGCATGGATACTGTAACTGAATCAAAGATGGCTATCGCGATGGCGAGAGAAGGCGGTATTGGTATAATTCATAAGAATATGTCAATTGAGGACCAAGCTATCGAAGTTGACAGAGTTAAGAGAAGTGAACACGGTGTAATCACTGATCCGTTCTATCTATCTGCTGAACATAAGATTGCTGACGCTGAAGCTATTATGAAAAAGTACAAAATTTCTGGTGTGCCTATAACTGATGAAGACGGCAAACTTGTTGGTATCATCACTAACAGAGACATGAGATTTGAAACTAACATGGAAAAGAAAATTGCTGAGGTTATGACTAAGGATAATCTTGTAACTGGCAGAGAAGGTGTTTCCATGGATGAAGCTTTGGACGTTATGAAGGTTCATAAGATTGAAAAGCTTCCAATTGTTGACGAAAACTTCCATCTAAGAGGACTTATAACTATTAAGGATATAGAAAAGTCTATCGAATTCCCTAATTCTGCTAAAGATGATCAAGGAAGACTTCTTTGCGGAGCAGCTGTTGGTATAACTGAGGACATGCTTGTAAGAGTTAAGGCTCTATATGATGCAAAAGTTGACGTTATCGTTCTAGATACTGCTCACGGTCATTCAAAGGGAGTACTTGACGCTGTTAGAAGCATTAAAAAGGAATTCCCTGATTTACAAGTGATAGCAGGTAACGTAGCAACTTACGAAGGTACTAAGGCTCTTATGGATGCTGGTGCTGACTGCGTTAAAGTTGGTATAGGACCTGGATCTATCTGTACAACAAGAGTTGTAACAGGTATTGGCGTTCCTCAAGTAAGCGCTATCATGGAAGCATATAGAGCATCTCAAGAAACTGGCATACCTATAATTGCTGACGGTGGTATAAAATATTCTGGAGACGTTACTAAGGCGATAGCTGCTGGTGCTGACGTTGTTATGATGGGTTCATTATTCGCAGGTACTGACGAATCACCAGGAGAAGAAGTTATTTTCGAAGGCAGAAGATATAAAGAATACAGAGGCATGGGCTCACTAGCAGCGATGAAGGCTGGTTCATCTGACAGATATTTCCAATCAAAGGCTAAGAAGTATGTACCAGAAGGTGTTGAAGGAAGAGTTCATTATAAAGGAAAAGTTGGCGAAGTTATTTATCAATTACTTGGCGGATTAAAATCAGGTATGGGCTACCTTGGATGCAAGGACATTCCTACACTTAAGACAAATTCAAGATACGTTCAAATTACAAGCGCATCACTAATTGAAAACCATCCACATGATATCACTATAACTAAGGAAACTCCTAACTATTCACCAAAGAATAACAGGGACTAAGCCATGGATAAAATGAAAAAAGTTTTAGACAAAGGTTATGTAAGGCTTGTAAACCATTTAGGTAGCGACCTTACTGTAGTTAATGCGGCAAGAGTTTCTTATCAAAAAGAATCTTTTGAATTGGATCAAAATGACGAGAAATTAATTAGCTTTTTAGCTAAACATGATCACACATCGCCATTTAGACACGCTATGCTACAATTTGAAGTGTATGCACCGCTTATGGTAGCTAGACAATGGTGGAAATACATTGTTGGTTCATCTCACATGGAAGGCATTGGCGATACTATGAACGGCTGGAATGAATCTTCTAGACGCTATGTTACTGAAGAGCCAGTATTTTATGTGCCAAATGAAAATGAATGGAGAAGCATGCCTGACAATAAAAAGCAAGGCAGCGGCGAACCAGTTGCTACTGAATTAGGCAAAGAATATACAAAAGATTTACTTGAACTTATTGAAAAAGGTCAAGGATTATATGAAAAAGCTATGGAAGATGGCATTTGCTCTGAACAAGCAAGACTTTTCTTGCCAGCTTATAGTTTATATGTAAGATGGTACTGGACAGCGTCACTTCAATCAGTTGCTCACTTTATTAAGCAAAGGATGGATGGACACGCTCAAAAAGAAATCAGAGATTACGCAAAAGTTGTATATGACTTAAGCTTAGAGGATTTCCCAGTAGCAATGAAGGCTCTTATCGAGCACATGAATTAATGAAAATATATTTTACAAGACACGGTTTAACAGAATACAATAAGGAGAGGAGAATTCAAGGCTTACTTGATTCTCCTCTTACACTTGAAGGCAAAGAGAAAGCGAAGGAACTTGGTGCTAGATTAAAGGATGAAGGTATTGAAATCATATACTCATCAGATCAAAAGAGAGCTATGGATAGCGCTAAAATCATTAACGAGGCATTAAAGCTAGACATCATTCCAGATAGAAAACTTAGAGAGGTGTCTATGCTTAGCCACGAGGGCATGACTTGGGCAGAAAGTGTTGCAACTGATCCAGATAGAGAAGATTTAATCATGCAAAGGCCAGACCTTTTTAACGAAGGCGGCATATATCCATACAGAGATGCACTTGAAGACGCCATTGCTTTTATTTTTGAGC
Source organism: Fenollaria sp. (assembly GCF_057222035.1). NCBI lineage: Bacteria > Bacillati > Bacillota > Clostridia > Eubacteriales > Fenollaria > Fenollaria sp. The sequence continues at coordinate 5,029 of NZ_JBXXYC010000007.1, read as the reverse complement.
TCATAAAAACTAATTATGAGAAAGTTCTTGTTATGACTCACGGAAGCAAGCTAAGAGTGATAACAACTGTCTTAGAAGGACTTGATTTAAAAGATACTAACAAGGTAGAGCTTATTAAAGGCTTGAGCCTTAAGATATATGATTATAATGAAGGAAAATTTAAGCTCCTTCATGATGATGAAGATTATGACAACTTTGTATAGGAGGCAAAATGACAGAAGATAGATATAACAATCCCTTAGTAAGAAAACCAATTTATCAATTATTAATAAAATATGCTGTGCCATCGATATTAGCATTTTTAGTTAGTGCTCTATACAATATTGTCGATCAAATTTTTATAGGCAACATTGTAGGTCACTTAGGTAACGCAGCTACAACAGTTAGCTTCCCCATATCTACAATATCCACAGCGATAGCTTTACTTTTAGGCATAGGAACAGCATCAAACTACAGTATATACAAGGGTAGAGGCGATGATGAAAGAGCCGAAAGGACAGTTGCAACAGGAATTACAGGATTGCTTTTCTTTGCTGGGCTTGAACTCGCTTTAGTTATGACGTTCATAAATCCGCTTTTAAAGTTATTTGGAGCGAGTGAGAACATATTTCAATACGCTTATGATTACACATCGATCACATCCATGGCAATAGTATTTATAGTGTTTTCAATAGCTCTCTCCCATATAATAAGAGCTGATGGATCACCAAAATACGCTATGATGCTGAATGTAGTAGGAGCAATACTTAACATTGTTTTAGACTACATATTCATGGTCAACTTAAATATGGGCATCAAAGGCGCTGCATGGGCGACATTCATAGGACAAGCGGTGAGCTTTTTATTAGCACTATACTATATATTCTTCTTGAAAGATAATCCAATCCGTAAAAAAGATTTCAAGATACATAAAGAAGAATTGGCTGCCATACTTAAACTTGGCTCAGCAGCCTGCATTAATCAATTGGCAATGGTTGTTGTGCAGATAGTTATGAATAATGTCATGACTCATTACGGAGCGATGAGTAAGTATGGACCAGATATACCGCTAGCTGCAGTCGGCATCGCGTCAAAGCTCTACATCGTGCTTATAGGCTTTAACATAGGTCTTGCTCAAGGCGGACAGCCAATCATCGGATACAATTATGGCGCCAAAATTTATAGACGTGTTAAGGACACATATCTAACAACAATTAAGATTTCAGTCATCTATAGTACAATATTTTTCTTGATTGTTGAGATATGGCCACAAATTTTTGTAAATATCTTTGGTAAAGGCAATGATCTTTATATGGAATTTACTACTATATTACTACGTATAACACTGATAATGACAGCCTTAAACGGTCTTCAACCAATTACAGCAAACTTTTACACATCCATCGGCAAGGCGCGTTTAGGAATATTTGTCTCATTAACAAGACAAGTATTATTCTATCTACCACTGATTATAGTTTTGCCACAATTCTTTGGCATATTAGGAGCGCTTTACGCAACACCAATCGCAGACTTCATAGCTTTTGTGCTAGCAATGTATTTTGTTGTTAGAGAGTTCAAAGCCATGAGCAAGGCGGGAGATGAGGTAATTTTAGATGCAGAAATTCATTAAGTATTTTAAAATAATATTAATATCGCTACTAGTTTTAATTTTATTCTTTGGGCTTTATTATTACAATAAGCTTTCTAAAAAGGATAATAAATTAGTTATAGTCGATGAAACAAAGATAAATCAAAAGACAGAGGAAAAGCTTGAGGGCGAACTAGTCTTTGCCTTTTTTGGTATAGACGGGGAGAATGGTCTTGGATATATCAAGAAAAAACTTGCGAAGCTTGAAGGCAAAACTGGCGAAGATAGGTATTTTACTACAGGTAACCCATCTGACACCATGATGCTTGTTAAGATTGATAAAAAAACTGGTAAAGTTAATGTAGTTAGCGTACCGAGAGATACGAGAGTTAAGATAGTGGGCCACGAAGGTATGAGAAAGATTAATGCATCATTTGCAAAAGATGGTCCTTATGCAGCCATTGACACACTTAGAGAATTTTCTAACGTTGATGTAACAAATTATATCGCAGTTGACTACAAAGGCGTTAAGGCCATAGTCGATATTATCGGCGGAATCGAGATAGATGTGCCATTTGATATGGACTACGATGACCCGACAGACTCGCCTCCTCTACACATTCACTTAAAGAAAGGCAAGCAAAAACTAGATGGCAAGGGAGCTATGGAGTTTCTTAGATTTAGAAAATCAAATCATGGCCAAGGCGATAAATTCTTAGGAGACGTCGGAAGAGTCACTCATCAACAGTATTTCATCAAAGAACTTATGAAACAAACACTTAGCGCAAATAACGTGACAAAGCTTCCACGTATGATACAAGCAGGACTTGAACACGTATTAACAAACATTAGCATAGATGAAATGCTTGAGCTAGCAAAAGTATTTACATCATATTCACAAGATAAGCTTACGATTGAGACAATACCAGGCACAGATAAATACGAGGGCGGCGCTTCTTATTTCATCGCAGATGAGGAAGAGACTGCTAAACTATTCACAAAGATATTTAAATAAGGGGAGGAAGAAAGATGGACGCATTTTATTTTTATAATCCAGTAAAAATTCATTTTGGAGAAGGATCAATTAGAGCACTAAAGGACGAGATGAAGCCATATAAGAAGGTTTTACTTACTTATGGTAAAGGCAGCATCAAGAAAAATGGCATTTACGATAAAGTTATGGAAGCACTTGAAGGCAAAGAAGTTTATGAACTTTCAGAAATAATGCCAAACCCAAGAGTTGAGAAAGTTTATGAAGGCATCAAAATTGTTAAGGAACATGATATTGATTTCATCCTAGCAGTTGGAGGCGGCTCAACTATAGACTGCTCTAAGGCAATAGCTGCTGGCGCAAAAACTGACGAAGATTTTTGGAAGAAATATTTTATCAACAAAGACGAAGTTTTAGACGCAACACCATTAGGAAGTGTATTGACAATGGCTGGAACAGGCAGTGAAATGGATAACGGCGGCGTTATCACTAACTGGGAAGAACAATTGAAGCTAAGCTTCGGAGGTGATCCATGCTATCCAAAATTCTCAATCCTTGACCCAACATACACATACTCATTACCAAAGCATCACTTAATCAGCGGTACAGTAGATATGTTCAGCCATGTTATGGAAGAATATTTCTCAATGCCAGACGAAGAGAATACTACAGACGAAATAAGCGAAGCACTTATGAGAACCATAATTGAAAATATTTATATAGCCTTAGATGACCCAAGAAATTATAGAGCAAGAGCAAATCTTATGTGGGCATCAACACTTGCAATCAACGGACTTACATCACTTGGCAAACGTTCAGACTGGTTAAGCCACAGACTTGAACATACAGTATCAGCCTTCTATGACGTTTCGCATGGCATGGGACTTGCAGTAATGCATCCAAATTATTTAAAATACGTATACAAAGGACATGAAAAGAAATTTAGAAGATGGGCAGAAAACGTTTGGAAGATGGATACATCAAAGATGACAGACGACGAAGCCGCAATCAAGTCCATAGAAAGATTACAAGAGTTCTTCAAATCCATCGGCGCGCCAACAACACTTAAAGAATTAGGAGTGCAAAGAGATAAAATTGAAGACATGGCAAAGAAGACGGGCGTTTACAAGACAAGCTATTCAGATTTAAAATTACAAGACGTAATTAATATTTACGAACAAGCATACGAATAAAATTTATTTATATATATAAGGAAGAAAGTTTTTAATGAAAGACATACAGACAGAAAGACTAATCTTAAGAGACGCAAGCGTAAGCGATGCAGAAGATATGTTTGAATACGCAAAGCTTGAAGAAGTGACAAAACATCTTTCTTGGAAGCCGCATCAAACAGTCAAAGACTCAGAAAAAATCCTTGATGCACTAAGCAAAGAAGCAAGGGAAAAAGACTCCTACGTATTAAAAGCCATAGTCCTAAAAGAAAATAATAAAATGATAGGAACCATAGACGCGAGAATCTTTGGCGAGGGACAAAAAGACTCCGAGTTCGGTTACTGCCTAAATCCAAAGTATTGGAACAAAGGCTACATGAGCGAAGCACTTAAAGCATTCATGGAAGCACTTCACAAAGAATGCAGCATTGAAAATATATTCGGCTCATTTGAAAGAGAAAATATAGCTTCAAAGAGAGTAATGCAAAAGAATGAAATGTATTATTACGAAACAGTGAAGAGGAACTTTAAAAACAAGGGAGAAGTGGAGCTAATACGCTATAAAGAGTTAAGGATTTCTTAACTATATAATATATTAATGGCAGTGGATATATGTCCACTGCTTTTTTATGTGTAAAGGCATATGGCATATGACGAGTAAATAATTTAATATTTAATGTAAAAATAATTTAAAATTAAAAACTAAAAACTAATTTCTTAGATAGAATGAGATGATTGGGCGAAGTGGACCGACGAGGCAAGCGCAGTGTATAATTAAATACTCGAGCATTGCCGAGGAAGGATCCGTAAGATCAACCAAAATTGTCTTCGCTTCACTCGACACTTTTGTGATCTCTGGAATAAATCATACATAGCCAATCGAACATCGCTAACGCTTGTTCTCTTGGTGTATGAAATTAACAATCTCAAGGGCGCTAGTGCGAAGCACCAAGGTTCTCGGGCCCCATTCAAAGCGAAGCTTTGTAAATGGGTGAGGTTCTTCTTTTATTAAGAAATATACAACAGATAGTATTAGGCGAAGCATCTACATACAATTTTAAAATTTTTTTAAAAAATTTTAAAAAAAAGCAAAAAAAGACTTGACAAACATAACAAATAAATGGTAGAATGGATAAGTCATCTGGAAAGACTCCAGAAGGCAAGCAAAACTGAATAAAAGTGAAAAGAACGATTTAAACCAATCAATTTTTTTATTGATAAATAATTTCGAATTTAAGAGCCAAGGTTAACTTGGGATTAAATAAACCATTTAATCGAGAGTTTGATCCTGGCTCAGGA